>DASUFI010000334.1:0-5950 GCA_036274635.1 Planctomycetota bacterium
CTCCTCCTCCGTGTCCGGACCGGCGGACGGCGGCGGCGCCGGGCGCGCGCGGGTGGGCAGCGGCGGATAGCGGCCATCCCAGCCAGGCTCGAGCCGGCGGATGCGCTCCTCCAGCGGCGGATGCGACGCGAACCAGTCGCCCCGGCTCTCCGCCAGCAGCATGTGGCTGACGAGCGCGGCCGCGGGCGCGCGCAGCTGCCCGCCGCCCGCCAGGCTGCCGATGCGCTTGAGCGCGCCGGCGAGCCCGCCCGGGTTGCGCGTGAACTGCACCGCCGCCGCGTCGGCCAGGTACTCGCGCTGCCGGCTCACTGCAGCCTTGATGAGGTTGGCGAAGAACATGCCCACGAAGCCGAGGACCAGCAGCGCCAGCCCGATGGCGACGATGAGCGCCAGCCCGCCGCCCTTCTTCCCGCCGCCGCGCGCGTAGCGCAGGCTGCGCAGGATGATCTGCCCCAGCAGGCCGATGACGAGCAGCCCGTGCACCCAGCCGATGAGGCGCAGGTTGAGGGACATGTCGCCGTTCAGGATGTGGCTGAACTCGTGGGCCACGACGCCCTGCAGCTGCTCGCGGTCCAGCAGCCGCACGGCGCCGGCGGTGATGCCCAGCACCGCGTCGCCCGTGGTGAAGCCGGCGGCGAAGGCGTTGACGCCCTGCTCGTCGGGCAGGACATAGACGTCCGGCACGGGCAGGCCCGAGGCCAGGGCCATTTCCTCCACCACGTTGAGCAGGCGCCGGCCGTCCTCGTCGGCGTTGCCGCCGTGCAGGTGCACGCCGCCCAGCTGCTCGGCCAGCGCGCGTCCGCCGCGGCGCAGCTGGGCCGACTTGTACAGGCTGCCGCCCACGACCACCGCCAGCACGGCGAGGCCCGTGGCGACGAAGACCAGCGTGGTGTCGGGCGCGTGGCCCTGCCCGTGCCGCGGCAGGTCGCGGTTGGCCAGCAGGATGAGGGCCACGACCGCCTGCACGCCCAGCACCGTGCCCACGACCGCTGCGCCGAAGAGCAGCACCAGGCCCAGCGTGCGCCGGCGCGCCGCGTCCTGGCTCTCGAAGAAGTTCACGTCGCGAGGCCGAGCACCGGCGCCGCGGCGATGCCGGGCTCGTAGCTCAGCAGCGCGGCCGGGGTGCCGTGCCCGAAGGCGCCCGCCAGCAACGAGGCCGGGAAGACCTGGCGTGCGGTGTTGTACTCGGTGGCCGCATCGTTGTAGTGCTGGCGCGCGAAGGCCACGCGGTTCTCGGTGCTGGTCAGCTCCTCGGCCAGCCGGCGCATCTGGACGTCGGCCTTCAGCTCCGGGTAGCGCTCGGCCAGGGCGAAGACGCGCCCGAGCGCCGCGCCCAGCGCCGACTCGGCGCCGGCGAGGCCCTGCATGGCCGCCGCCGTGCCCGGAGCCGCCGCCGCCGCGCGCAGCGAGTCCAGCGCCGCGCCGCGGGCCGCGATGACCGCCTGCAGCGTCTCGCGCTCGTGCGCGAGGTAGCCCTTGGCCGTCTCGACCAGGTTGGGGATCAGGTCGTAGCGGCGCTTGAGCTGGACATCGATCTGCGCGAAGGCATTGGCGTAGCGGTTGCGTAGCGTGACGAGGCGGTTCCAGATGGCGACCGCCCACGCCACGACGAGCACCAGCGCGACGATGGCCACCTGCAGCGCGATCACGCCGCGAGCCCCGCCGCCCCTCTCATGCCGGCGCTCTCCTCAGCCGCACTCCGTGAAGCCGCACGAGTGGCACTTCACGCAGCCCTCCTCGAAGGAGAGCTGGCTGCCGCAGTCGTTGCACGCGCCCTGCACGCGCGACTCGTCCTGGCCCTTGCGCCCCGCGCCGCTGGAGGCGGCGATGAGGGCGGAGAGGCGCCGGCGGTCCAGCTCGGGCGGCAGGTCGGCGTCGCGTGCCTCGGCCACTCCCAGCGGCAGCTCGTCCGCGGCCGGCGCGCGCGCCGTCGTGGCCGCGCCCGCCGAGCGCGCCGTGTAGTACTTCTCGAGGGCCTTGCCGATGGCGTCGCTGCACGAGGAGATCTTGCCGTCCTCGCCCCAGGCCGGACGGTGGCAGGAGATGCCCTTGAGCTGCTTGATGAGCGGCTCGACCGACGCGCCGCAGCGCAGCGCGTAGCTGATGAGGCGGCCGATGGCCTCGTTCTGGCTGGCCGCGCAGCCGCCGGCCTTGCCCATGTGGTTGAAGAGCTCGAAGGGCTGGCCTTCGGCGTCCTCGTTGATGGTGACGTAGAGGTTGCCGCAGCCCGTGTTCATGCGCACGGTGTGCCCGCCGGTGACCGACGGCCGCGGGCGCGGGACGAGCGTGGGGTCGACCGCCTCGGGATGCGCGGCGTGCGCCTCGCGCGCGGCGGCCGCGGCCAGCGCCGCCAGCACGGCGGGCCGCCGCAGCCGCGGCCCGATCTCGCGCGCGTAGAACTTGTGCTCGAGGCCGTCGGCCAGGCGCAGCCCGAGCTCGCCCGCCTCGTCCACGAGGAAGCGGCGCGCGGACTCGTGCGCCTCGCTCGCCGCCCGCAGCGCGGCCAGCGCGGTGGTGTCGGCGCGCTCGACCGCCTCCCAGTCGACCGCGCGCCAGGCGACGACGACCGCGGCGGCCTTGTCCTTGGCCTCGCGCTCCAGGCTCTCGGTGGGCGCGGCCGGCGCCACTCCCTCGGTGATGCGGGCCCCATTGCTATGACTCACGGCTCATTCCTCCAGCAGCATGTCCACGATGGCGTCCTTCTCGGCCTTCTCCGAGCGCGCCGGGGCGGCCTGGGCGCCCTGGGCCGCCGCGGTCTCCGGCTTGGCCGACTTCTCGTCCAGCGCCATGGGCTGGCCAGCGCGGCTGTTGTCGCGGTAGACGGTGATGCCCTTGCAGCCCGTCTCGTAGGCCAGCAGGTAGGCGCGCTCGACCTCGGCCGCGGTGGCGTCCGCGGAGAAGTTGATCGTCTTGCTCACGGCGGCGTCGGTGTGCGTCTGCCACGCGGCCTGCATGCGCACGTGCCACTCGGGCGAGACGTCGCGGGCCGAGCGGAAGGTGCGGCGCAGCCCCTCGGGCAGGCGCACGGGGCAGCCCTCGAGCGTGCCCTTCTCGCAGGCGTGCTCGACGATGCGGTCGATGTCCTCCTGCGCGAGGCCCGCCTCCTGCAGCCGCTCGAGGAAGATCGGGTTGATCTCGTACATGACCGTGGCGCGGCCCGCGCTGTCCTTCATGACCTGGCGCTTGAAGGCCAGGCTGAAGATGGGCTCGATGCCGCCGCTGCAGCCGCCGATGATCGAGATGGTGCCCGTGGGCGCGATGGTCACGCAGTGCGCGTTGCGCATCTTGCGTCCCAGCACCTTGTCCCAGCGGCTGCCCTGCCAGTTCTTGAAGCAGCCCTTCTCCTCGGCCAGGCGCGTGTCCTCGTCCCAGGCCTCCTTCTGGATGAAGGCGCCCAGGCTGTCGGCGAGCTCCAGCGCCTCGCTGCTGTCATAGGCGATGTCCAGCTTGAAGAGCAGGTCGGCCCAGCCCATGACCCCCAGGCCGATCTTGCGATTGGCCCGGCACATCTCGTCGATCTCCTTGGTGGGGTAGTTGTTGGCCTCCACCACGTTGTCGAGGAAGCGCACGCAGGTACGCACGGTGTCGGCCAGGCGCGAAAAGTCGATGCTGCCGCGGCCGCTCTCGCCGGTGGCCGGCGGCACGTGGAAGGCCGCGAGGTTGAGGCTGCCGAGGTTGCACGCCTCGTAGGGCAGCAGCGGCTGCTCGCCGCAGGGGTTGGTGCTGTTCATCTGGCCGACGTTGGGCGTCGGGTTGTACTCGTTGACGCGGTCGATGAAGATCAGCCCCGGCTCGCCCGACTGCCAGGCCTTCTGCACGATGAGGTCGAAGACCTCGCCCGTGGTCCACCAGGCGGCCTTGTCCGCCACCGGCTTGGCCGGCGCCTCGTAGTCCGCGCGGTTGTCCGACTTGCGCAGCCAGCCCTGGCGGCCGTCGTGCGGGTTCACCACGACGTGCAGGCCCTGGCGGTCCTTCTGCACGCGCTCCATGAACTCGTCCGGCACGGTGCAGGAGAGGTTGTAGTTGGTGACCTTGCTGAGGTCCTCCTTGATGCGGATGAACTGCAGCACGTCCGGGTGGTCGATGCGCATGGTGCCCATGTTGGCGCCGCGCCGGAACGCGCCCTGCTGGATGGCGTCGGTGACCGCCGAGAGCATCTTGAGGAAGGAGAGCGGCCCCTCGGTGGTGCCGCCCGAGCTCTTGACGATGGAGCCCGCCGGCCGCAGGTGCGAGAGGTCCACGCCCGTGCCGCCGCCGGCGCGCTGCACCAGCGCGATCTGGCGCGCGGTCTCCATGATGTCCGCGATGCTGTCCTCAAGCGGCAGGACGAAGCAGGCCGAGAGCATGCCCAGCGGCCGCCCGGCGTTCATCAGGGTGGGCGAGTTGGGCATGAAGCGCCGGTCCCACATGACCTCGAAGAACTTGCGGCTCCAGGGCCCGCGCGCGTGCACGGGCTCGGCGGTGGCGACGTGCTCGGCCACGCGCTGGAAGAGCTGCACGGGCGTCTCGTCGAGATGGCCCCGCTCGTCCTTCTTCAGATAGCGGTTCTGGAGGACACGCAGGGCGTTCTCCGAGAAGTCGCCGTTGACCGGATCGGCCGGGTGGCCGGCCTCGGCCAGCACCGTGATCCGGCGCGCCGGCGCGACGCCGGGGCTGCTCTTGTCCTGCGGACGCTCCACGCGCTCACTCATCTCGACCAAGGGTCCCTCCCACACGAAAAGGCGGCCACCGATCCCCGCCGAGGACCGGGCTGCCGGAATTGCCAAGGCCCCCAACCGCTGGGGCCCTGCTGGCAGCAAGGCCCCTAGATATTGCGGTTGGAGGGTACCAATCAAGCGAAATGCGGAAATCCTTCATGAGGCGCGGAAGGCCCCTTCCGAGGCCTTCGGCGGGTGCGCCGCGGGGTCGGCTCCGAGCCCCTTCGGCGAGCCGGGCGCGCGGCGTCCCGGGACCTCCGACGACAGAGCGCCGCCGCCCCAGATCTCGACCTCGAGCTCCAGCTCCTGGCCGCTGCGGACGCGCACGGCGGCCCGCACCTGCTCGACGAGCGCGAGCACGTCGGCCGCGCGGGCGCCGCCCTCGTTGACGATGAAGTTCGCGTGCCGGACCGACACGCGCGCAGCGCCGACGGCGCGACCCTTGCAGCCGGCCTCTTCGATGAGTCGCCCGGAAGGCGCGTCGGGCGTGTTGCGGAAGATGCAGCCCGCGGAGCGCGCCGCGAGCGGCTGGCTCTCGCGCTTGGCACGCAGGATCGCCGCCAGGCGCTCGCCGATGGAGGCCGACGCCTCGGCGCGCAGCTGCAGCACGGCGTCCAGCACGACGGCGCCGCGGAAGGGCGAGCGGCGGTAGCCGAAGTCGGCGGGCGTGCAGGCCACCGCGCGCGGCGCGCCCGCCTCGTCCAGCACGGTCACCTCGCACAGCAGGTCGCCGATGGCGCCGTGACGCGTGCCCGCGTTGCCCGCCACCGCGCCGCCCAGCGTGCCCGGGACGCCGGCCAGCACCTCCGCGCCGCCGAGGCCCTGCAGGTGGCACACCGAGACCAGGCGCGCGAGGCTCGCGCCCGCCTCGACGCGCACGCAGTCCGGGCGCACGCCCTCGTGCCCGATGCCGGCCATCAGCCGGGTGTGCAGCACGATGTCCGGCACGCCCTCGTCGCGCACGAGCAGGTTGCTGCCGTGGCCCAGCAGGCGGAAGGGCAGGCCCGCGGCGCGCAGCTCGTTGACCGCGAGCATGAGCTCCTCGCGGCTGCGCGGCTCGATCACGAACGGCGCCGGCCCGCCGACGCCCAGCGTGGTCAGCGGCCCGAGGGCCGCGCCCTCATGGACCAGCAGACGCTCCCGCAAGACGCGCGGCAAGTCCATCGACGTCGCCCGCTCCCATGACCACGCACACGTCACGCTCACGCAGCCGCGCGGCCACTGCTGCGTCGCAGGCGCGCGCGGGTCCCACC
>DASUFI010000335.1:0-4909 GCA_036274635.1 Planctomycetota bacterium
CAGGCGCTCGAGGTGCTCGGCGCGCAGGTGCCGGCCCAGCGCCACGGCCTTGCGCAGGGCGGCCAGCGAGGCGGGCTGCCGCAGCGCCAGGTCCACGAGGCTGGACTCGATGAGCACGCGGTAGGGCGCTCGGTCCAGCTCGCGCGCGATGTCGTCGCGCACGACGTAGACGGCCCGCAGCGTGCCGCGCCGGTCGGGCGGCAGCTCGCGCGCGCCCTTGATGCGCACCCAGGCGTCCGGGTCGAAGGGCCGGTCCTCGATGCGCGCGCGGGCGATGCGCCGGAACTCGCTGCGCGCCTCCTCCTCGCGCCCGAGCTCGCGCAGCCCCTCGTCCAGCAGGCGGCGCAGCTCGCGCAGGTAGCGCACGTCCATGCGCGCGTACTCGGCCTGCTCGGGCGGGAGCGGACGCACGCGCCAGTCGGCCTTCTGGAACTTCTTGCTCACGTGCACGTTGAAGTGCCGCTGCAGCAGCGCCTGCAGCCCCACGCCGTCGTGCCCCAGCACCTGGCTGGCGGCCATGGTGTCGAAAATGTTCTCGAACTCGAAGCCCCAGTGCGCGCGCAGCAGGCCGATGTCGTTCTCGCCGCCGTGGAAGACCTTCACCAGGCCCTTGTCCGCGAACAGCGCGCCGAGTCGCCGGCGGTCGAGGTCCACCATCGCGTCGATGAGCGCCTCGCCGCCCGGCCAGCCCACCTGCAGCAGGCACAGGCTGGTGCGGTAGGCGTACATCGCGTCCATCTCGCAGTCGATGGCCAGCTCGGGCTCGCGCGCGAGCCGGTCGAGCAGCTCGTCGAGCTGCTCCTGCGTCGAGATGAACGGGGTCGCGGACACGGGCCGCGATTCTACGGGCCCCGCCCCGGCCGGGCACCTCGGCCCGCCCAGTGGCTAGGATGGCTCGTCCATGACCCAGCCCCACTGGAAGGATCTCGGCTTCCTCACGCCCGACGCGCCCGAGTGCCAGCGCGACGTGTGGGCCCTGCTGGCCCGGCTCCAGGGGCACCTGGCGCTGGCGCTCGAGGAGCTGGCCGTGCGCACCGCCGAGCCCACCTGGCAGGCCACCCTGAGCGAGGAGGCCGCGCGCGCCGCCGCGCTGCGCGCGCTGCTCGACGACGAGGCCGGCGCCGACGCGCAGCAGCGCCTGGCGGGTGACGAGATGCTGCCGGACTTCGAGGAGCCGCTGGGCGAGGTGCTGGCCTCGGGCCACGTGCCCTCGCTCATCGTCACCGGCTATGCCACGCTGGGCGAGCTGGGCGCGCTGCCCGCGCGTCTCGTGGCCGAGGTGGCCGGGTCGTACGCCCGCCCCATCGCCGCGCGCGTCGCCGCCAGCGAGGCGCACCGGCCGCTCGGCCGCCTCTTCGGCATGCTGCACCCCACGCCCGCCGACGCCGAATCGCTGCGCCGCCTGCTGCGCCACCTCGACGCGCGCCTCTTCGGCATCTACGCCACGTGGCGCCAGACCTTCCACGTGCTCGGCGTGGACGGCGAGTGGCTGCAGGAGGAGGCCGCCACCGTCGCGCGCGCCGCGCGCCACACGCTGGGGCTGAAGGTCACGGCGAAGGACCTGGAAGGGCTCAAGGGGTAGGCTCAGGCCATGGACGTCGGCGCGTCCTGTCGACAAGGACGACATCGATCACCTCACGCGACCAGACCATGGGCCCGGACAACGACCGCCGACTTCCGGATGACTCACGCTGGGAGCTCGGCTGGGAGGGGCACGCCGCGGCGCAGGCGGAGTACATGGCGCGCCTTCCCTTCAACGAACGCCTACGCTGGCTGCAGGAGGCCCACGCGCTGGCCCTCGTGCTGCTGGGTGCAGAAGGGTTCGAGCGTGCGCGCAACGCTCGCCTCGGGCCCGGCGCCTGATGGACCACACGAAGCGGCTCGACGGATCGACGTCGGACGGCGCGCGATCTCCTGCAGCACGCCGTCGCCGGCTTCGGTGCCGAGTCGCGTAGCCGGTCCCGTTTCGAAGATCAGGTCGGCGCCGTGGCGGATCGAGAGGTCCGCGGTGATGCTCGCGCGCCCCGCGCTCAGTGCACGCCGTCGGCGACGCCGGGAGCCGTGACGCCGGCCGAGGAGGCCGCGCCCACCGACTCGCCCTGCTGCTCGCCGCCCGCGCCGCTCGGCGGCGAGGCCGGCTGGATCACAAGCCCCTGCACGCGATCGTGCGCCGACTGGACCTGCGCGCGCAGGGCGTCGCCCTCGGGCAGCCGGTCGAGCAGGCGCTCGAGGTCGTGCAGCGCCGCCTCGAGCTGGCCGAGCGCCTCCTCGGCGGAGGCGAGGTCGAGCAGCGCCTCGTTGTCGTCGGCGTGCGCGTCGAGGTGCGCGTGCAGCAGTGGCACGGCCTCGGCGTTGCGGTTGGCGCGGCGCAGGGCGCGGGCGGTGGCCAGCGTCTCGGCGGCGCGGCGGCCGTCGCCCTCGGGCAGCTCGCCCAGGTGGCGCTGGCGGTAGTCGGCCTCGGCGGCCCAGTCCTCCAGCTTCGAGCTGGCGTCGGCGAGCAGCAGCATGCGCTCGTCGTGGCCTGCGGCGCTCTCGGACTCCAGCTGCAGCAGCAGGTCGCGCGCCTCGCGCGCCAGGCCGGAGTGCAGCAGCTCCACCGGCAGCCGGCCGCGCGCCACGTCCACGACCTCGCGCAGCTCGGGCTGGTCGCCGAAGCGGCGCGTGGCCTCGCGGCAGCACCAGGCGGCGGCATCGTGCGCGCCAGCCGCGTGCAGCGCCTCGGCGCACTCGAGCCAGGGGGCGGGCGCGCGGTCGCCGGCGATGAGCGCCAGCGCCTTCTGCGCCTCGGCCAGCAGCGCCACACGGTCCTCGCCGGCGCGCGCGCTCAGCAGCGTGCCGATGACGGCCGCGCCCCCGGGCTTCTGCAGCACGCCCAGGGCGTTCACCAGACGCGCCTGCACCGTGGGATCCGTCTCCTTGAGCGCGCGGCGGTCCAGCAGCGTGAAGGCCGTGTCCGTGCGCGCGCGGCCCAGCGCCGAGACGGCCTCCTTGCGCACGGACACCTCCGTGTCCTCCAGCAGGTTGCCCAGCAGGGCCACCATGCGCGTGCGCAGCTCGTCGCTGATGGCGGCGCCGGGGCGGCCGAGGCGATCGCCCAGCGCGGCGGCGATGTTGAAGTGCACGTCCATGGACGCGTCGCGGCTGTACATCTCGCCCAGGACGTCCAGCGCGAGGGCAACGTCGTCGCAGGCCATGATGGCGCGCACGCCCGCGGCGCGCACGCCCTCGGGCTGGTTGTTGGCGGCGAAGGGCAGCAGCTCGTGCACCACCTGGCCAGGCGCGTTGGCCGCGATGGCCTGCAGCGCCTTGACGCGGGCGTCGATGCCGGCCGGCGAGTCGTCGGCGGGCAGCCCGGTGATGTAGTCGAGCAGCGGGCGCACGACGGCCGGCTGGTCGTGGAACTGCTCCAGCGCGGCGGCGGCGGCGGCCGTTACGGCGGCGTCGGGCGCGCGCAGCTCTGCGGACAGGGCCGCCAGCACGTCCTCGCGCGGGCCGTTCGCGGGGGCGCCCTTCTCGTCGCGCGCGCGGCCCAGCACGCCCAGCGCGGTGACCAGCGCGGCGCGCACGCGCGGGTCGCTCTCCACCGCCTCGGCGGCGTCGCCCGCCGGCAGTGCGTCGCTCGGCCCGGCGGACTTGGTGCCGTTGCCCGCCGCCGCGTGGCCCAGGCGCCGCAGCAGCACCGGCAGGGCATTGGTGGCGCGCGCGTCGTTGCCCTTGGAGGCCAGGCGCCGCGCGGCCTCGAGGCGCACGTCCGCGTACTCGTCGGTGAGGCCCGCGAGCAACGCATCGAGGGACTCGCCCATGGTGTTGAGCTTGGCGGCCACCGCCTTGGCCACCAGCGCCGCGCGCTCGGCGTCGAAGGCGGCCTTCTGCGTGTCCATGGCCTGCTGGCGATCCGCCAGGGCCAGCTCCAGCAGCTGCTCGCGCGTGTAGCGGCCGTGGCCGGCCCACCAGGCGCCCCAGGCGGCGGCATCGGCGTCGCGGCCGAGGTCGTGGCCCGTGAGCAGCGCGAGGGCCGCGCGCGCCTCGCCGGCGGAATCGCCGTTCAGCGCCTCGATCAGCGGGTCCACGTAGCTCAGCTCGCCCGATCGCCCCAGCGCGCGCATCACGACCACGCGCCGCGCGGCGGGCTGCTGCTTGTCGGCCAGCCAGCTGAGCAGGTTGCGCACGCGCGGCGGCGCGAGCGCGCCGGCCGTGGTGCCCTTGAGCTGGTTGTCCAGCGCGCCGTCCGCGGCCTTGCGGAGATCGGGGTCCGTGGTGCGCGCGGCCAGCACGACGATGTCGGGCAGCAGCGCCTCGCAGCTCTCGGGCGTCGCCTGGCCCAGCGCGGCCACGACGCCCAGCGCCGGCCGCATGTCCTGGCCCTGCAGCACCGCGCGCAGCCAGGGCAGGTCGCCGTTCTGGATGAGGATCGTGGCGGCCGCCGAGATGCTGATGACCTCGGCCTGCGGGTCGAGCACGACCGCGCGCTTCTCGAGCACGATGGGCGGCACGACGGCGTCCTGCGTGCGCTGGATCGCCGGCTCCACCGGCGCCGGCTCGGCGCGCGCCTGCTCCCGCGCGACCGCCACGAGGCAGAGCATCGCGAAGCAGACGGCAACGCGCCGGTGGATCACGGGTCAGCCTCCTGCTGCAGGGTCGAGAGCAGGGCCAGTATAGGTTCGGGCGCCCCCGGCACCCCCACGTGAATCACGATGTCGGCCGCGGCGCGGTACAGAGGCGCGCGACGAGCGAGAACCGCCCGGATCTCCTCGAGTGGCGGCAGCTTCGTGAGGGGCGGTCGCGGACGGGTCGACGCGCGCAGGAAAAGAATTTCCGGAGAGGCCTCAAGCCAGGCCACGTGCGCGCCACGCGCCAGCGACGCGAAGGCGTCGGTGTGCAGCACCGAGCCGCCGCCCGTGGCCACGAC
>DASUFI010000336.1:0-2665 GCA_036274635.1 Planctomycetota bacterium
GGAATCCCCTCTCCCCCTACCCTTGTTGTACCCCCAGGGACCGATATACTGGCCCTGGCCACGAAGGTCCCAACCGACCATCCAGGAGGAGAGACTCCTTGTCCAGCTCCGAAACGAATCACCCGTATCACCGGGTCATCATTCTCGGCTCGGGCCCTGCCGGTCTGACCGCCGCGCTGTACGCCGCCCGCGCCGACCTGGCTCCGCTGGTGCTCGAAGGCCACCAGCCGGGCGGCCAGCTCACCATCACCACCGAAGTCGAGAACTTCCCCGGCTTCCCCCAGGGCATCATGGGCCCCGAGCTCATGGTCATGATGCGCGAGCAGGCCGCGCGCTTCGGCACCGAGATGCTCTCCGAGCGCATCACCAAGGTGGACTTCTCGCGCCGCCCCTTCCGGCTGTGGGACAGCGAGGACCACGAGACGCAGGCCGACGCCGTCATCGTGGCCACCGGCGCCTCCGCCATGCTGCTGGGCATCCCGGGCGAGGACCAGCTGATGGGCTACGGCGTCTCCGCCTGCGCCACCTGCGACGCGGCCTTCTTCCGCGACGTGCACGTGGCCGTCGTGGGCGGCGGCGACAGCGCGATGGAGGAGGGCAACTACCTCACGAAGTTCGCGAAGAAGGTCACCATCATCCACCGCCGCGAGGAGTTCCGCGCCAGCAAGATCATGCTGCACAAGGCGCAGCACAACCCGAAGGTGGAGTTCCTCCTCGACACGATCGTGGAGGAAATGCTGCCGCAAGCCGACAAGCGCCGCCTGCGCGCGCTGAAGGTCCGCAACGTGAAGACGGGCGAGGTCTCCGAGATGCCGGTGGACGGGGCCTTCGTCGCCATCGGCCACAAGCCCAACACGGAGCTCTTCAAGGGCCAGCTCGAGCTGGACGCCAAGGGCTACGTGGTGCTCGGGGAGAAGACCCGCACGAGCGTCGAGGGCGTCTTCGCCGCGGGCGACGTGGCGGACAGCTGGTACAGGCAGGCGGTCACCGCGGCGGGCACGGGCTGCGCAGCGGCGCTTGACGCGGAGCGCTGGCTCGCGGGACACGGCTAGCGCCACCGTCAGGCGCTGCGCGCGCCACTCACGCCGGCGTCACGTCGCGTGCTCTCCGTCGACGCGCGCCTCGTGCGTGCACGCGGCGACGCGTCGGCACGCGCGGCCCGGCACGGAGCGAGAACTGCGCGCGACTTGCGCGCGCTGCCTGGGTTCAGCCCTGAAGCATGCCGCCGGCGCGATCCCGAGTGCCTCTGCCTCGCGCGGGCAGCCATCCCGCATCGCGGAGACTCACCATGAAGATCGCATCCGCCCGGCTCGCCCTGGGCATCACCGCACTCGCGGTCGTCGGACTCGCCTTCGCCGGCACGCTGCCCAAGGCCAAGGTGCCCGGGGCCATGCGGAAGCAATGGACGGAGCTCATGAAGGAAGGCGCCCAGACCTTCCGCTACGACACCTTCGGCGACGAGGTCTTCTGGGGTGACACGCTCAAGCTGCACCAGGCCATCGCGGGCGCGGCCAACGGCGGCGTCGGCCCCGGCCTCGCGCCGCAGACCGCGCTCGACCTCGGGCTCAAGATCGACAGGCATGCCTTGAGCAACACCGTGCAGGTCAAGCTCGCCAGTGGCGCCCTGGACCTCGCCGACCCCGGCAACACCGTCGAGCTGCTGCGCGAGAATGCCGTCGTCGGGCTCACGGGCTTCTTCGACGAGCAGGAGCAGCTCGTGTCCGTCGGCATCCAGTGCGCGCTGTGCCACTCCACGGTGGATGACTCGTTCGCGCCGGGCATCGGCCAGCGCCTCGACGGCTGGGCCAACCGCGACCTCGACGTGGGCAAGATCGTCGCGCTCGCGCCGGACCTCTCGGTCTTCGCCAACCTGCTGGGAGTCACCCAGGACCAGGTGCGCGACGTGCTGAAGGGCTGGGGCCGCGGCAAGTTCGACGCGGAGCTGGTCCTGGACGGCAAGACGGTCGGGCCCAACGGCTCGGCTGCCACGCTCATCCCGCCCGCCTTCGGCCTCGCGGGCGTGAACCTGCACACGTGGACGGGCTGGGGTTCGGTGCCCCACTGGAACGCCTTCGTCGCGGTGCTCGAGATGCACGGCGTCGGCAACTTCTCCGACTCGCGCCTCGACAACGCGACGCAGTTCCCGATCGCGGCCGCCAACGGCTTCGGCCACATCGAGGTCGACGAGGACGATGACCGCGTGACGCCCAAGCTCGCGGGCCTGCAGGCCTACCAGCTGGCGCTGACGGCGCCCGAGCCGCCCGAGGGCAGCTTCGATCCGGACGCTGCGGAGAAGGGCGACGAGCTCTTCGGCGGCAAGGCGCAGTGCGCCACCTGCCACGTCGAGCCCATGTTCACCGAGCCCGGCTGGAACATGCACCCGGGCAGCGACTTCGGCATCGACAACTTCCAGGCCGACCGCGCCCCCGACCACGCCTACCGCACCTCGCCCCTCAAGGGCCTGTGGTCACACCAGAAGGGCGGCTTCTTCCATGATGGCCGGTTCCCCACGCTGCTGGACGTCGTGAACCACTACGACCAGTTCTTCCAGCTCGGTCTCACGCAGCAGGAGAAGTCCGACCTGGTGCAGTACCTGCTCTCAATCTGACGGGGCGGTAGCGGCGAAGGGCGACCGCCGACTCGCTGGCCTTCAGGAAGATCCGCT
>DASUFI010000337.1:0-7870 GCA_036274635.1 Planctomycetota bacterium
GGCGCGGCGGGGACATCCACCCGCCGCGCCGCCGCCGACCCACGGCCATGTGGGCCACCACGCTTCACGAGCACGGCCTGACCGCGCTCCAGTGGGGCGCCGTCCTCGGCGCCGCGCTGGTCGCGGCCATCTGGGACGCGCGCACGCGCCGCATCCCCAACGTGCTCACCGGCCCGCTGCTGCTCGGCGGCCTGGTGCACGCCGGCGTCGCGGGCGGCTGGATCGGCCTGGCCGACTCCGCCACGGCGTGCGTCCTGCTCGCGACACCTTACATCGTGCTGTTCGCGTGCGCGGACGGTGGCGCGGGTGACGCCAAGCTCATGGGCGCGATCGGCAGCTGGCTGGGCCTCGTCGACGGCACCGCCGCGCTGCTGTGCGTCTGCGTCGCGGGCGTCGTGATGGGCCTGCTGTGGGCGATGATCCACGGCCACCTGCGCCCCGTCGCCGCGCGCCTGGCCGACTTCACGCGCGGCCTGCTCCACCTTCCCTTCCGCGGCGTCTCGCCGCTCGCCGTCGCCGCCGCGGTCCCCGCGCGCCGCGACGGTCTCCGCATGCCTTACGGTCCCGCCATCCTCGCCGGCTGCGCGCTGGCCCTCGGAGCGAGCCACGCATGGAATCCCTGACCACCGCCCGCACCCCCGCCCGCAAGCGCACCAGCGGCATCGCTGCCATCGAGATGGCGCTGCTCCTGCCGCTGCTGCTCACGCTGGTCTTCGGCATGATCGAGTACGGCTCGCTCTTCTGGCGGGGCCAGCAGGTGGCCAACGCCGCGCGCAACGGCGCGCGTCGCGGGGTCATGGCGGGTGCCACCTCCACCGACGTGGCCACCGCCGTCGACCAGACCATGCTGGCCTCGGGCATGGGCGCGACCAGCTACACCATCACCCAGACGCCCGCCAACCCGGGCAGCCTGGCCGCGGGCGGCGCCTTCACGGTGCAGGTCACCGTGCCCTACGCGGACATCAAGCTCACGGGCTTCCCCGTGCCGACGCCGACGCAGGTGATCCGCTCGGTCACGATGGCCAAGGAAGGCCCGTGATCTCCGGCCCCGGCGACGCCGGGGCGTCTGGGCTCATGTTCGGCGCACGACTCGTCCGATGAGGGGCGCGAGGTCCGGCAGGCCGCCGGACCCATCGCAGGACGAGGAAAAAGCATGAACATCAAGTGGGTCACCATGGGCCTCGTGGCACTCGGCGTGGTCGCCGCGATCTGTGCCGCGGTGCTCGTCGCGTCGCTGCAGGGCACGCCCGAGGGCGCGACGCCCGTCAGCCAGGACGTGAACGTCGTGGTCGCGAGCCGCGACCTGCAGGCCATGACCGTGCTGAGCGACACCGACGTCGTCACGCGCACGGTGAAGCAGGACCTCGCGCCCGCCGGCGCCTTCGGCGACGCGGTGCAGGTCATCGGCAAGGTGCTCACCACGCCGGTGAGCTCGGGCCAGGCGATCGGCGCCGAGTCCTTCACCACCGACGGCTCCCCCATGCGCCTCGCCGCCGCCCTGCCGCCCGGCCAGCGCGCCATCACCATCACGCTCGACGAGCGCTTCGGCGCCACCGAGCTGCTGTACCCCGGCTGCCTCGTGGACGTGCTGGCCACCATGCGCCTGCCCGTCGGCGTCGAGGGCAGCCAGGACCAGCCCGTGACCATCACGCTGCTGCAAGGCGTCTCCGTGCTCGCGATCCGCGGGCAGACGGTGGTCGCGGCCGCGACCGAGGACGGCATGCAGCAGACCCAGGCCAACCCCCGGCCCACGGTCACGCTGCTGGTGCAGGCGCGCGAGGCCGAGATGGTCAAGCTGGCCCTCGAGGAGGGCAGCGTCTCGCTCGTGCTGCGCAACCCGCACGACCTCGCCCACCCGAACGTGGGCGGCACGGACCTCGCGGCGCTGTCGCCGAGCCAGGAGCAGAGCCCCGAGCCCGCCACCGACGGCTCGCCGGCTCCCGCGCCGCAGCCGCACACGCTGCAGCGCACCTGGGAGACCACCGTGCTGCGCGGCGCCGCCGTCGAGAGCCGCCGCTTCGAAATGCCCGCCACGTCCAAGCCGTGATGATCCCGGAGGAGACCCCGATGAACCGCCTGCTTCTGCCCGTCGTCGCCTGCGTGCTGCTGGCCCCGCGCGCCCTGGCCGATGACGTGATCCAGCTCAACGTGGGGCGCGCCCAGCACGTGACCACCGAATGGCCGGTCAAGGGTGCCGCGCTCACGGACCCTGCCGTGGCCGACGTGCAGGTCCTGACCCCGACCCTCGTCTCGGTCGCCGGCAAGGCGCCGGGCGTGACCGACCTGCTCCTCTGGGGCGAGGACACCCAGCAGCGCACGATGCGCGTCGAGGTGGTCCAGGACGTGGCCACGCTCGAGGCCGACCTCGCGACGCTGTGCCCCGGCTCCGAGCTGTCGGTCACCGGCCGCGGCGCGTCGATCCTGGTCACCGGCCGCCTCGCCCGCGCCGAGCAGGCGCAGATGCTGCACAACTACTTCGAGGGCCGCGAGATCACCTGGGTGGATGGCACCTCGGTGGCCGGCGGCGTGCAGGTCTCGGTGCAGGTGCGCCTGGCCGAGGTCAGCCGCACCGGACTGCGCGCGCTGGGCGTGAACATCCTCAAGTCCGGCGACACCTTCTTCGGCGGCTCGGTGCCGGGCAGCGCCTCGGGCGGCCCGCTCCAGCCCATCAGCATCGGCGCGCTCGCGGGTGACACGGCGCTGGGTAACACGCCCTTCTCCTTCACCAGCACGCTGGCCGTCTCGCCGGGCGTTACGCTGTTCGCGGGCTTCCCCAAGGCCGACCTCGAGTACTTCCTGCAGGCCCTGCGCGAGAACGAGTACCTGCGCATCCTGGCCGAGCCGAACCTCGTGGCCATGTCGGGCGAAGAGGCGCGCTTCCTCGCCGGCGGCGAGTTCCCCATCCCCGTCGTCCAGGGCGGCGGCACCTCGGGCGGCACGTCGGTCACGATCGAGTACAAGGAGTTCGGCATCTCGCTGCGCTTCAAGCCCATCGTGCTCGGCGACGGCGCCATCCGCCTGCGCGTCTTCTCCGAGGTGAGCGACCTCTCCGACATCGGCGCGGTCGAGATCCAGGGCTTCCAGGTGCCCGGCATCGTCACCCGCAACGCGGAGACGACGGTCGAGCTGCACAGCGGCCAGACCTTCGCGCTGGCCGGGCTGCTGAGCCAGAAGTCCGACGGCCGGTCGAGCGGCATCCCGCTCCTCGGCGACCTGCCCGTCCTCGGGCCGCTGTTCCGCAGCACGCGCTACAGCAACTCCGAGACCGAGCTGGTCCTGCTCTGCACCACCTCCGTCGTCGAGCCGCTGTCTGCGACCGAGATCCCGCGGCTGCCGGGCGAGGACTACCAGGTGCCCACCGACTGGGAGCTCTTCTACGGCGGCAAGCTCGAGGGCGAGTCCGAGGCGCCGCCGGCCGGCCCCGCGGCCGAGTGGATGGTCAAGGCCGGCCTCGCGGGCCTCGTCGGCCCGGGCGGCTGGGCCCAGCACGGCCAGCCCGCCGCGGCCAGCCACGCGCGTCCCGACGAGATGCCCGCCGACACCACCCCCGTCCAGCCCGAGGCGCCGAAGAGCGAAGGAGAGACCAGCCCGTGAGCGCACCTCTCCTCCTGCTGACCAAGGATCCCTCGCTGGAGAAGGCCGTGGCCGCGGCGCGCCCCGGGGCGCCGCTCCACTCCTGCCGCGACGCGGGATCGCTGGCGATGCGCCTGGCCGAGGGAGCGGCCCGGCTGGCGCTCATCGACCTCGAGCCGGACACGCAGTCCGCGCTCGCGATGATGGCCGACCTCGCGGCGCGCTACCCCGAGTCGCGCTTCGTGGTGCTGGTGCGCGAGCTGACGCCCAGCGTGCTGCTCGACGCCATGCAGGCGGGCGCGCGGCACGGGCTGCGGCGCGACGCCATCGCGGCCGAGCTGCCCGCGGTCATGCAGCGCTTCGGCAGCGACGGCGCCGTGTCGCGCGGCGGGCACGTGGTCACCGTGCTGTCCTCCAGCGGCGGCAGCGGCGCCACGACCGTGGCCATCTCGCTGGCCGAGGAGCTGCGCGTCGCCTCGGGCTCGCGCGTGCTGCTGGCCGACCTGGACGTGCACTACGGCGCCGCCGCGACCTACCTGGGCGTGCACGGCACCTACGGCATCGCCGACGTCCTGAACAAGCAGGGCCCCATCGACGCCGAGCTGATCAACTCCAGCGCGGCCGCCTACGACCTCGACTTCGGCGTGCTCATGTCCCCCGCCGCGGTGAACCCGTCCAACCCGCCCCGGGTGGACTGGGCCCGCGTGCCCGAGATGCTGAACGCCTGCCGCCAGGCCGTGGCCTACACCGTGGTGGACGCCTCGCGCGTGCCGCCCGACACGGCGGCCGACCTCGTGCGGGCCAGCTCGCTCACCCTGCTCATCATCGAGCTCGCGGTCGTCGACATCCGCACGGCCAAGTCCATGCTGCAGGCGCTGCGCGACCGCAACGAGGGCGGCGACGTGGTGCCGGTGGCCAACCGCTGGTCGCGCCGCCAGACCTCGCCCGACCTGCAGGACGCGCGCGACGCCCTGGGCCGCGAGGTGCTGACCATCGCCAACGACTTCACCGCCGCGCTGCGCGCGCTGAACCACGGCGAGCCGGTGCCACGCTCGGCCCCGCGCTCCGACCTGAGCGAGGACGTGCGCAAGCTCGCCGCGCGCGTCGCGTCCAACCCCGCCACCGTGCCCACCCGAGGAGGCTGACGCATGCCCGTCACGACCCAGGCCGACACCACGCCGCGCAGCGAGCTCAAGGTGCGCATCCACCAGCGGCTGGTCGAGTCGCTGGACCTGGTCGCCGCGCAGCGCATGCCGGTGGCCGAGCTGCGCGACGAGTGCATGCGCCGCGTCGACTCGCTGCTGTCCGGCGAGCACACCCCGCTCAGCAGCGCCGAGAAGCAGCAGCTGCTGCGCGAGGTCATGGACGAGATCTTCGGCCTGGGCCCGCTCGAGGAGCTCATGCGCGACACGGCCGTCACCGACATCCTGGTGAACGGCCCCAACCAGATCTACGTCGAGCGCCAGGGCCGCCTGGAGCTCTCCGGCGCGCGCTTCCGCGACGAGAAGCACCTGATGCAGGTCATCCAGCGCATCGCCGCCGGCGTCGGGCGCCGCATCGACGAGTCCTCCCCCATGCTCGACGCGCGCCTGGCTGACGGGTCGCGCGTCAACGCGATCATCCCGCCGCTGGCCCTGGGCGGCTCGGCCATGAGCGTGCGCCGCTTCGCCGGCGTGAAGATCGATGCCGCGCGCCTGGTGGACCTGGGCGCGTGGACGTCCGACATGTCCAGGTTCGTGGAGGCCGCCGTGCGCTGCCGCGCCAACATCCTGGTGGCGGGCGGCACGGGCACCGGCAAGACCACGCTGCTCAACGTGCTCTCCAAGTGGATCCCGAACGGCGAGCGCGTGATCACCATCGAGGACGCGGCCGAGTTGAACCTGCAGCGCGACCACGTCGTCTCGCTCGAGACCCGCCCGCCCAACATCGAGGGCAAGGGCGAGGTGAGCCAGCGCGACCTGCTCAAGAACACGCTGCGCATGCGCCCCGACCGCATCATCATCGGCGAGGTGCGCGGCGCGGAGAGCCTGGACATGCTCCAGGCCATGAACACCGGCCACGAAGGCTCGATGACCACGGTGCACGCCAACAGCCCGCGCGACGCGCTGCGCCGCATCGAGAACATGGTGGCCATGTCCGGCATGAACTGGCCGGTGCACGTCATCCGCGACCAGATGGCCAACACCCTGGACGTCGTCATCCACGCCACGCGCATGACGGGCGGGCGCCGCAAGGTGACCTCGATCGTCGAGGTGTGCGGCATGGAGCGCGACGTGATCCTGGTGCAGGAGATCTTCAAGTTCAAGCAGGACGGCATCGACAAGGAGGGCCACGCGACGGGCACGTTCGAGCCCTGCGGCGTGCGGCCCAAGCTGCTCGACCGCATGCTGCGCGAAGGCCTCGACATCCCGGCCAACATCTTCAACAAGCCCTTCAACCCGCCGCCGCAGCAGGTGCGCTGACCATGGGTTCGAACCACCAGATCCTCGTCATCATCCAGGCCGCGGCCGCCTTCGGCCTCGTGCTCACGCTGTCATGGCTGGGCGTCCTGTTCTGGGCGCGCAAGCGGCACAGCGAGAAGAGCACCATCGCCCAGCGCCTGGGCACGTCGGCCAGCGACGTCCCCGGCGAGAGCCGCACGCTGCGCCTGTGGCACGACGGCAAGGAAGCCATCACCTACGTGCCCGGCGCCTCGCGCCGCGCGCCGCTGCGGGTGCGCTTCGAGCGCCTGTGCCGCGACGCCGGCTTCCACGTGCAGCCGCGCACGGTGGCCACCGCGCTGGTCGTCTCGGCGATGGTCTTCGGCCTGGTGCTAGGCCTCGTGGCGTCGCGCATCTTCCCCGCCTTCGTGGGCGGCCTGGCCGTCTTCCTGGGCTTCTGGGCCTGGGTCAACAAGCGCATCGCCAAGCGCGCGCGCATCTTCGAGCGGCAGCTGGTCGAGTCGCTGGAGCTCTCGGCGCGCGCGCTGCGCGCCGGGCACCCGCTCATGGCCTCCTTCCAGCTCATCTCGGTCGAGATCCCCGCGCCCGTGGGCCACCTCTTCGCGGGCATCGTGCAGCAGCAGGCCATGGGCATGCGCCTGGACGAGGCGCTGCGCCGCGCCGCCGCCGAGGGCCGCAGCCCGGACCTCGACCTCTTCGCCGCGGCCATGACCATCCACACGCGCACGGGCGGCAACCTCGCGGACGTCATGGGCAGCATCGCGCTCGTCATCCGCGAGCGCCTGCGCCTGCAGCGCCGCTTCCGCACGCTGGTCGCGCAGACGCAGGTGAGCAAGCGCATCCTGGTGGCCATGCCCATCATCATGTTCGGCGTCCTGCACCTCATCAGCCCGGAATACACCGAGCAGCTGTACGCCACGTCGACCGGCTCCTTCCTGCTGGCTACCGCGGCGGGCTGCCTCATCAGCGGCTGGGCCGTCATGAACAAGATGGCCGAGCTGAAGCCCTGAGGAGCGTGCCATGCCCACCCTGATCATCGCCTTGCTGGCCGGCATCACGGTCGCGTCCATCGGCGGCGCGGTCGTGCTGCTGATCCGCAACCGCAAGGACGCGCGCGTCGCGCGCCAGCGCGCCCTCGGCCAGACCGACATCATCGCCATCCTGGGCACCGCCGACGCGCAGCCGCGCGAGTCGGACAAGGTGGCGCTGCTCGAGTCCGTGCAGCGCCTGGGCAAGAAGGTCTCGGGCGGCCAGGCCAGCATCACGCTGCGCGAGCAGCTGGCCGCGGCGGGCTGGCACCAGCCCTCGGCCGCGTCCATCTACCTGGGCGCCAAGGCGGCCATGTTCCTGGTCGGCCTGGTGCTCTTCGCGGTCATCCTGCTGCCGCTGGACGTGTCGCTGGCGGTGCGCGTGCTGGTCGCGCTCTTCGGCGCCGCGATCCTGTCCTTCGTGCCCAACTTCGTGGTCTCGCACCGCCGCTCGAAGCGGCGCAAGAACGTGGACCGGCACCTGCCCGACGCGGTGGACCTGCTCGAGATCTGCGTCTCGTCCGGCATGGGCCTCGACTCGGCCTGGGCCGCGGTGTCCGACGAGATCCGCGGCGTGTCCCAGATCTTCGCCGACGAGATGGAGCTCACCACGCTGGAGTCCAGCCTGGGCGTGCCGCGCGCCGACGCGTTGCGGCACATGGCCAAGCGCACCGGCGTCGAGGACCTCTCCTCGCTGGTCGCGCTCATCGTGCAGGCCGACCACCTCGGCGCCAGCATCGCCGACGCGCTGACCACCTTCGCCCGCGGCCTGCGCGAGATGCGCGCCCAGCGCGCGGAGGAGTCGGCCGAGAAGATGTCGGTCAAGCT
>DASUFI010000338.1:0-7658 GCA_036274635.1 Planctomycetota bacterium
GAGACGTGCGGATGGAGGATGTCGGCGTGAATCCCTGGCTCGAGGTCTTCGGGCGCTTCCACCCGCTGCTGCTGCACGTGCCCATCGGCCTGCTGGTGGCGCTGGGCGCGCTGGAGCTCATCACGCTGCGGCAGCCCGTGGGGCGCGTGCGCACGGCGCTGGCGGCGCTCACCGCGCTGGCGGCCGTGGTCACCGCGTCCAGCGGCTGGGTGCTGGGGCACTCACCCGACCGCACCGCGACCGAGACCCTCAGCCTGCACCAGACGCTGGGCCTGTGCCTCGCCGGCACGTGCGTGCTGCTGGCGCTGCTGGCGCGCGTCGCGGAGCGGCGGCCGGCGCCCTACCGCGTGCTGCTCGTGCTCGCGCTCCTGCTCATGGCGCCCACCGGCCACCTGGGCGCGACGATGACGCAGGGCGAGGACTTCCTCTTCGAGCCGCTGCACCGCGCGGCCGCGGCGCCCACGCCCGCGCCTGGGCCCACGGCGCAGGCCGCCACGCAGGACGCCGCGGCGGCGGGCGCGGCCTATGCCGACGTCATCGCGCCGGTCCTCGCGGCGCGCTGCAGCGCCTGCCACAACGAGGCGCGGCACAAGGGCGGGCTGGTCCTGATCACGCCCGCCGGCCTGCGCGCGGGCGGCCGCGACGGGCCGGTGCTGGTGCCCGGACAGCCCCAGCAGAGCGAGCTGCTGCGGCGCGTGCAGCTGCCGCTGGAGCACGAGGACCACATGCCGCCCGACAACAAGCCCCAGCCCACCGCGGAGGAGATCGCGGCGATGGAGGCGTGGATCGCGGCCGGCGCGCCCTTCGAGGGGCCGGTGCCGGGCCTGCACGCGCCGGCGCCGGTGTCCACCCCGCCCGCTGCGCCGCCGACGGCACCCGCCGCCTCGCCTCCCTCCGACAAGCCCGCGGGCATGGCGCCACCCGCCAGTCCGGGCGCCCTGGCCGCGCTGCGCGACGCGCTCGTGCACGTGGAGCCCGCCGAGCCCGGCGACAACCTGCTGTGGGTGGACGGCGCCGCCGTGGCCGCCACGCTCACGGACGCGCGGGCCACCGCGCTGCTCGAGCCCGTGTGCGAGCAGCTGGGCGAGCTCTCCCTGGCGCGTGCGCCGGTGGGGGACGCGCTGGCGCCGCTGCTCGCGCGCTGCCCGCACCTGCGGCGGCTCGACCTCGCGCGCACGGCCTTCACCAGCGCCGGGCTCGGGCAGCTCGCGGGTCACGCGCGCCTCGAGGAGCTGGTGCTGGTGCGCTGCGGGCTCGACGACGCCGCGGTCGACAGCCTGCTCGCGCTGCCCGCGCTGCGCCGCGTGCACGTCTGGGGCGCCGGGCTCTCGGACGCGGCGCTCGCCCGGCTGCGCGCGGCGCGGCCCGCGCTGGACGTGGATGCCGGCGAGCCGCAGACCGCCGAGGCGCTGGAGACCGAGCCGCCGGTGGCCGTGGGCGCGCCGCCGCAGGCTCCGCCGGTGAACACGACCTGCCCCGTCTCCGGCAAGCCCGTCGACGCGGCCTTCACGCTGCTGCACGAGGGGCGCGTCATCGGCTTCTGCTGCGCCTCCTGCCCGGTGACGTTCGCGGCCGACCCGGCCAAGTACGCGGCGGCGATCAAGTAGAGGCCAGCCCCAGCGCCGCGAGCGCCATTTGGGCGCTCGCTTGACGGGTTTGCGGCGGCCGCCCAGCGTCGCGAACGCCATTCGGGCACTCGCTCGTCGGGTTTGCGGCGGCCGCCCAGCGACGCGAGCGCCATTCGGGCGCTCGCTCGTCGGGTTTGCGGCGGCCGGAGGCCGCCGCAATTCCCTTGGCTGGGTCCCGCCGCAACTCCCTTGGCTGGGTCCCGCCGGTGCGCGGCAGCGGGCCCCTCGTCTAAGATCCGCGGCCCCGTCTCTCCCACGGAGCCCGCCATGCGCGCGCCGCTGCCTCGTCCCGCCTCGATCCTGCTCCTGCTCTGCGCCGCTCCGCTGGTGCGCGCGGGCGATCCCGTCCAGGGCGGCGACGCGCTGCCGCCGCTGCCGGCGCTGGTCAGCCTCGACCCGGCCAACTTCGACCGCAGCGTCGATCCGTGCACGGACATCTACGCCTTCGTCAACGGCGGCTGGATGAAGAACAACCCGGTGCCGCCCGAGTACGGCCGCTGGGGCACCGGACACGAGGTGACCGACCGCAACCAGCGGCTGCTGCGCGAGATCCTGGAGGCGGCGGCGCAGACGAAGGACGCGCCGCGCGGCAGCGTGGACCAGCTGCTGGGCGACTTCTGGTGCGCCTGCATGGACACCGCGGCGGTCGAGAAGCAGGGCTTGCTGCCCATCTCGGACCTCATCGGCCGCATCAACGCCTGCGCCAGCAAGGACGAGCTGCGCTCGGTGATCTCCTACGAGACGCTGCAGGGCCTGACGCCGCTGTTCAACCTGACGCCGGACCAGGCCGCCGACGACGCGACGCAGATGATCCTGTGGGCCAGCCAGGGCGGCCTCGGCCTGCCCGACCGCGACTACTACCTGCGCGACGACGAGCGCAGCCAGGGCCTGCGCGAGGACTACGTGGGCCACGTCGCGGCGATGCTCGCGCTGCTGGGCGAGGAGCCCGAGAAGGCCGCCGACGACGCGGCCATCGTCATGGACCTCGAGACGCGGCTGGCGCAGGCCTCCATGGACCGCGTGAGGCTGCGCGACCCGCAGGCGATCTGGAACCCGATGCCGGTCAGCGTGGCCGACGAGCAGTGCCCCGGCGTGGCCTGGGGCGGGCTGCTGCGCAACGTGGGCGCCGGCCGCGAGCAGCGCATCAACCTCGCGCAGCCGGACTTCTTCGCGGCGCTGGGGCAGCTGCTCGAGTCCGAGCCGCTCGAGCACTGGCAGACCTTCCTGCGCTGGCACGCCCTGCACGAGATGGCGCCCTACCTGGCCTCGGCTCTCGATCACGAGAACTTCGACTTCTACGGCCAGCGGCTGGCGGGCACGCCCAAGCAGCAGCCGCGCTGGAAGCGCTGCCTGCAGGCCACCGACCAGGCCCTGGGCATGACGCTGGGCCAGGCCTACGTGGCGCGCGCCTTCAGCCCCGAGGCCCGGCAGCGCGCGCAGGAGATGGTGGCCAACCTGCAGGCCGCCATGCGCGAGACCCTGCAGGGCGTGACGTGGATGAGCGACGCGACGCGCCAGCAGGCGCTGGCGAAGCTGGCCGCCTTCGACGAGAAGATCGGCTACCCGGACGTGTGGCGGGACGAGTCGGCCATGGCCATCGACCGCCACAGCTACGCGGCCAACGTGATGGCCGCCAGCGCCTTCGAGCTGCGCCGTCAGCTCGGCTGGCTGGGCAAGCCGGTGGACCGGCACGAGTGGAAGATGTCGCCGCAGACGGTGAACGCCTACTACAACCCCAGCATGAACGAGATCGTCTTCCCGGCCGGCATCCTGCAGCCGCCCTTCTTCGCCGCCAGCCAGGACGACGCGCAGAACTACGGCGCCATGGGCGCCATCATCGGCCACGAGATCACGCACGGCTTCGACGACTCGGGCGCGCAGTTCGACAAGGACGGCAACCTGAAGGACTGGTGGACCGAGGCCGACCTGGCCGAGTTCCAGCGGCGCGGCGACGTGCTGCGCAAGCAGTTCGACGGCTACGTGGCCGTCGAAGACCTGCACGTGAACGGCTCGCTGACCCTCGGCGAGAACATCGCCGACCTCGGCGGCCTGCGCATCGCCTACCGTGCCTTCCAGAAGGCCATGGAGGGCAAGCCGCACGACAAGGACGCGCAGGGCTTCACGCCCGAGCAGCGCTTCTTCATGAGCTACGTGCAGGCCTTCCGCGCCAACGACCGCCCGGAGTCGCTGCGCCTGCAGGTCAACACCAACCCGCACGCGCCCGCGCGCTTCCGGGCCATCGGGCCCCTCTCCGACCTGCCCGAGTTCCGCGCGGCCTTCGGGTGCGCGGACGGCGGGCCGCTCGCCCTTCCGGCCGACCAGCGCGCCGAGATCTGGTAAGCGTCAGCCGCGCGCGATCAGCGACGACCTCGCGGCGACAGGCTGCGACGCCGGCTGCTGCTGCCGGGCGTCGTCGCCGGGGCCGGTGGCCGGACGACGGCCGACGGCGGCCAGCGTGTCGGCCACCTCGTCGGGCCGGACGTCCCGCGTGCCGCTGCCGGGCTGCGCGGCGAGCGCGAGGTCGTTGAGGGACAGCAGCCCGACCAGCAGCGCCTGCCCGTCCACGACCGGCACGCGGCGCACCTGGTGGTCGCGCATGAGCCGCTCGGCGCGCACGGTCGCGTCCGAGGGAGCGCAGCTGATGACGCGGGACGACATCGCCCCGCGCACCGGCAGCTCGCACAGCGCGCGGCCCTGGGTCCACGCGGCCATGCACACGTCGCGGTCCGTGATCATGCCGACGACGTGCTGGTCTCCATCCACCACGGGCAGGCAGCCGCAGTCGGCCTCCCACATGAGCTGGGCCGCTCGGTCGAGGCGATCGTCGGGGCCGACCGTCCGTACGTCGCGCGTCATGAGCTGCTCGATCTTCATCGCTGGTCCTCCGCCTCGTGCTGTCCTGCGCGCACTCGGGCGCCGGCGCGCCGTTCGTCGCGCCACGCGCAAACATGCGGCGCAGCGCCGCGTTGCGCGCGCCGCGTCGAGCATCCGGCGGCGTCGCGGACCTCGTGGCGCGACGTCACGCCGCGACGGGCGCGCGAGGCGCGGGGACGACTTGAGCCGCATTCCGTACGGTGTTTTCGCTGCGCCGACGGCCTTCCAGTCGTGCCGGGCCGGAGCCGATGGGGCGGAGGCTCCCCAGCTTCCGCACCCGGGTTCCCACCTTGCCGCCCGCCAGCCTCCGTCCGTCGCGGGACCACGCGCAGCGTCGGTCCTGCCGATTGCACTCCCTGCTCCTCGTGCTGTGCGCGCTGCTGCTCCCGTGGGCGGCCGTGCGCGCCCAGATGGATCCAGCGGTCGCCAAGAAGGTGGCCAAGCTGTCGTCCAAGCTGCTCGCGCGGCAGATCCTGCTCGACGAGCACCAGGACGCGCTGGCCGCCGCGCAGGCCGAGCTGCTGACCGCGCAGCTGGCGCTCACGGACGCGGAGAGCCTGCCCGAGGGCACGCCCGAGGAGCTGGTGGCCAAGACCAAGGCCCTCAAGGTCGCCCACAAGGCCATCAAGAAGTGGACCGCCAAGACCAACGCGCTGAACAAGAAGATCACCAAGGACGGCAAGGTCATCGGGTTCCTCATCGAGAAGATCGAGGAGCTCGACCCGGACCACTTCGGCGACTCGGCCGGTGACCCCGGCGGCGGGGATCCACAGGGCGGCCTCGACCCGGCGGCCAGCAACGCGCTGCTGGCGGTGGACTGCGGCGACCTGAACGGCTACGCCGCGCCGCAGGAAGGCTGGCAGCTGCTCAGCCAGACCAGCGCGCCACCCGGCGTGTCGCTGTCGCCCGCGGCGCTCGACACGGTGCACGTGGCGCAGTTCTTCCAGCTCCAGGGCAAGGTCCCCTTCCCCAGCAGCGTGGTCACGATCGACCCCGACCAGCTCGGGGACTCGCGCTTGTTCACCTCGCTGTCGCTGGCCAACCCGACCACGCTGAGCATCGCGGGGCTGTCGCCGGCCACGCCGTATCGCGTGCTGCTCGAGCTGGGAGCGCTCTCGCCCTGGGTCGAGTATGTGGACGGGGCGTGGACGAACCTTCCCACCGCGGCGCCCGACATCGACGTGGACGCCTGGCTGGGCGGCGCCTGGAAGGCCTCGCTGCGCGACGTGCGCTGCACCACGGGCACGAAGGCCGCCACGTGGGAGACGGACCTGGGCGGCGTCGTGCGCGCCTGGGTTCCGGCGACGACCGACGGCAACGGCACCCTCAAGCTCAGGCTCTCCAGCAGCTCGGGCGGCGCCATCTACCTGGCCTCGTTCGCGGTGTACGAGAACGAGGACCTGCCCATCATCTACAAGCACACGGCGTCGGGCTCGCTGCAGAGCTCGCAGCCCGCGGCGGCGGTCTTCGTGGCGGCCTTCAACGGGCACGACCTGGACGCGGCCGAGGAGGCGGCGGACGACATGGCCGACGAGTGGCTGCGCGGCGTGGCGCTGTGCCACCTCGTGGGCTGGCTGGACGGCACGCGCGACGGGCACGTGGACCGGCTGGACGACGCCATCGACGCGCTCGTCGCGGCGCGCGACGCGGGTCATCCGGGCGCGGTGTGGCTGCTGTCGGACGCGCTGGCCTTCCGGCGAGCGCTCGACCACATCGACGCGGCCGGCACGGACGCCGGGCTGCTGTGCCCGGACCAGGGCGGCCCAGGCTTCCTCAACCCCGATTGCGCCGGCCAGGCCGTCGCCCCCTTCGGGATCTCGAACCTGTACGTGAACGTGCACATCGCGCAGCGGCAGCTCACGGGCATCATCGCCTCGCCCTCGGGGCCGCCGGCGCTGTCGGACCTGGCCGCGTGGAACGCCGGCACGCTGGGCCCGAACCGCTGGCAGCCCTCGCCGCTGCTGCCGCGCGCGCTCAAGCAGTGGGGCGTGGACTTCACGCTCATCAACCCGCAGCTCGCCGTCTCGGCGTCGGACCCCGGCAGCGTCGAGATCAACCAGGACCTGAAGTCCGTCTTCGACAGCTTCGTGGGCCTGGGCTTCGCGAGCGCGGACTTTCCGGACGAGCTCGAGCTGAAGCTGTTCAAGGCCTACGTGGACTCGGGCAAGGCCCCCAAGGACTGGGACCCCGCCGACTACGCCGTCTTCACGCCCGGCCAGATCGCGAGCAGCTGGTGGGGCGAGGAGACCTCGCTGCCGCAGGACGTGGCCGGCGTGCCGGCGTGGGCCAACGCGCAGCGCGGCTTCCTCCGGCTGTACCACAACGCGGCGGCCTACTGGCTGCAGGAGCGCATCAGCAACGGCGAGTTCAGCGCGGGGCCGGGCGACGACGTCGAGCTGCTGCTGCAGCTGTTCCCGCTGCTCCAGGCGCGGCAGGACTCGGACGACCGGCTGCTGGTCTCGGGGCTGGACGACGCGCTCATCCACGCCCTGGAGGGCTACCCGACCGTGAAGCCCGGCTATTACGACGGCTGGATCACCGACGTGGAGCACACGGCCGAGTTCACGACGGACCCGTACATCGCCCTGCGGGGAGCCTTCGGCCTGACGGCGCGCGCCGCGCGCACGGCCTTCTACAACGCGCACGAGGTGCTGGACAGCGCCGACCCGGACAGCGCCTTCGCGGGCGTCAACGACCTCGGCCGCACGCGCTTCCGCTCGTACTACTTCACCGCCAGCGGCCCGAGCGACGATCCGGCCTTGGCCGTCGACGTGTTCCTCAACGGCCGCGCTGTCTCGCCGGCCCTGAACCTGTCGGGGCGTGGCACGCTGTCCGCGGGCCATCCCGCGCTCGCCGACCTGCGCGCCTGGGCGTCCGGCGTGCGCGACGACGCCCTGCTCTCCGGCCCCAAGCCCGAAGGCTTCCCTGCCCCGGCGCAATGGCCCTCGGGCGCGCTGGGCGTCGGCTCGACCTGGTACTCCGAGAGCGGCACCGCGGGGGACGAATCGCTGTGGCAGAGCGGCGAGGTGAGCTACGTGCTGGGCCTGCTGCAGAGCGCCTACCGCAGCAGCACGGCTGCGGATCGCTGGCAGTTCCTGCTGCCGGCCGTGCGCATGGTCCGCGCGGCGAAGGACTGGGAGGACGCGGGCCAGCCCT
>DASUFI010000339.1:0-8227 GCA_036274635.1 Planctomycetota bacterium
TGGCAGCCGCCGCTGCGCGTGTGGCTGGGCCTGGGGTTCACGCGCCTGGCCAACGGCCTCACGGGCCTGTCGGTCAGCGACTACACCTGCGGCTTCAAGCTCTTCCGCGGCCCGGCCGGGCGCGAGCTGTTCCGGGCCACCGAGACGCCCGGCTGGAGCTTCGACGTCGAGATCCTGCTGCGGGCCGCCCGGGCCGGCCTCCAGGTGCGGGAGATCCCGGTCACCTGGCGGCACGTGGACGACACCCGGGTGCGGATCGCCCGCGACGTGCTGCGCTCGTTCACGGAATTGCTCTCGATCTGGCGCCGGCTCGGTCGAAATCGGCGGCGTGGACGCCATGGATGATCCAGGGAGGCGGCTGCTGCAGCCGGCCGGGCGGCACGTCCGTCGAGGGGCGACTCGGTGGCCGGCGGCCGAGCGGCCGGGTGCTTCCCTGGGGCTGATGCGCCTTCACGTCGGAGTTGCCATGATGGTGCGCTCGCCTCGCCGCCCCACCCCGCCGACCGCCCGATGAACAGCAGTTCCCGCAGCGTGACCATCCTCGGCGGCGGCCTGGCCGGCCTGTCGGCGGCCCAGAAGTTCGTCGAGCAGGGCTGGGCCGTGACGGTCCTGGAGCGCGAGCCCAAGGTGGGCGGCCTGGCGAGCAGCTTCGTGCGCGAGGGCTACACCTTCGACCACGGGCCGCACCGCCTGTACAGCTCGCTCGAGGAGCTGAACGACCACTTCAAGTTCGTGCTGGACGGCAACTGGGACTACCGCGACCGCCTCTCGCGCATCTACATGCAGCAGAAGTTCTTCGACTACCCGCTCAAGGCCGGCAACGTCGTGAGGAGCCTGCCGCCCTGGCTGCTGGTGAAGAGCTTCTGGGACTACCTGGCCGTGCGCGTGCGCAACGCCGTGCGCCCCATCCCCGACGACAACTTCGAGAACTGGGTCATCAAGCGCTTCGGGCGCACGCTCTACGACCTGTTCTTCGGCACCTACACGCGCAAGGCCTGGGGCATCCCCTGCACGCAGATCAGCGCCGACTGGGCCAGCCAGCGCATCTCGCTGCTCTCGCTGTGGGACACGGTGAAGAAGACGCTCTTCAAGCCGCGCAACGTGCCGCGCACCTACGTGAGCCGCTTCCTCTACCCGCGCACGGGCGGCATCGGCGAGCTGGCCCTCGGCTACGCGCGGCTGATCGAGCAGGGCGGCGGCCGGATCCTCTGCGACGCGGAGGTGTGCCGCGTGCTCTCCGAGGGCCCGCGCATCACCGGCGTGGTCTACCGCAAGGACGGCCGCGAGCACACGCTGCACAGCGACCTGTACATTTCCACCATCCCGCTCACCCTCATGGTGCCCATGCTGGGCGAGCGCGTGCCGGCCGAGGTGCACGCCGCGGTGCGCGGCCTCAAGCACAAGGGCATCGTCTTCGTGTACCTCAAGCTGGACAAGCCGCAGCTCACGCCCGACCACTGGGTCTACATCCCGGAGGAGCACATCGCGGTGCACCGCATCAGCGAGTTCACCAACTTCAGCCGCGACTGCGCGCCCGAGGGCAAGACCATGGTGTGCGCCGAGATCACGAGCACCAAGGGCGACAAGTACTGGATGATGAAGGACGAGGAGCTCATCAAGCTGGCCACGGCCAACCTCGTCACGCTCGGCCTCCTGCGGCCCGAGGAGGTGCTGGCGGGCGGCTTCGTCAAGCGCGTGGACTATGCCTATCCCATCTACGACGTCACCTACCGCGGGCACCTCGACACGCTGCTGCGCTGGCTCAAGGGCTTCGAGAACATGATCTCGACCGGGCGGCAGGGCCTGTTCCGCTACGGCAACATGGACCACTCCATCGCCATGGGCCACGCCATCGCGCGCCGCACGCTGGAGAAGAGCGGCATCGACCACTCCGAGGTGGCCGCGGGCAGCGAGTACTTCGGGTGACGGAGCCGCCGCGTGCCGCCGCCACGGGGCGGACGGGAGCGCCGGCCGCGAGTCAGGGCCTGCGCGAGGTCGACTGCCTGTTCTGCGGCGTGCGCGACGAGCAGCTGGTCTTCCGCGAGGAGCCCTTCCGCGTCGTGCGCTGCCGGCGCTGCGGCCTGACCTACGTGACGCCGCGCCTGCCCAAGGAGCGCCTGCACCAGATGTACCAGGAGGAGTACTGGTCCTCCGGCCGCGCCAAGGACTTCGGCTACACGCAGTACCTGGCCGAGGCGCCGCTCTACCTGCGCACCTACAGGCTGCGCAGCCGGCTGGTCACCGCGCGCCGGCCGGTGCCGGGCCGCGTGCTCGACGTGGGCTGCGCCGCGGGCTTCTTCCTGCGCGTCATGGCCGACCTCGGCTGGCAGACGACGGGCCTCGAGATCTCGGGCGCCATGTGCGAGTACGCGCGCGACACCCTGCGCCTGCCCGACGTGCGCCGCGGCGACCTGCTCTCGGTGCCGCTCGAGCCGGGCGCCTACGACGTCGTGACGCTGTGGGACGTGATCGAGCACCTCGAGGACCCGCCGGCCCACCTGCGCGCCGCGCGCGCGGCGCTGCGCGACGACGGCCTGCTGGTCATCGAGACCCAGAACATCGCCAGCAGCTTCGCGCACCTCATGGGCCGGCGCTGGCACCACTTCAAGCACGAGGAGCACCTGTTCCACTTCTCGCCGGAGACGCTGGAGCGCCTGCTGGGCGACGCGGGCCTGCGCGTGGTGCACCGTAGTGCGCGCTACGGAGGCAAGTACATCTCGCCCGGCTTCGTGGCCGAGCGCGTGGGCCGCGTGCACCCGCTGCTCTCCACGCTGGCCTCGCCCCTGAAGCTCCTGCGCGGCACCTCGCTCTACGTGAACCTGCGCGACGAGATGGTCGTCCTGGCGGCCAAGGCCTGACGTGGAGCGCTCCGCCTTCGACCTGTTCGCGTCGCTGCAGGCCGACCACTGGTGGTTCCGCGGGCGGCGCGCGCTGTACACCGCGCTGCTCGCGCACGTGCTGGAGCGCGACCTGCGGCGCGAGCCGACCGGCCTGCGCGTGCTCGACGTCGGCTGCGGCGCGGGTGGCTGGCTGCGCCCGCTCTCGCGCTTCGGCACCGTGACGGGCATCGAGCTGGACGAGCCCTCCATCCGCTTCTGCCGCGAGCTGGACCTGCACCGCACGCTGGTCGGCCGCGTGGACGCCCTGCCCGTGCCGCCCGGCAGCCACGACCTCGTGTGCCTGTGGGACGTGGTCGAGCACACGCCCGACGACGCGGCCGTGCTGGCCGAGGCGCGCCGCGCGCTGCGGCCGGGCGGCCATCTGGTGGTCTCGGTGCCGGCCTACCAGTTCCTCTACGCCAACAACGACCGCGTCGCGCACCACTACCGCCGCTACACGCGCGGCCAGCTCGTGCGCCGCCTGCGCGAGGCGGGCTTCGAGGTGCGCAAGGCCACCTACGTGAACTTCGTGCTGGGGGTCGCCATCATCCCCACCGTGCTGGTGATCAAGCTCAGCGAGCGCCTGACGCGCCGGCCCTACAACACCTGGAACAACCTCTCCATCCCGGCGCCGAAGCCGGTCAACGCGCTCTTCGGCGCGATCTTCAGCGGCGAGCGGCACGTCCTGCGGCACGTGGACGCGCCCTTCGGCCACAGCCTGTTCGCCGTCGCGCGCAAGCGGGCCGACGCGCCGGCGCGGTGAGCGCCGAGGCCGGCAGCGCCGCCTCGCCCGAGCCGGTGCGCCCCGGCCTGTCCGTCGTGCTGGGCGCGCTGCTGGCCATGCTGGTCCTCGCGCTGCAGTTCCCGGCGGCCGTGGGCGTGCAGCAGGCCTGGGCCTGGCCGGGGCTGCCGGCCGAGCTGGTCTTCCCCGGCCTGTTCCACGAGGACGATGCACCGCAGCTGGCCTGGCTGGCGGACGAGCGTCCGCCCGCGCAGGTGCACCTGCCGCTGGCTGCGCTGCGCGACACCGACCTCGACGACCACGAGTCGCGCACCGACAGCGTCACGGTGGGCTTCCTGCCGCTGCTGCTGGCGGGCCTCGGGCTGCTGGCCGGTCGCGGCGGCTGGACGGTGCTGGGGCGCATGCTTCTGGTCGTCACGCTGCTTCCCCCGATCTTCGGCGGGACATGGCTGCCGGTGGACGATCCGGATGCGCTGCGCACGCAGCTCCTGATCGCGGGGCTGGCGATCCTCGCCGGAGCCGGCCTCGCACGCCTGCGGCCACGCGACGCTGAGGGCAGCGGTGAGCGGCCGGCGCTGCTGCTGGGCACGGCCGTCGTGCTCGCCGCCGGCGCGTTGATGCTGCTGGCGCTCAGCGCCGGCGCAGCCAGCGACCAGGCCGTCGCCGCGCCGCTGCTCGACCGCGTCGACGCCAGCCGGCCCGACGACGTCCCCCTGCTGCACGACCCGTACATCGTGGCCGCCAACGCCGCCTGGCTGCGCGCGGTGCTCGACCGCGCGGCTCTCGCGGCCTTCGTCGGCATGTCCGCCCTGCTGCTGCACCTGCGCAGCCGCAGCTGGCTCACCGGGACGCTGCTGCTGCTGGCCGTCGCCGCAGACCTCGCCTCGGTACGGCTGCTGCTCTAGACCCTACTGGCCCCGGCCGACCAGCGCGCCGAGGCGCCATTCGGCCAGCAGCAGCGCGCCGGCGCACCACAAGGCCGCGTGCAGCGCCCCCTCCGCGCCGGTCATGTGGCCCAGCGCCGGAAGCAGCCAGCCAGCGCCCGCATGCTGCAGCCAGGGCCGCAGCTGCCCGGCCACCAGCAGCAGCCACAGCGCCGGCACGAGCAGGCCGCGCTCGAGCAGGCTGCCCAGCAGCAGGCCGCCTGCCGCGAGCACCAGCAGGTCGAGCAGCAGGGGCACGGGCTGCTGCGGCACGCCCCCCGCCGCGACCGCGGCCAGCGCGACGCTGGGCAGCATGGCCAGCACGAGGCCCAGCCAGCGCTGCGCCAGGGCGAAGCCGCCGCCGCGCGCCGCGCGCAGCAGCAGCAGCCCCGAGCGCGCCTCGCGCGCCACGGCCAGCGGCTCGGCCAGCGAGAGCACCAGCACGCCCGCGACCAGCAGCGAGCCCGAGCGCACCTCGTCCACGAAGCCTTCCCCGCCACCCAGTGCCGACTCGGCCAGCCGCCGCCCCAGCCACGCCAGGCCCGCCGCGGCCAGCGAGAGCGGCAGCAACGCCGGCGCGCTCAGCGTGCGCCGCAGCGTGGACAACAGCGGGTGCATGGCGCGCATCGTGACCGCGCGCCGGCCCGCGGGCAAGCTGCTAGGGGACGCGCCGCTCCAGCGCCGCCACCGTGGACAGCCCGCCGCCGTGGACGCGCAGCACGACCTGCCCGAGCACCTGCGCCGCGCGCACCGGCCCGAACTCGCGCGAGTCCACCGACACGCGCCGGTTGTCGCCCAGCAGGAAGTACTCGTCCGAGCCGAGGCGCACGGCCGGGAAGGAGTCCAGCGTGTCCAGCGCGGGCGGGATGGACTCGGTCACCGGCCGCCCGTTGCGCAGGAGGTGGCCCGCGCTCATGCCCACGGAGTCGCCCGGGCACGCGGCCACCCGCTTGACCAGCACCTCGTGCTCCACCTCGGCCACCACCGTGTCGCCCACCGCCGGGCGGTGCAGCAGCCAGTTGGCGTCGCAGACGAGGATGCGGTCCCCGTCCTGCAGCGCCTCGCGCATCGAGGCGCCGCACACGCGGTAGCTGGTGAAGAGCGTGGCGCGCGCCACCAGCGTGACCAGCATGAGCGCCAGCGTGACCTGCAGCGCATGGAGGGCGAGGGTGCGGGTCGGGGGCATGCGGTCTTCCGGGGACAGGAGCTGTCGACCTATCGGTCCCCGGCCGGCGCGGGGTTGAGCGCGGCCTGCGCGCGGCGCACACTGCCGGCATGCCCCGGCCGCCGCGCCAGGCCCTGCTGCCCCTCGCGCTGCTCGTGCTCCTGCCGCTCGCGCTGCTGGCGCCGGCGCTGGCGCCCGGCCACGCCCTGCTGTCGGTCAGCCCCGAGCAACTCTCGCCCTGGCGCGCGGGCGTGGCACCCGAGCGGCTGGCTGAGCTGCGCCAGGAGTCCCGGCCGCTGGCGGCGGACAAGACGCTCATGTTCGAGCCGCAGCTGCGGGTCGCGCAGCCGCGGCTGCTCTCGGGCGAGGCGCCACTGTGGAACCCGGACAACCTGTGCGGCGTCCCGCTGCTGGCGCAGGCCGTGCACGGCGTGCTCTCGCCCCCGCTGCTGCTGGCTGCTCTGCTGGGGCCGACGCGCGCCTGGGCCTGGGTGGCGGCGCTGCAGGTCGCGGTGGCGGGCCTGCTCATGTACGCGCTGGCCCGCGAGTACGGGCTGGGACGGCTGGCCGCGCTGCTGGGCGGCCTGACCTTCGCGTGGTGCGGCTTCCTCGCGGTGCGGCTCGACTATTACCAGATCCAGGGCGCCTCGGTGTGGCTGCCGGCGGGCCTGCTGGGAGTGGAGCGTGCCTTCCGTGGAGCGCGCTGGAGCGCGGCGGCGCTGCTGGGCGCGGGTGTCGGGCTCTCGCTGCTGGCGGGCTTCCCGCAGTCGAGCGTGTTCATGCTGTACGTCGCGGCGGGGCTCACGGGCTGCCGGCTGCTCGCCGCGCTCCGCTCGGGCGGACCGCGCGGCCCGGGCTTCATGGCCGCGGCCTCCTGCGCGGGCGGCCTGGCCTTGGGGCTGGCGCTCGGCGCACCGCAGCTGCTGCCCTCGGCCGAGCTCGCCGCCAGCCCGGACTGCAGCCGCCACGAGGATCCGCCCGAGGCCGTGGCGGCCCAGGCGATGAAACCCGCTGCGCTTGCGGCGGCCGTGGTGCCCGACCTCTTCGGCCAGCCGGGCGACCTCGCAGGCCACGCGCTGCCACACCTGCGCGAGCTGGGCGTGCTGCGGCGGCTGCTGGACAAGCCCAGCAGCAACTGGGTCGAGACGACGAGCAGCATCGGACTCCCGTCGCTGCTGCTGGCACTGCTCGGGCTGGCGTCCGCGCGACGCGGCGCGCGCGTGGCCGGCGCGCTGTTCCTCGGCGGCGCGCTGCTCGCGATCGACACGCCGTTGCTGCCGTGGGTGCTGCGCCTGCCGGGCCTCGGCGCCGGCGATCCGCGGCGCTTCGTGCTGCTCTTCGCGGTCGGCGGCGCGCTGCTGGCGGGCTTCGGGCTGCAGCGGTTGCTCGACGACGGACCGCCGCGCTGGTACCTGCGCAGCCTGGCCGTCATCGTGGCCCTGCTCGTGCTGGCCTGGGGCGCGTCCGTCGCGCTGTCCGGCCCGTCCTGGGTCGATGCGGTGGCTCCGCGGCTGGCCGCGGGCGCCGGGCTGCCGGAGCCCGAAGTGCGAGCGCAATCGGACGAGCTGCTGCTCGACCTCGGGCTGCTGCGGGCGGCTCTGGGGCGCACCGCGGTGCTCGCCGTGATCGCGGGCGGTGCCGTCCTCCTTGCGACGCGGCGGCGGAGCCTGGCCGCGACGGCGCTGGTGATCGCCGCGGCCGCCGACCTGCTCGGCTTCGCCGCGCGCGCCGCCACCATCCTGCCCGTGCCGGACGTCTCGCGCGAGCCGCCGGGCCTCGCCCTCCTGCGCGACGAGGAGGGCGGACGCCTCGAGCGCTTCATCGCTGGCGACCGGAGCGCGGTTCTCGAGTACCCGCTGCCGCCCGACACGGGCCTGCCCGCCGGAGTGCACGACCTGTCCGGCTACATCACCTTGTCGCCGCGGCGCGTCGAGGCCCTGCACGAGAAACTGCAATCGGGCAGCGCCTGGGGCATCGGCGTGCGCGCGCTGACCGACCCGATCGCGCTGGACTCGCCGCTGCTGGACCTCTTCGCCGCGACGCGCGTTGTCGCGAACGTCCCGCTCGCGCGCGGCGGCCTCACGTTCCTGGGCCGGGCCGGCGACGCCTGGGTCTACCGCAACGACTCGGCCCTGCCGCGCGTGCGCCTCGCGCCGAGCGTGCGCCTCGTGGGCAACGAAGCCGAGGCCTCGGCGGCGCTGGACGAGGCCGGGCGCAACGTGCGCACGGAGCTGGTGGTCGAGGCGCGCGGCGAGCCGGCCTTCGAGGCCGCCGCGGTGGCGGAAGGCGATCCCGGCAGCGTGCGCCTCGTGGTGGATGAGCCCGAGCGGATGGTGCTGGACGTCGTCGCCCTGAGGCCGGCGGTCCTGGTGGTCGCCGACAGCTACCTGCCCGGCTGGGACGCGCTCGTGGACGGCGCGCCCGCGGTCATCCGCCCTGCCGACGTCGCCTTCCGCGCCGTCGCGCTGACCGCGGGCGGCCACCGCGTGGAGCTGCTCTACCGTCCGGCCGGCTGGCG
>DASUFI010000340.1:0-10986 GCA_036274635.1 Planctomycetota bacterium
CACCGGCGCCGCCGCCGGCGGGTGCCGCCCGCGCGCCGCCGCCGCCCGCCCGCCGCGCCAGAAGCCGTAGAACTCCGCGAAGTGGTACACGGGCGAGAGCGCGCCCCACTTCAGGCGCTGCGCGACGGGCAGCCGCTGCTCGCGCAGGAACTGCCGGTCCCCACGCCAGGCGCGGCCGGTGAGGCTGAGCGCGCTGCGCAGGCTGTCGACGCAGTCGCGCCCGAGGTGCTCCCGGTTGAGCACGGCGTCCACCCAGGTGCGGTCGTAGACCGTGGCCGCATCGTACTCGTGGCTGTGCAGCACCTCGCTGCGCGGGTCGAAGACCACCGTCCAGCCCGCCTCGATGGCCGCCCGCGCGAACTTGATGTCCTCGCCGAACATGCCGTGCTGCAGCGGCAGCGAGCGCCACACCGCGCGCCGCAGCACCGAGGCCACGTCGTTGAAGTTGCAGGCCACGCGCAGGCTGTGCGGGTCCTGCGCGCGCCACGCGGCCGGGTCCACCATGCGCGACTCGACCCGCCGGCTGCCGAAGCACAGGTCGCCCTCGCAGCCCTTCTGGACCAGCGGCCCGGCCGACGGCCGCGGCCGGATGCGCGAGAAGGCCCCGGCGACGCGCGGGTCGTCCAGGTTGGAGACCAGCTGCGCCAGCCACTGCCGCCCCACCGGCTCGGCGTCCTGCACCAGGAAGACGATGGCCTCGCCCGTGGTCAGGCCGGCGCCGAGGTTGCGCGTGTCGCCGTGGTCGAAGGCCAGCGGGTGGATGCGGCGCAGCGCCACCGACGGCCGCGCGCGCACGTCCTCGAGCGTGCCGTCCGTGCTGCCGCTGTCGATGACCAGCACGTCGACCGCGCCGGCGTAGTCCTGCGCCAGCACCGCGTCCAGGCACGGGCCGATCGTGGGCCGGCCGTTCTTGGTCGGGATGACCACGGACACGGAGAGCGGCGCGCCCACCTCAGCCCGCCAGATCCGCCGGCGACGGCAGGGGCCGCGGCTCGGGCAGCCGGCCCAGCGGGCCGCGGCTGCCCTCGCGCTGCGCCAGCACCTGCGCCCAGCGCAGCTCGCGGGCGTCGCGCAGCGCGCCGTTGCCGCCGGCTCCGGGGTGCTGCGCCAGCCACTCTCGGTCGCGGCGCAGCTCGGCGTTGACGCCCTTGAGCACCGAGAGCAGGTCCGGCCGGATGCGCAGCCCGAAGGCCTTGCGGAAGAAGAGGGCGTCGTCGAAGTAGCGGCGCTGCACCGAGGCCGCGTCGTAGCGGTGGCCGTGCTCCACCACCGCCGCCGGCTCGTGCGCCAGGGCCCAGCCGGCCCACAGCAGGTCGTAGGCCAGCAGCGCGTCCTCGGCGTGCGGCGTGGCACGGAAGCCCGCGTGACGGAAGAGCGCGCCGCGCACGGCGCAGGCGACATCGTCCAGCAGCAGGCGCGGACGCCAGTCCTCGGCCGCCAGCCCCTCGAGCTCCGCGCGCGGGAAAGGACCCGTGCGTCGCGGCGCGTCCTCGGCGAAGGGCGAGGAGGACACGGTGGAGGCCGTGAGGAAGCCGGCCTCCTCGGGCGCGACCTGGCGAGCGGTCGCCGCACCCACGCCCGGCGCCAGCGCCGCGCGCGCCAGCGTGGCGAGGCAGTCGCTCCCGCACGGCACGGCGTCCTGCACGAGGAAGACGATCGCGTCGCAGGCCGGCAGCACGGCCGCGCCGAGGTTGCGCGTCGCGCCGTGGTCGAAGTCCTGCTTCTCGACGCGCCGCACGGTGGCGCCCGAGCGCTCGGCCGCCTCGCGCGTGCCGTCCGTGCTGCCGCTGTCGACGACCACCACGGCCGGCCGCGGCCGCTGCTGCGCCAGGGCCTGCAGACAGCGCAGCCACCGATCCCCGCCGTCCAGCGTCGGGACCACGACTCCGACCTCTATGGCTTGGCCTCCCGGCGCACGCTCTTGCGCAGGGCGTCGAAGAGCTTGTAGGGCCGACTGCCCCAGATGCGCTGCAGCTGGCCCTCGAGGCGCTGGATGTGGGTGGTCTTCTCGTTGAGCGCCTTCCACAGGTCGTCGATGTTCTGCTCGAGGCGCGCGGCGCCGTCCACGATGGCGTCCTTCTCGCGGCGCAGCATGTCCAGCTCGCGCGTCTGCTCGTTGAGGAAGGCCACGGCCTGCTCGGCGGCGATGAGGCGGTCGCGCACGTCGGCCAGCCAGTCGGGGTCGCCCTGCCAACCGTGCGCGCGCACGATGCCCAGCGCCTCGCGCAGCTCCGCCAGCGCCGCCGGGTCGCCGGCGAGGCGCGTCAGCGCCGTCTCGATGCGCGACCAGGCCTGCTGCGCCGCCGCCGGCACGCCCAGGCGCGGCGCCGGTAGCTCGAAGGTGTCGCGCGTGATGCGCTTCTCGCGGAACAGCTCGGCGATCTCCGTCACCTTGCCCAGGCGGTCCACCTGCTCCTCGAGCTTCTGGTTGGCCTCGATGAGGTGGTAGATCATCCCCACCAGGTGGGCCTCGTGGCGCGCCACCTCCGCCGGGTCGCGCGACGCGAGGCGCCGGTCGGGCGGCACGCCGTCGTCGGCAGGCTTCGTCATCGACTTCCCCCCGCCACCGCGAGGGCCTCCTCCCACAGGGCCTCGAAGTCCTGCGCGTTGTGCTCCAGCGTGCGCACCGGCCCGATGGCCCCGGCCAGGCGCGCGAGCTGGTCGGGATGCTCCTCGAAGTCGTGCAGCACGTTCATGAGCGCGCCCGGGTCGCCGGCGCGGAAGGTGCGGCCGTTGACGCCGTCCTTGACCAGCTCCGAGAGGCCCCCGAGGTCCGAGGCGATCACGGGCCGTCCCGCCGAGAAGGCCTCCAGCACGACGAAGGGCGTGTTCTCGTACCACACCGACGGCACCACGAGCACGTCGATGCTGGAGAGGGCCTCGGTCAGCTCGCCGTGCCCGTAGGGCCCGCGGAAGGTGATGCGCGGGTCGGTCTCGGCGAAGGCGCGCACGCGCTTGGCGTACTTGGGGAAGTGCTGCATGTTGCCCCGCACGACCAGCCGGAAGGACTCCGCCTTGTACTGGCGGAAGGCCGACACCAGGATCTCCAGGCCCTTCTGCGGGTTCACGCTGCCGAAGAAGCCGAAGGTCACGCTGCCCTGCCCGCCCACCGGCACGGGCCGCACCGCGCCGGGCGGCCGGTCGACGCCGTAGGGAATGTGGCGCATGTGCGCGTCGGCGTAGCCGTGCCGCAGGAACAGGCCCTTGAGGAAGCGGCTGGGCGCCACCAGCATCGTGGCGCGCTGCAGGATGCGGCGGATGAAATCCGGGCGGCCGTGCAGCGCGGCGCGGCGCAGGCCCACGTCGGCGTGGTTCACGTCGGTGAGGTCCGGGTCGGGCCGCGCCGACTCCACGAAGCCGGCGCGCTTGGAGAACATGCGCAGCGCCTGGTAGCCGAAGTTGTCGGGCGCCAGGCACTCCACGCACACCGGCGTGTCGGGCCCCTCGCACAGCGTGCCGTCGCGGCGCAAGAGCTGCACCGTGGGGCACAGGAACCAGAAGTCCATGAGCTGCACGAAGACCGGGATGCCGCGCGCCGTGCACTCCTCCACCAGCGACAGCCCCAGGCCCATGAGGTGGAAGACGTGCACCACGTCGGGCCGCGTGCGGTCGAGCCACTCGCCGAAGAGCTTGCCCACGAAGACGTCGTAGTAGTCGTGCAGGGCGTGGTTGGGCGCGAGGCCCTCGAAGAAGACGAGGCGCGTCACGGGCACGTCGTCCACCGGCTCGTCGTAGATGCGCAGGGCCACGTCGGCCTTGGCGTTGGGTTCGCGGGTGAAGACGCGCACGTCGTGGCCCTTGCGCCGCATCACGAGGGCCATGCGGTGCGCGTAGATCTCCGTGCCCGTGCTGAAGCGGGGCGGATACTGGTGGACCACGAAGGCGACCTTCACGCGCGGGCTCCGGCGCCGGGCGCCCCGGGGCCGCCCGTCCGCACGCGATCATAGAGTCCCAGCAGTTGCCGGGCAGCGTCCCCTTCGTCGCGGACGTGGCCCGCGGCGGCGGCGGCGAGGCGCTCGGCGAGGGCCGGGTCGTCGCGCAGGCGCCGCAGGGCGTCGGCCAGCGAGGCCGCGTCGCCCGGCGCGAAGAGCAGGCCCGTGCGCCCGTCCTCGACGGCCTCGGCCAGGGCGCCGTGGCCCGAGGCCACCACCGGCACCCCCGCCAGGAAGGCCTCGCGGATGGTCAGCCCGAAGGCCTCGTACCAGAGCGAGGGCACGACGGCCACGTCGGCGCGGGCGAGGATGCCGGGCAGGTCCTCGTTGCGGTAGGCGCCGTGCAGCTCGACCTCGGCCTCGACCCCGCGACGCAGCTGCTGCAGGCGCTCGCCGTAGTTGCGGTCGTGGTGGAAGGGCAGCACCTCGCCCCACACGTCCACGTGGAAGGCGGCCGGATCCCCGAGGCGCCGCACGGCCTCGAGCAGCAGGTGCGGGCCCTTGCTGGGCAGCACCGAGCCGATGAAGGCCACGCGCAGCGGCCCGCTGCCGCGCCGCCGCCGCGGCTGGCCGGCCAGCGCGCGCCGCCAGCGCTCGACGGGCAGACCGTTCTCGACCACCACGATGTGCGCCGGCGGCACGCCGTAGTCGAGGTACATGCGCCGCAGGAAGGCCGAGGGCGTGACCAGCAGCGAGCAGGCGGCCAGCGTGGCGCGGATCGTGGCGTGGTATTCCTCGAGGCGCGCGAGGTCGCGCGCGTCGCGCTCCTCGGCCGCGGTGCCGGGCGACGCGCCGCGTCCCAGCAGGTGCGGCCACAGCTCGCGCAGGCAGGGCAGGCACTTCTCGAGCCGGATCGTGGGGCACAGGTCGAGCGCCGCCGTGATGCGCTGGCCGCGCGGGCAGCCCATCCAGAAGTCGTGCAGCGTCATGACCACCGGCACGCCCGCCTCGCGGCAGCGGTCGATGATGCGCGTGGACAGGCAGGTGAGGTGGTGCACGTGCACCACGTCGGGCCGGATGCGGGCCAGCTCGCGCGCGAAGACGTCCGCCAGCGGCTCGCCCGAGACCATCGCCGGCAGGCTGGTGGCATCCGCGAAGGTGTTGCACAGGCGCGTCACCTCGACGCCGTCCACGCTGTCGCGGGTCGTCTCCAGGTGCTGCATCCCGGGCCGGCCGGTGCGTGCCAGGACGAAGGGCTCGTGCCCCAGCTCGGTGAGCGCGCGGCACAGGCCCTGCACGTGCAGCTCGACGCCGCCCACCGAGTCGGGCGGATAGCTGGCCGTCACGAAGAGGATGCGCATACGACTCACGCGGCGAGCCAGCGCTCGAAGGCCTCGAAGCTGTAAGGTCGTCCGAGGAAGTCGGCCACCAGCTCGGCGGCGTCCTTGCTGCCACCCGGCTCGAGCACGCAGCGGCGATAGCGGCTCGCGACCTGGGCGTCGAGCAGGTCGCCGCCGAAGGGCTCGAGCAGGTCCTTGGCCAGCACGAGCGACCACATGTAGGTGTAGTACAGAGCCGAGTAGCCCTCGAGGTGGCCGAAGGAGGCCTCGAAGGCGGTGCCCTCCTCGTGCGGGAAGGGCACGTAGCGGGGACGCAGGCGGCGCACGACGGCGCCCGTGTCCTGCGGCGGCTCGCTTCCGAAGAGCTCGAGCGCCAGCGCCGCGTAGAACATCTGCACGCGCGTGTGCACGCCCTTGCCGTACTCCTGCGCCGCGCGCATGCGCTCCACGAGCTCGGCGGGGATCACGGAGCCCGTGCGCACGTGCCGGGCGAAGGACTGCAGCACGCGCACGTCGCGCGCCCACTCCTCGAAGAACTGGCTGGGCACCTCCACGAAGTCCCACTCCGTGGCGATGCCCGACACCGCCAGCCAGCGCTGGCGTCCCGCGAGCAGGTGGTGCAGCAGGTGGCCGAACTCGTGGAAGAGCGTGACCACGTCCGAGGGCTCGAGCAGGCCGGGGTCGTCGCCCGCGGGCCGGGGCATGTTGCACACCAGGCAGGCCTCGGGCAGGCGCCCGCCCTGCAGGCCCGACACCAGGTCGAACATGGCCGCGTGCTTGTACTTGTCCGCGCGCGGGTGCATGTCCAGGTAGAAGCGCGCGCGGCGCTCGTTGCTGTCCCACACGTCGTAGCACTCGACGTCCGGGTGCCAGGCGCGCACGGCCACGCGCTCGAAGCGCAGGCCGTAGAGCCGCGCGGCCGTGTCGAGCACGCCGCGCCGCACGTTCTCCCAGCCGAAGTACTCGCGCGCCTCGCGGCTGTCGAAGTCGAAGCGCCGGCGCCGCGCCTGCTCCATGAGGTACAGCCGGTCGCTGTCGCGCAGCACCGCGGCGCCCGGCTCCTCGAGGCGCCAGTGCTCCAGCAGCTCGTCCACCTCGCGCTGCAGGCGTGGGCCGGTGAGCTGCGTGACGCGCTCCACGAACTCGCGCGCCGCCTGCTCGGTGCCCACCATCTTGTCCTCGGTCACGTAGGCGGCCCAGCTCGGGTAGCCGAGGAGCGTGGCCAGCTCGTGCCGCAGCGCGATCATGCGCGCGAGCACGGGCAGGTTGGCCGGGGCGCCGCGCGACATGTAGCTGCGATACAGCTCGCTGCGCCGCGCCGCGACGCGGCAGTACTTCATGCATGGGATCCAGTCGGTGGGGTTGGTCGTCACCGCCACCCGGCCATCGGGACCGGCGGGGTGCGCGGCCAGCCAGTCCTCCGGCAGCCCGGCCAGGTCCGCGGCGGGCACCTGCACGGTGCGCACGTCGCCGGCGATGTTGCGCGCGAACTCCTGCCCCACCAGCACCAGCTCCTCGTGCAGCTGCCGGATGCGAGCCCGCACCGGCTCCTCGCGGTCCACGCCCGCGCGCCGGAAGTCGCGCAGCGCGTGCTCGACGAGCCGGCGCGCGACGGGCTGGGCCTGCGCCTCGGCGCCCGCCAGGTCCGCGGCCGCCAGCCGCTGGTAGACCTCGCGGTCCAGCGCGAGGTCCGTGCGGAAGCGCGAAAAGTCCTGCTCCACCGCGGCGGCCTGCTCGCGCAGGGCGCCGTCGGGGTGCACCTGGAAGAAGAGACCCGCCAGGCCCTCGACCCGGTTGAGCTCCTGCTCGAGGCCGTCGAAGGCGTCCACCACCTGCAGGAAGGGCGCGCCGACCGGCAGCGCCACGAAGCGGGTGCGCGCGGCGCGGGCGGCATCCAGGGCCTCGGCGGCCGCGCGCTGCAGCCGCGCGGGTGTGGCATCGAGCAACGGGGTCAGCAGGGTCGGCGCCGCGGCCATGGTGCTCGATGCTGGCGTGGACATCCGGGCGATTCTAGCCGGGCCGATGCCCGATCGAGCGCCTTCGCGCAGGCCGGTTTACGCTGGATTCCCCGGCCGGAGTTCCCCCTGCGCAGGCTGCGCCTCGTGGCTGTCCTCCTGGCCGGCTCCGCTCCGCGCGCGCCGAGGTGATCGTGATCGATCCCGGCGCCGGATCGGGCGCGCCCGCGCTGAACGCCGCGCTGAACGCGGCCGCGGCCGGCGACCTGATCCTGCTGAAGGCCGGCGGCCTGTCCACGGTCGCCGTGCACGATGGCACCTTCGCCGGCGGCGATCAGGGCGACGGCGCGCCGAGCAGCGTTGGACGGGCTGCAGGGGCCGCTCGTCATCGGCGTCCTGCCCGCGCCCGACGGCCAGCTCTCCGTACCGTTCACGCTGCCTGACCTGCCGCTGGGCGCGGAGAACGCCACGGTGCTCGTGCAGGGCGTGTTCAAGGACGCGGACGGCAGCTCGCCGGGCGGAGCCTCGGCGCTCACCTGGATCGACGCCGCGTTCCGAGGTCAGGGCCGCGCGCCCAGCTCGCGCGCCAGCCCCTCGATCAGTCGCACGTCCTCGGCGAGATCGCGCACCGGCGGGATGCTGGCGCGCCAGGCCTCGAGCAGCGCCGGCTCGCGGGCCGCGCGCGCCAGCAGGCCGGCCAGCGCCGCCTCGTCGCCCGGCGGAAAGGTCGCGCCGCCGCCCTGCGCGAGCAGCTCCGCCATGCCGCCCCGCGCGCTGGCCAGCACGGGCACGCCGCGCTGCCAGGCCTCGTGGATGGTGAGCGGGCTGTTCTCCCACCACAGCGACGGCACCACCAGCAGGTCGAGCGCGCCCAGCACCTCGTCGCGACGCGCGGCCTCGAAGGGGCCGGCGAGCTGCAGAGCCGGCGTGCGCGCGGCCAGCGCCGCGAGGCGCGCGGCCACGTCGGGGAACCACTCCAGGTGGCCGTGGATGCAGGCGCGCAACGGCGTGCCGGCCGGCAGGCGCGCGACGGCGCGCGCGAAGACCTCCACGCCCTTGTAGTCCGACAGCGTGCCCACGAAGCCCGCGCGCAGCGGGCCGGCCCGCGGCCAGCGGCGCGCCGGCGCGGCGGCGGGGAAGCCGTAGTCGGCGTGCACCAGCTTCTCGCGCGGCCAGCCCGCGGCCACGAAGCGCTCCAGCAGGAAGCGGCTGGGCGCGATGAAGCGCCCCACGAGATGCCGCAGCGGCTCGAGGTCCACCTCACGCTGCGCCAGCGCCCGCGCGAACCAGCGCCGGTTGCCCAGCTCGGCGAAGCGGCCCTGCGCGGGCTTGTCGGCGGCGTCGGGCGCGTCGGCCGGGGCGCCGGGCGCCGCCTCGCCCCCGTGACGCGCGTCGCCCCAGCGCCGCCGGTCGATGGGGTAGATGTCCACGCAGCGCGCGCAGTCGGCGGGCGTGGCCGTCTCGCACGCGCGGCCCGCGATGTCGTACATGAGCCCGGCGCGCGGGCACAGCAGCCAGTACTCGTGCAGCGTCATCACGATGGGCACGCCGCGCGCGGCCGCCTCCCGCAGCGCCGACACGCCCCCCACGAACTGCAGCCCCTGCACGTGCAGCAGGTCCGGCTTCCAGCGGTCGAGCACGCCGGCCAGCACCTCGGCCATGCGCGGGTCGTCCCATTGCTCGGAGAGGTCCGCGTAGATGCGGTTGTAGATGGCCTCGAAGACGTGGACACCGTCGTGCTCGCGCTCGCGCAGCGACCACTGCGGCGCGGAGGGTTCCTCCTCGCAGGTGTAGACGGCGACCTCGTGCCCGGCGGCGCGCTGCGCGGCCGCGAGCGCGGCGGTGTAGATCTCGCTGCCGGCGGAGTGGCGCGGGAGGTAGTCGTGGATGAGGTGCAGGATCCTCATGCGGACGCCTGAACCGGAAACATCACGGAACACGCTCCAAGACGCCTGGCTCGAGGCTGTACCCCACGTGAAGCGTCACTACGACGAACCCATCATCGATGACGAGCACTGTGTAGATTCCATCGTAGAGTTCTCCCAAGTCATCGAGATGCGCAGCCTCAACCACGGGTTCCATCCTGCGGCCACTTTCGCGATGGAGTGCCCATCGCCATAGGGCTCGATGATCGCCAGGCGATCCCATCCCGGGACCTGCCGGAACCGCCGCACTGTCTGGTCCCACGGCCAGGTGGCCCAGATGACGTCGGGGAAGCTTTCCTGCCAGCTGTCGCGGCGATCCCCATCTGACTTGCCGGCCTCGAGCGCATGTCGGAATTCGGCTTCGAGCCGAGGTTTGCGGACCGTGGCACTACAGGTCTCGATTCCGCACGGAGCTACGGCAGCGAGCAGCACAAGGCCACAGCCGCCCTTCAATCTGCGTCGATGCCGATCCAAGCGCGCTGCATCAGCCGATTCCGGTTGGTTCCAGTGCTTCACGGCCGCATGGTGAGGTAGCGGCTGTTCCCGGGCAAGGATCGAATGTAGCGTTCGATCGGCCCGCGCCTTGGTCCGCGCTCACCTGCACGCCGCGGTGCGCGGCGGGTGCGCCTCTTCAGCTTCAGCCGCGGCGGACCTCGCCGTCCGCACCGCGTCGGAAGATGCACGCGTCGGGCAGCGGCGGATCTGCCGGCGCCGAAGGGTCGGGCACGTACACGTCCGCCTCGGTCGCGCTGAGCGCCCCGCCGGGCCGGCGCGTGGTGAAGGCGAGAGCCCCCACGCCTTGTCCGTGGTCGTCGAGCAGCACGAGCCGCCAAAAGTGCAGCAAGGAGTTGGTCTGGGCGAACGAGTCGGCCAAAGGACGCCGCCACGGCGGGCCCACGATCCGGCCGCAGGTCTCGATGTCGTCCAGCCCGGCCGCGTACAGCGCGCCGGAGCCGAGCGCGGTGTCGTACAGGACCGCGGTCGACCACCCGTCGAGGCCCGCGAGGCGCTCGGCAAGGAGCTCGAGCGTGAGCGGCAGGCGCCGCGGGTCGCAGGCGTCCAAAGACACGTCTGAGCAGGCGCGCATGAGCTGGATCTGGCGCGAGGCCGCGCCCGTCTCGAACGTCAGGAAGAGCGGCATGCACGTCCGCAAGTCGCTACGCAGCGGCTCGAGCAACTCCCACGCAGCCCACTTTCCCGGCGGCGTGAAGGCCATGGCGCCGCTCGCGCCGAGCGCGACGAGGAGCGCCACGCGGCGCCAGCTCACGAGGCGATTGGTCTGGTCCTTGCCGTCCATGAAGAGTCCCCCCTCGGGCCCGCGGCCCGAGGGGGGACTCATCGGCAAGGACCTTCGGGAGGCTGGAGTCGGGCGGTCCGCTGGGCGTGCGCCCTATTCCAGGCTCACCTGCACGCCATTCGTCGTGGCCCAGCCCTTCACGGCGCCGGCATCCTGAATCCAGGCCTGCAGCGTGAAGAGCACGTCCGGGATCGAGGGCGGCAGGATCGCCGGCAACACCAGCGAGCCGTTGCCGGCGCCCGAGCCGGCCAGGCCCAGCGGGACGATCGTCGGGAGCACCGGGTCCACCAGCAACGTGCAGCCCTTCAGCGGGCTGGAGCCCTGGCCGAGTCCGAGCAGCATGAAGGCCGTGCTGCCGCCCAGCGCCTGGCTGATGGACACCTCGATCGCGCCGCCGGCCGTGGCGCAGCCGGTCACGCCCAGCGCCGGCACGAAGCCGCCGCTGCCAGCGCAGCCCGCGCCGTAGGCCGTGATCTCGCCCGGGCACTCGGACATGACCACCGTCGCGTCCGCACGCCCGTAGGCGAGGCGGCCGTCCGGCGTGTAGAGCAGCGCGATGAGCGGGAACGGGCCCCAGCCGATCTCCTTGTCCCAGAC
>DASUFI010000341.1:0-6168 GCA_036274635.1 Planctomycetota bacterium
CCAGCTCGCGCAGCACCTGCACCCAGAGCTGCTCCGCGGGCACGTCGAAGACGTGCTCCGGGCGCGCCGGCGCGATGATCCAGCTGCCCTCGGCCGTCTCGCGCTCGAGCTGGCCACCGCCCCAGCCGGCGTAGCCCGCGAACGCTCGCACCGGGCCGCCGCCGCGCGCATGGCCCAGCAGCTCGTCCAGGTCGCCCCCCACCGCCACGCCCGGCAGCAGCGCCCGCCCGACGCCGCCGTCGCGCGAGAGGAACTGCAGCACCTCGGGCTGCACGGGCCCGCCGCGCAGCACCGGCACGTGCGCCGCGCCCTCGCCGGGCGACTCCAGCACGTCGTCCAGCGTCACGTCCAGCGGTCGGTTCAGCACCAACCCGAAGCTGCCCTCGCCGTCGTGGCTGATGACGAAGCCGACGGTGCGCGCGAAGTTGGGGTCGAGCAGCTCGGGGCTGGCGACCAGCAGACAGCCTTGACCGAGAGTCGGGGTCGACATGGGGGCACGGATGGCGAGGGGGGCGATGGTAGGCTACCGAGGCTCGCCGCGCCTCAACTTACCACCGTGCCGCGACAGCGGAAGGCGGACGCGGCGCAGGGCCGAGAGGCCCCCATCGCACCACCCGGAGTGACCGCCATGTACGACCCGATCATGACCGCGCCCATGCGCGACGAGCTCACCCACGCCGGCGTCAAGTCGCTGGCGACGGCCGCGGACGTGGACGCCGTCCTCGGCAGCAAGCAGGGCACCGCGCTCGTCGTCGTCAACTCGGTCTGCGGCTGCGCCGCCGCCAACGCCCGCCCGGGCGTCATCCTGGCCATGCGCCACAAGAAGCTGCCGCAGAAGGTCGTCACCGTCTTCGCCGGCGTCGACCGCGATGCGACCGAGCGCGCCCGCAGCTACTTCAAGGGCTACATGCCCAGCTCGCCGTCCATGGCCCTGATCAAGGACGGCCAGTGCGTCTTCGTGCTGCAGCGTCATGAGATCGAGGGCCGCGATCCGCAGGCCATCGCCAAGCGGCTCACGGACGTGTTCGACCAGCACTGCTGAGGCGCCACCGCAGCACGTCTTCGACGGGCTCCGCTAGCGGTCGTCCGCCACGAGCTTGCGCGTCGCGCGCTCCACGCCGCGCGCCGCGGAGGTGAGGAAGGGCAGGTCCAGCGTCTCCAGCGTGTCGCTGGCATCGTGGTAGTGCGGGCTGCGCAGGTTGGCCGTGTCGGTGAGCAGCACGGCCTGCAGCCCGCGGTCCCAGAACTGCGAGTGGTCGCTGCGTCGCGTGTCGGGCAGCACCAGGCCGTTCCCCGGCAGCCAGGCGAAGGTCTCCACGCGGAAGTGGTCGCTGTTCTCCTCCGCCAGCGCGCCGCCCACCACGGCGGTCAGCGCCGCCGAGGCCAGGTTGCCGAGGCACAGCAGGAAGTCGCCCTTGTCGCCCGGATGGAAGACCAGCTCCGCGCCGTCGGGCAGGCGCTGGGTGCCGGGCGCGCGGTCGGTGAAGCCCATGGTCTCGAGGTTCACGAGGCCGATGAAGCGGTGCGCGTCGTCCGGCGAGAGAGCAGCCACCCAGGCGCCTGAGCCCAGCAGGCCGGGCTCCTCGGCGTCGAACCACAGCAGGCGCAACTCGTGCGGGAAGCCGCCGGCCGAGAGGCGCCGCGCCAGCTCGAGCAGCACGACCACGCCGCTGCCGTTGTCGTCGGCGCCGGGGGTCCAGGCCACGCTGTCGTAGTGCGCCGAGACGGCCACCAGGGGCGCGTCGGGCGTCGCGCCCGGCAGCCGCACCTCGATGTTGGCCAAGGGCACGCCCGGAAGGCCGGCCCACTCGAAGGGCAGCAGCCGCGGGTGCAGCCCCCAGCCGCTCAGCGTCTGCAGCAGCCAGGCGCGCGTCGCGAGGTGCTCGGGCGTGCCCAGCGAGCGCCGGCCCGGGAGCTGCTTCAGCAGGGCCCGCAGCGAGGCCTCCGTGATGGGCTCGTCGCGCACGGCGGCCAGCGAGTCGTCGTGGCTCGCCCCCGGGGCGGAGGCCGCGGCCGGCGCCTCGTCACAGCCGTCGCAGGCCGGCAGGCCCGCGAGCAACAGCAGCAGGGCGGCCGGCACGCGCCTCATGGGTGGTTGGGCGCGGCCGGGTCGTGCAGGTGAGCGCGGTAGCGCTCGTAGAGCTGCGTGTGGTGCGTCTGCAGCCCGACGTCGCGCCCGCCGATGAAGAGCTGGGTGAGGTGCGTGCGGATCTGCAGCGGGTCGCCGTCGGTCACGATGACGTCCGCGCGCTTGCCTGGCGAGAGAGAGCCCACCTGGTCGGCGATGCCGAGGATCTCGGCGGAACCCTCGGTGAGCGCGTACAGCGCATCGTCCTCGGGCAGCCCGAAGGCCACGGCCATGCCTGCGTGGTACGGCAGGTCGCGCGCCGAGGCCGAGTCGTTGCTGCGGAAGGCGAAGCGCACGCCGGCGCGCTGCAGCAGCGCCGCGTTGCCGAAGGGCGCGTCGTAGGGCTCGTCCGGGCCGCTGGGCAGCGTCAGCACCGGTCCCAGCAGCACGGGCACGTCGGACAGCACGAGGCGGTCGGCCACCTTCCAGGCCTCCTGCCCGCCGGCGATCATCGGGCGCAGGCCCTCCGCCTTGGCGAAGTCGAGCGCGTCGGCGATCTGGTCGGCCCAGTCGGCATGGAAGACCACCGGCGCCTGCCCCAGCGCGTAGGGCGCCAGCGCCTCGAGCCGCGGGTCCCAGTCGGGCCCGGGCACGCCGCGCTGCTTGGCCTCGCCGGCCACGCGCGCGTACTCGCGCGCCTCCTCGAACATCTCGTGCAGCGGACGCCAGGCCTCGCGCACCTTCTGCGCGAGGTCCTTGCCGTCATCGCCCTTGCCGGCGTCGCGCCGGCGGCGGCCGCGCGCCACCTGCGGGTCGAGCGCCGCGCACGCGTCCAGCGCGGGCTCGCCCAGCAGCTCGGGCTCGTCGTCGTCGGGTGGCTTGCGCGCCGTCCGCGGCGCCACCACGTGCAGCGCGACCGCGTCCTTCACCAGCGCCTCGGCCGCCGTCCAGCCCTCCAGCGCCATGGCCGACGACTGCCCGGCCACGCGCCCGCCGCGCGGCACCACGAGCGCCGTGGTCGTGCCGTTCACGCGCGCCACGGGGATGTGCGCGCTGTCCGCGTGCCAGGCCACCGCCGCACGCAGGTCGGGCTGGTCCTCGCCGATCTCGCTCACGTCCACGCTGCCGGCCACGGTGTCGATCTCCTGCAGGCCCACCGAGCAGCCGGCGTCGATGAAGCCCGGCCACACCTGCTGGCCGCTCACGTCCACGACGCGGTAGCCGTCGGGCGGCGCCGCGGAGCCCTCGTAGGCGCCACGCACGCGGCCGTCCTCGATCAGCAGCACGCCGGGTGAGTAGGTCACGAGCCGGCCGTCGCGCCGCTCCATCGTGTGCACCGTGCCGCCCACGAGAGCCACGGGCGGTGCCGCGGGACGCGCCGGGTTGCTGGGCGCGCCGTTGGCGCCGCGCGGCAGGCGCAGGGCCGCGAGCGAGTCGGCCGGCACGGCCCGGGCGCGCTCGTCGACCGCCCCCGGCGCCGCGGCCGGCGCGCTTGCGGCCGGGGAGCGGCCGGCCTCGATGCGCCGCGCCAGCTCGGCCGACCAGTCGTCGTAGCGGCCCTCGCGGCGCTCGAACTGCAGCTCGCCGTCCACGAAGGTCATCAGGCACTGCGTGCGCACGTCGAAGGGGTGCAGCGAGAAGATCGCGAAGTCGGCGTCCTTGCCCACGTCCAGGCTGCCCACGCGTCCATCGATGCCCAGCTGCTTGGCGGGGTTCAGCGTGACCATGCGCAGAGCCTCCTCCTCGGGCACTCCGCCGTACTTCACGGTCTTGGCCGCCTCGAGGTACAGCCGGCGCAGGTGCTCGTCGCTGTCCGAGTTGACCGACATGAGCACGCCGGCCTCGTTCATCAGCGCCGCGTTGTAGGGCGTCGCGTCGCTGACCTCGAACTTGTAGCCCCACCAGTCCACGAAGGTGGATCCGCCCGCGCCGTGCGCCGCGATCTCCGCCGCCACCTTGTAGCCCTCGAGCACGTGCTGCAGCGTGGCGATGCGCACGCCGAAGTCCTCGCAGGTGCGGATGAGCATGAGCATCTCGTCGCTCTGGTAGCAGTGGCTGTGCACGCGGATGCTGCCGTCGAGGATGCCGGCCAGCGCCTCCAGGCGCAGGTCGCGCCGCGGCGGGTCGGGATCCTCGCCGGCCGCTCGGGCGCTGGCGTACTGGCCCCAGGTGTCGCGGTACTCGGCCCCCGCCTCGAAGGCGCGGCGGATGGTGGCCTCCACGCCCATGCGCGACTTGGGGAAGCGCGAGCCGTCGCCGTAGTTGGACTGCCGCGGATTCTCGCCCAGCGCGAACTTCACGCCGCGCGGCGCGCCCGGGAAGACCAGCTCCGGCGCGGTCGAGCCCCAGCGCAGCTTGATGACCTCGTGCCGCCCGCCGATGGCGTTGGACGAGCCGTGCAGCAGGCGCGCCGACGTCACGCCGCCGGCCAGCGCGCGATACAGGTTCACGTCGTCGGGGTCCACCTCGTCCTCGATGCTCACCTCGCACGTGACGCTGCGCGTCCACTCGTTGATGCCGCCCCGGATCCCCGTGTGGCAGTGGCAGTCGATGATGCCCGGCATCACGAAGTGGCCGCTGGCGTCCACCACGTGCGCCCCCTCGGGCGCCGTGAGCCCCTGTCCGATGGCCGCGATCCTGCCGTCCTGCACGAGCAGGTCGCCGTCCTCGACGACGCCGTGGCTCGCGGTCAGCAGCGTGCCGTGCGTCACCAGCACCGTGCCGCCCGTGCGGAAGCTCGGCACGCGGTCGCTGTCCAGCTCCACGGGCCAGTCCACGGCCGGCGGCGTCGCGGCGGCGGGCGCGCCCTCGGCGCCCGCGTCCTTCTTGTCGTCCTTCGCCGGCGGCTTCTCGCCCGCGACGTCGACGCGACGGTCGATGAGCACGCCGTCCACGACCAGCAGCCGCACGCGCGCGTCCTTGGACAGCGGCTCGGCGGTCCAGGCCGTCAGCAGCGCTGGCGCGCCCGCGGCGATCTCGCCCGGCGGCGCGTGTCCGCCCAGCAGCGCCGCCGGCGCGGTGGTCAGTCCGGCCAGCGCGTCCTCGGCGGACAGGCCGCCCTTCTCCATGGCCGTGCGCAGGCCCTCGATCAGCTTGTCGGGCTCGCGCCCGAACGACCCGAACGCCACCGTGACGCCCTTGCGGCGCAGCTCGGCCACGCCCTGCACGTCCTCCAGCCAGCGGCGGTGCCGGTCGCGCTTCAGGGCCAGCGGCTCGCCGGGGTCGAAGGGCGCTGGGCCCGTGACCTCGGCAGCCGGCTCCGGCTTGTCCCCCGCGGTCGGCTGGCTCTCCTCGCTCTCGGCCTGAGCCTCCGCCCCGCTCGCGCCCGGTTTGCCGACGTCCTTCTTCGACTTGCCGCCGTCGGGCTTGGCATCCGGATCCTTCGGCTCCTTGCCGAAGTCCAGATCGTGGACGACGCCGACGTGGCGGCGAGCGAGCTCGTCGGCCACGTGCCACGCCTCGGTGCCGCCGGAGAGGACCACCTGCAGGCCCGGGAACTGGTCCGCGAGGCCCAGCGCGAGCCGCACGTCCTCTTCCTCGCGGGCGCGCAGCACGAGCGGCACCTCGCCCGCGAGCAGTGGCGCGAGCGCCTGCAGCGACGGGTCGTCGACACCGCGCCAGCTGGGCTCGCCGGCGTGTCGCGTGCGCAGCGTGCCCTGCCACTGCGCGTCGAGCAGGATCTGGCGCAGGTCCGCCATCAGGCCCATGAGCGTGGCCGGGTAGTTGCCGCCCGCGTAGTTCTCCGGCCCCGAGCGCCAGAGCAGCGAGCCGAACTGCGCCACGTCCGTGTCCATCAGCGCCTCGCGCGGCGGGCGGCCGGAGAGCGCGAGCCAGCTGGCGAAGCCCGACAGCGCCTCGCCCCGCGGGGCCACGAGCGCCGCGGCGAAGCCCGCCTTGCGCTGCGCGTCGCGCGCCGTTGCGTCCTGCGGCAGCACGAGCGCCGCGCGCCGCTCGGGCGCGAGGCCGAGGCGTTCGGCCAGCGGCATGGCCACCTGCACGTCGCGGCCGGCGTCGTACGGCCGTCCCTGCTCGGTCGCGCGCGGCGCGAAGGGCAGGTCGCGCTCGTCGCCCGCGTCGAGCAGCCCCGCCGTGAGCGTCAG
>DASUFI010000342.1:0-10548 GCA_036274635.1 Planctomycetota bacterium
CAGCGCAGGTCCGAGACGGGCACGCCCAGCACCTCGACCCGGAAGTCGTCGAAGCCGGCCGGCAGCGTGGAGGCCAGGTACGGACCGTCGCGGTCGTAGCCCAGCCGCACCAGCGCCTCGAGCACCGCGGGCTGCGCGTGCTCCGGCGCGCCCGAGTCGTCCGCGGGCGCCGGCTCGATGCGCATCCACTGCAGCAGCACGTCCTCCGCCTCGGGCTGCGGCGAGAGCACGAGGCCCATGTGCACGCCCTCGCCGTCGACGTGCACCGCCGTGGCGCCGGCGCGCAGCGGGTCCGGCGCGTGGCGCGGCCAGTCGACCAGCAGCGCGTCGCGCAGCGCCGGCAGCTCGGCCAGCGCCACCTGCACGTCGCCGCCGCGCAGGCCCAGCGTGGGCTGCGCCTGCTGCAGGAAGGCCTCGCCGTCGAGGTCGGGGAACTTCCAGCGCGTGCTGGACACCGCCGCCTCGGCCAGGCCGTCGGCCAGGTGCTGAGTCAGCGCGGCCAGCTCCGGCGCGCCGAGGCTCTCGGCCAGCGCGCGCTGCCAGGTGGAGGGCTCGTCGTCCAGCTCGGCCGCCCACAGCACCCACTCGGCGGGCAGCACCGTGCGGCCATCGTGCTCGGCGCGCACGCACAGCGCATTCAGCCCCTGCAGGCCGATGCGGTCGATGGCGCGCTCGACCAGCAGCAGGCCGTAGCCGTAGAGCACGTCCTCGTCGGCCTGCCCGTCGTGCAGCGCGACGCCCCGGCCCGGCAGCTCGAGCGCCTCGATCGGCCCGCGCCGGGGCGTGGACGGCGACGAGATGGCCAGCCGCGTGCTCGTGCGCCCGCCGAAGGCCGGCTGCGCGCAGGTGAGCAGCAGCTCCTGACGACCGAAGGCGAAGCGCGCCGCGAACCAGCGCAGCGCGCGGGCCCGCGCCGCGTCCTGCGGCACCAGCCGGCAGGCCAGTGCGTCGCACAGGCCCTCCTTCATGATGGCCGGCAGCGGGTCCCAGCTCGGGCCCATGTGCGCGTGCACCAGCTCGTGCGCCAGCAGGAAGTCGCGCCCGATGCCCGCGGCGCCCGTGCCGATGCGGATGCGGCCCTGCCCGAGGCTGGTGAGCGCCGCGATGCCGGGCGCGCCGTCCGCCGACTCGTGCAGCGAGGGATCCAGCCACACCTCGGTCGGGCGCGCGACCGCGTCGGGCAGCAGCGCCAGCACCATGGGCCGCAGGCGCTGCAGGCTTTCGGCCAGCTCCTGCGCGTCATCGGGCCGCTCGGCGCGTACCTCGCCGTAGGGCGTGCTGACGGCCGCGCGCGGCGGCGGCGCCTCGCAGCCCGCCAGCCCGAGCAGCGCGGCGGCGAGCAGCAGCCTGCTATCCTGCCCGACCTTTCGGATCACGCCGACCTCCGGATGCGCGAGCCATGCGAGACCTTCTCACGTCCCTCGGTCTGACGGAAGCGTCGGCTGCCGCGCGCGGCCGCGGACCGGGCCAGTCCGGCGTCCACGCCGGCGGCTGGGTACGACGCCCGGGCGGCGGCAAGCTGGTCTCGCTCGAGCCCGCCACCGGCAAGCCGCTGGGCGCGGTGGCCCAGGGCGGCCCCGACGACTACGAGGCCTGCGTGCAGGCGTCCCTCCGGGCCTTCCCGGCCTGGCGCGACACGCCGGCGCCCGCGCGCGGCGAGATCGTGCGTCGCTGCGGCGAGGCCCTGCGCGCCCGCAAGGACGAGCTGGGCGCGCTGGTCAGCCGGGAGATGGGCAAGATCCTGGCCGAGGGCCGGGGCGAGGTGCAGGAGATGATCGACATCGCCGACTTCGCCGTCGGCCTGTCGCGCCAGCTCTACGGCCTCTCCATGCACAGCGAGCGGCCGGGCCACCGCATGTTCGAGCAGTGGCACCCGCTGGGGCCCGTCGGCGTGATCACCGCCTTCAACTTCCCGGTGGCCGTGTGGGCGTGGAACGCCTTCATCGCGGCCGTCTGCGGCGACACGGTGCTGTGGAAGCCCTCCCCGCTCACGCCGCTGTGCGCACTGGCGGTGCAGAACATCGTGGCGCCCATCCTGGAGGAGGCCGGCCACCCCGGCGTCTTCACGCTGTGCGTGGGCGACGTCGATCCGGTGGGCGAGGCGCTCATCGCCGACCGCCGGCTGCCGCTGGTCTCGGCCACCGGCTCGGTGCGCATGGGCCGGCGCGTGGCAGAGGTGGTCGGCCAGCGCCTCGGCCGCAGCCTGCTCGAGCTGGGCGGCAACAACGCGCTCATCATCCTCGACGACGCGGACCTCGAGCTGGCGCTGCGGGCGGTGCTCTTCGGCGCGGTGGGCACGGCCGGGCAGCGCTGCACCAGCACGCGCCGCGTCTTCCTGCACAAGCCCATCGCCAAGGCCTTCACTCGGCGGCTGCTCGCGGCCTACGGCCAGGTGCGCGTGGGCGATCCGCTGAAGAAGGACACGCTCATGGGCCCGCTGGTGAGCGAGGACGCGCTCTCCCGCGTGCTCGCCGCGGTGGACGCGGTCAAGGAGCAGGGCGGGCAGGTGCTGTGCGGCGGCCGGCGCGTGCAGCCGCGCGGCCTGTCGGGCGGCTTCTTCATGGAGCCCACCATCGCGAAGGTGCCGCGCACGCTGCCGCTGCTGTGCGACGAGACCTTCGGCCCGCTGCTCTACCTGCTGGAGGTGGCCGACCTGGACGAGGCCATCGAGCAGAACAACGCCGTGCCGCAGGGCCTCTCGTCGGCGCTGTTCACCGGCAGCGTGCGCGCGGCCGAGCGCTGGCAGTCGCACGCCGGCAGCGATTGCGGCATCGCCAACGTGAACATCGGCACCAGCGGCGCGGAGATCGGGGGCGCCTTCGGCGGCGAGAAGGACACCGGCGGCGGGCGCGAGGCGGGCAGCGACAGCTGGAAGGCCTACATGCGCCGGCAAACCTGCACCGTCAATGGCACGGACGCGCTGCCGCTGGCGCAGGGCATCCGCTTCGGATGAGCGGCCCACCGTGAGGCGCGGGGCGGCGGCGCTGGGGCTGCTGCTCGCGTGGCTGGTCGCGGCCTGCGGCGAGACTTCGGCTCCGGCGCCGCACGCAGACGGCGCCGCGGCGCCCATCGCGGACATCCCGTCGCCGCTGCAGGCCTGCGCGCGCTGCCACGCCAAGCAGGTGCGCGAGTTCATGGGTCACGGCATGTCGCACAGCCTCGGGCCGCTGGGCGCGCCGCCCACGGGCGCATGGACCAACCCCGTCACGCTCACGCACTACGCCTACGGCGCCGATGCGCAGGGCCCGATCATGACCGCCACGCGCGCCGACGGCGGGCGGCGCGTGCAGCGCCTGGTCGGGGTCATCGGCGCGGGGATCTTCGACACCTCGTTCGTGGGCACGGAGCTGGATCCGCTGGCCCGCGCGACCGGCCGGCTGTTCTTCCTGCCGCTGGAGAAGCTCGCCGACGGCCGGCTCGCGCCGGCGCCCTTCGAGGAGTTGTCCGGCACGGGCTTCGACCAGCCCGTCACGCCCGAGTGCCTCGAGTGCCACACGACGGGCGACCCGCTCACGCTCGTGCCGACGCGCACGCTGGCGGACCGGGTGTACCCGGGCAACGCGCTGGGCGCGGACGCGCTGGCGCGCCTCGGCCCCCTGACCTGTGAAGCCTGCCACGGCGACACGCGGCGGCACGCGGACATCGAGGCCGGACGCGCCGTCGCGCCGGCGGGCGACAGCGGCGTGGAGCGCCTGGGCGAGCTGGACGCTGGCGCGCAGCGCGACGTGTGCGCGCGCTGCCACCTGGACGGCGAGGCGCGCGTGGAGCTGCGCCCGATCGTCGGCTACGGCCCGCGGCGACACCCGCTGCACCAAGACCGCCCGGTGCTCGTGCCGGCGCAACCCGACGACGACTTCCGCTTCGTGGCGCAGCTCGACCGCCTCGTGCTCTCCGCCTGCTTCCGCGGATCGCCCGACATGACCTGCACCACGTGCCACGCGCCGCACCGCGCGGCCGCGGCGCAGGGCCCGGCCTCGTTCGAGGCGGCCTGCCTGCGCTGCCACGCGGCCGCGGACTGCACGCGACCGCCCGAGCTTGCGGTGGCCGAGGTGACGGGCGCGGCGGCGCGAACCGCGCAGGGCTGCGTCGACTGCCACGTGCGGCGCAGCCAGCCCTACGACCTCGCCGGCGTGCGCACGACCGACCACTGGATCCGCAGCCGCATCGCGCTGCCGTCGACGGCGCCGCCGCGAGCGCACCACGGCGGAGCGCTGGCGCTCTTCGACGACGGCCGGCTGGCCGCGGCGCTCGACAGCGAAGGCGGACGGGCCTGGGCGCGCGGCCTCGTCGCGCTCGGCCTGTGGCAGCGCGGCGACGTGCAGCCCGCGGCCGAGCTGCTCGATCTGCTGCCGCCGCCCGGCACGCCCGCGACGGAGTGGCCCGCGCCGCCGGCTCCCCTGAGCCCGCTGCCGCTCTCGGGCAGCTTCCACTTCGTTCGTGGGCTGGTGCTGGAGGCGCAGGGTCGCATCGGTGACGCGGTCAAGGCCTACACCGACGCGTCCCGGGCCGACGACGGCGCGCCGGAGCCGCTGGTGAATCACGGCGCGCTGCGGCTGGCCTTGGGCGACAGCGCATCGGCGCGCAAGGACGCCGTCGCGATCCTCGACCGCTATCCGCGCTCCGAAGCCGCCTTCAACCTGGGAGCGCGGGCCATGGCCAAGGATGGCAACCTGCAGGCCGCCGCCGATGCCCTGGTGCAGTCCACGCTGTGCTGGCCGAGCGACGCGGGCGTGTGGCACGAGCTGGGGCGGTTGTATCTGGCCCTCGGCCAGGCCGACCTCGCGCACTCCGCACTCACGCAGGCGGAGGCCCTCGAGCCGTCGCGTCCGGGCCTTCAGCAGGACCTCGCGGCGGCGGGTCCCTGAGGCGCGCGCCGCCGCGGGCAGTGGCTACACTGGCCGCCCGCATGCACAACCCCATCGCGCAGCTCGTCGAGGACCTGGCCGCCGGGCGCATCAGCCCCGAGCAGGGCCTGCAGCGGCTGCGCGACCTGCCGCACGAGGACCTCGGCTTCGCGCGGCTCGACCACCACCGGCCGCTGCGCACCGGGCTGCCCGAGGTGGTTTTCGGCGCGGGCAAGACGGCCGAGCAGATCGTGGCCATCGTGGCGCGGCTCAAGCTGCGCGGGCACCCCGTGCTGGTCACGCGACTCGACGCGGCCACCTTCGCGGCCTGCGGGCGCGACCTGGACGCCGGCCACGCGGTGCCCGGCACCTACGACGCGCTCTCGCGCAGCTGGCGCTGGGCGGCCGAGCCGCCGCCGGTGACGGGCGCCGGCACCATCGGCGTGCTGTGCGCCGGCACCTCCGACCTGCCCGTGGCCGAGGAGGCCGCCATCACGCTGGAACTCTTCGGCAACCGCGTCGAGCGCGTCGCGGACGTGGGCGTGGCCGGGCTGCACCGGCTGGTGGCACACCTGCCGCGCCTGTCCGCGGCGCGCGCGCTCATCGTCGTGGCCGGCATGGAGGGCGCGTTGCCCTCCGTGGTCGGCGGCCTCGTGCGCTGCCCGGTCATCGCCGTTCCCACCTCGGTGGGCTACGGCGCCAGCTTCGGCGGCCTCGCGGCCCTGCTGGGCATGCTCAACTCCTGCGCGCCGGGCGTCACCGTGGTCAACATCGACAACGGCTTCGGCGCCGCGTGCGCGGCGCACCTCATCAACCATCCCGCCGGGCCGTTGGCCGACGGCCCGGCCGCCGGGACGGAGCCCGCCGCATGAGCCGTCACCTGCACCTCGACCTCGTGGGCGGCATCGCCGGCGACATGACCGTCGCCGCGCTCATCGACGCGGGCGCCGACGCGGACGAGATCAAGGGCCGCCTCGCGCTCTCGGGCCTGCCCCACACGGCCACGGCCGTGCGCCGCGAGTGGCGCGGCGGCATGGCCGGCGTGCGCTTCGAGGTGGCGGCCGAGGAGAACGCCCCGCACCGCTCGTGGCACGACATCCGCGGCATGTTCACCGGCGCGAAGCTGCCCGAACGCGCGCGGGCGCGGGCGCTGGACGTCTTCGAGCGCCTCGCCGTGGCCGAGGGCGAGGTGCACGGCTGCGCGCCCGACGACGTGCACTTCCACGAGGTGGGTGCGGTCGACTCCATCGTGGACATCGCGGCCGCCGCGCTGGCGCTGGACCTGCTGGACGCGACGAGCTTCTCGTGCAGCGCCGTGCCCGTGTGCGCCGGCGCCACGCGTGCCGCTCACGGCGTCATGCCGCTGCCCGTGCCCGCCGCTGCGCGCCTGCTGCGCGGCTTCACGCTGGTGCCCATCGAGGGCACGCTGGAGACGGTGACCCCCACCGGCGCCGCGCTCCTCGCCTCTCTGTGCGGCGGCGGCGAGCGCGGGCTGCCGCGGCTGCGGCTGCTGGCCACCGGCACCGGGATGGGCAGCGCCGAGCTGCCCGGCCGTCCCAACGTGCTGCGCGTGCTGCTGGGCCAGCCCGCGCCCGCCGCCGTCGACGCGCCGCGCGCCGACGCCGTGGTCATCGAGGCCGCCATCGACGACATGGACCCGCGCCTCTACGGCGAGGTGGCCGCGCGCCTCTTCGCCGCCGGTGCGCTGGACGTCGCGCTCTCGGCGCTGCAGATGAAGAAGGGCCGCCCCGGCACGCTGCTCAGCATCGTGGCCCGGCCCGAGCTGGAGGGCGTGCTCTCGGGCATCGTGCTGCGCGAGACCACCACGCTGGGCGTGCGCAGCCACGACGTGCGGCGCACCGAGCTCGTGCGCCGGCACGAGACGGTCGCCACGCGCTTCGGCGACGTGCGCATCAAGCTCGGCCTGCTGGGCGGCGAGGTCGTGAACGCCTCGCCCGAGTACGACGACTGCGAGCGCCTGGCGCGCGAGCGCGGCGTGCCGCTCAAGGACGTGCTGGCCGCCGCCGCCGCTTCCGCCGCCGACCGCTGGGCGCCCACGTGCTGACGCCGCGCGACCCGCAGGCGCTGCTGGATGCGCTGCTGGCGGACGTGGCGGCGCTGGGCTCGGCCGTCGTGGCCTTCAGCGGCGGCGTGGACAGCAGCGTCGTGCTGGCCGTCGCCGCGCGCGCGCTCGGGACGCGCGCGCTCGGCCTCACCGGCCTCTCCGCCAGCCTCGCGGCCGAGGAGGAGGCGGACGCCCGGCGCATCGCGCACGCGGCCGGCGCGCAGCTCGAGCTGGTGGCGACGGACGAGCTGGACGACCCGGACTACGCCGCCAACCGGCCCGACCGCTGCTTCCACTGCAAGACCGGCCTGTACGAGGTGTGCAGGCGCATCGCCGCGGAGCGCGGCCTGCGCTGGATCCTCAACGGCACCAACGCCGGCGACACAGGCGACTGGCGTCCGGGCCTGCGCGCCGCGGAGCTGGCCGGCGTGCGCTCGCCGCTGCTCGACGCCGGCATGGGCAAGGACGAGGTGCGCGCCGTCGCGCGCCGGCTGGGCCTGCCCAACTGGGACAAGCCGGCGCAGCCCTGCCTGGCCTCGCGCCTGCCCTATGGCACGGCGGTCACGCGCGAGCGGCTCGCGGCCGTGGAGGCGGTCGAGCGCCACCTGCGCGGCCGCGGCTTCCGCGACGTGCGCGCGCGCCACCACGGCGCCGAGGTGCGCCTCGAGGTCGAGCCCGCGCGCGTGCCCGAGCTGCTGGCGCTGCGCGCCGACGACCAGCTGCTCGCCGTCGTGCGCGCCGCCGGCTTCGGCCAGCTCTCCATCGAGCCCGACGGCCTGCGCTCGGGCCGCCTCAACGACGTGCTCCGACCCTGATTCGCCTCTCAGCCGGATGACCACGATGACACCGCTGCGCGCCGCCCTCACCATCCTCGTGCTCGCCGGCACGCTCGCGGCGCAGCAGCCCTATCCGCAGGGGCCCAAGCCGATGCCGCCCACTCCCGCGCCTGCGCCCAAGCCTCCCAAGCCTGCGCCGCCCGCCAAGCCGAAGCTGCCCGAGAGCGACCCGCGCAACGTCCCGGATCCGCGCGACGTGCCCGACCCGCGCAAGGCGGCCGATCCGCGCGGCACGCCGCAGGACCCGTACGCCCAGCTCGAGGGCGAGGCGCTCTACGACGCGCTCTACGACGCCGGCGAGGACGGCCGCCTGGCGCAAGTGCTGAAGGAGGATGGCTGGAACATCCTGGCTTACATCGACAAGCACTGCGAAGGCTGGATGGCGCTGCTCGAGAACGGCGCCGACCAGACGCCCGAGGGCAAGGCCAAGCTGGAAGAGATGCAGGCCAAGGGCCTGAAGCTGGCCGCGCTCGCGGACAACGCCCTGGGCGACACGCGCTTCACCAGCTACGTCACCAACTTCTATGCGTGGGACGCGGACCAGCGCAAGAGCTTCCGCGAAGGCCAGGACCTGTATCGCAAGGGCGCGCAGCTCGCCGCCGAGGCCAAGTCGCCGCAGGAGGCGCAGTACGCCATGACCTCGCTGCAGCAGTCCCTCGAGCACAGCCGCCCGCTCAGCGACACATGGGGTCAGAGCATGACGCTCTCGCTCATGGGCCGCGTGCAGAAGGCCAACGGGATGACCGACGTCGCCGCCGGCACCATGGCCCAGGCGCGCGAGCTGGGCCGCCAGATCCGCGATCTCCCCTCGGTGTGGGACGCCCTGGCCATCCAGTACGAGATCGCCGTGGCCCGGCGGCAGTACCAGCCGGCGCGGACGGCCCTGCAGGAGCAGTACCTCATCACCGTGGACCTCAAGGACGAGCAGGCCGGGGCGCTGATCACCCAGCAGCTCGTGGAGCTGGACAAGATCCTCGGCCCCGGCTGAGAAAGCAGCCCGCCCGGGGGTGAAACCGGAACCGCTCCCGGCCCAACAAGGGGCATCGCATGGCCGGCCGGGTGCCGGCGGGAGTCGGGCATGATGGTCATCGTCGCCAGCCTGCTGAGCCTGTTCCTGGCCGTGCCGCCGCAGCCGGCGGATCTGGCGGCCGCCTTTCCCGAGGGCCGGCTGGCCGCGCTGCGCGTGCCGTCGGGCCAGGAGCTGTTCGACAGCGCGCCCGTGCAGCTGGCGCTGGCACGCCTGCGCGAGCACGGCGCGCTGGCCGAACTCGAAGCCGGTCGCGCGGCCCTGCGCCTCGCCACCGGCTCCGACCCCGCCGACTGGCTGGCCTTCCTGCTCGGCGGCGAGGTGCAGCTGGGCATCTACGCGCCGCTGCCCAGCAAGCTGTCCGACGACGGGAGCGGCAAGCGCCGCCTGCTGGCCGTGGCGCGCACGCGCGATGCCGAGGGCTGCCAGCGCATCCTCGACGCGGCGCTGGGCGTGATCGAGAGCGACAAGGGCAACGACGTGCGCCGCAGCCGCTACCGCGACGTGACGTGCGTGCGCATCAACCACGAGCTGGTCGTGGCGCGCCTCGCCGAGCTGCTGCTGGTCGCCAGCGACGACGACCTGCTGGCCGCCTCGCTGGAGCGCCTGCTCGACGGCGCGTCGCCAGCGCAGGCGCCGCCCGCGGGCGGCGGACTGCTGGCCTTCAGCCTCGACCCCGAGCTGCTGCAGCCGCGCGACCTGAAGCCGCTGACCAGGGAGGCGCGGCACGCCCTGGGCCGGAAGATCGCGAACCCGCTGGGCAACCTGCTCTTCGGCGGCCTGCTGCTGGGCGAGGGCCCGATCGATGGCTCGCTGGGCGCCGACGGCCGCACGCTCGAGCTGCGCGCGGCCCTGCCGCCCCCGCCCGCCGACGCGCCCACCGCGTGGTTCCCGCCGGGCTCGGCGACCTTCGCCGTGCCGGCCACGCCGCAGACGCTGGCCGTGCTCGCGCTGCGCCGTGACCTGTCCGCCTGGTGGCGCGAGCGCGAGTCGCTCATGTCGGAGGACAGTCAGCCGCAGCTCGCCAAGACGGACGAGACGCTCTCGCTGCTCTTCATGGGCGGCTCGCCGGCCGAGGACGTCTTCGCGGCGCTCGGCCCGGCGCTGGCGCTGGTCGTGGACCGCCAGACCTTCGCGGACGCGCCCGAGCCCGACATCAAGCTGCCCGGCGCCTGCCTCGTGGCGCACATGCACGACCCGCAGGCCTTCGCGCCGGCCGTGCAGGTGGCCTTCCAGACGCTGGTGGGCTTCCTCAACACCGACCGCGCGCAGAAGCGCCAGGCGCCCTTCCTCATCGACTCGGTCGAGCACCATGGCACGACCGTCCGCGCCGCGCGACTGCTGCCGCGGGAGGGCGAGGAGCCGGGCACGGACAGCAACGCCTCGCCGGCCGTGGCGGTCGTGGACGACTGGCTGCTGGTGGGCACGTCGCTCGAGCAGGTGCGCGGGCTCGTGAGCGCATTGCACTCGGGCGCGCTGCGCACCGTGGGCGGCGGTCCGCTCTCGCTGCAGGTGGACGGCGCCGGGCTGCTCGCGCTCGCGCGCGACGACCGCGACGTGCTGGTGGCCCAGCACATCCTCGAGGAGGGTCTCTCCGCCGAGGAGGCCGGCCGCAAGGTGGACGACCTGCTGGCGCTGCTGGGCGACGTGCGCTCGCTGGACCTCTCGGTCACCCGCGCGGCCGACGGCCTCGACGTGCTGCTGCGGCTCGCCGTCGGCGACGGCGCGCCGTGACGCTGCTCCTGCCGGGCGCGACCTTCCGCTCGGCCGAGGAGG
>DASUFI010000343.1:0-5339 GCA_036274635.1 Planctomycetota bacterium
GGACAAGCTGCTGGCCGGCCCGCGCCTCGCGCGCTTCGAGGCCGTGCTGGACGGCGAGCGCCCGCCGCACGCGCTGCTGGTCACCCTCGAGGCGCTCGACGGCCGCACGCGCCTCGCGAAGCGCCTGCGCGAGGAGGAGGCCCTCGTCAGCCTGCCGCCGCTGCGCGACGCGCCGCCGCCCTGGCACACGGGCGGCCCGTATCTCGAGACCGAGCTGAACCTCTGGCTGCGCGACGAGGCCGGCCGCCTCGGGCTGCGCTGCGACCTCGCCGTGGCCGACGAGCTGGCGCGCCGCATGGGCAACGAGCCGGCCGCCCTGGCGCGCAAGCTGGAGCAGCTGCAGGTGCTCGTCGGCGCCGCGCGGCCGCTCGGCGTCGAGGACGTGCGCCGCCACGTGCGCCGCAGCAGCGCGCGCCTGCTGGCCCAGTACGAGGACGCCCTGCGCGCCGGCGACGCGGGCGCCGCGCTGGACCTGCTCGACCGCATGCTGGCCGAGGGCGTGCAAGACCACACCGGCCGGCTGGTGGACGGCGACCAGGCCGCCGACACCGTGCTGCGCGGCCTGCTCGCGGGCCTGGCGCGCGTCATCGCGGCGCACGAGCGCCTCACGCCCGAGCTGCGCGAGGCCCTGCTGCGCAAGCCCTGGCAGCGCAGCGCGGAGGAGACGGCGGCGCTGGCCGGCATCCTCGGCGCCGGCGGTCGCCGCGTCTTCATCGAGCGCGACCTGCGCACCGTGCGGCCCGACGCGGCCCTGGCCGCCTTCCGCCTGGCCCTGCATGGCCTGCGTGCGCTGCGCGACGGCCGCGGCGCCTCGCTGCACGCCCTCACCGTGCGCCTCGCCCGCGCCCACGCACCCGCGCGCAAGGCGGCCTCGTGATCCGCCGCCTGCCGCGCGACGTGGTCGATCGCATCGCCGCCGGCGAGGTGGTCGAGCGCCCGTCCTCGGTGGTCAAGGAGCTGGTCGAGAACGCCCTGGACGCCGGCGCGCGCACGCTGGACGTGACCGTGGACGGCGGCGGCCTGCAGCTCATCCGCGTGGCCGACGACGGCGGCGGCGTCCCGCCGGAGGACGTGCCGCTGGCCTTCGAGCCGCACGCCACCAGCAAGCTGCACGACGTGGACGACCTGGCGCACATCGCCAGCTTCGGCTTCCGCGGCGAGGCGCTCGCCAGCATCGCGGCCGTGGCGCGCTGCGCCCTCACCAGCCGCGGGCCGCAGGCGCTCACGGGACTGTGCGTCGAGGCGGCGGCGGGCCGCCTGGGCAGCCCGCAGGCCGCCGCCTGCGCGCCCGGCACGGTGGTGGAGGTGCGCGACCTCTTCTTCAACGTGCCCGCGCGGCGCGCCTTCCTCGCCTCGCCCGCGGCCGAGACGGCCCGCTGTCGCGAGGTGCTGGCGCACCTCGGCCTCGCGCACCCCGGCCTGCGCGTCACCTTCCACTCCGACGGCGCGACGCGACTGCTGGCCGAGGGCGCGCCCGCGCTGCGCGCCCGCGCCGCGGCCGTCTTCGGCGCCGAGTTCGCCGGCGAGCTGCTGCCCGTCGCGGCGCGCGGCGAGGGCCTGTCCGTCGAGGGCCTGCTCTCGCCGCCCGCCGCCGCGCGCGCCCGCCCGCGCTGCCAGGTGCTCACCCTGAACGGCCGCCTCGTGCGCGACCGCGGCGTCGCCGCCGCCGTGCGCGTGGGCTGCCAGGACTTCCTGCCCGGCAGCCTGCAGCCCTCGTGGATCCTCGCGCTCACCATCGACCCCGCGCGCGTGGACGTGAACGTGCACCCGACCAAGGCCGAGGTGCGCTTCCTCGACGCCGACGCCGTGTTCCGCCTCGTGCGCGCCGCCTGCCGCTCCGCCCTGCTGGCCGCCGACCTCGCCCCGCGCGTGCGCGCCGAGGACGTGCTGCCCGCGGCTCTCTCCGCCGTCGCGGAGGCACCGGCGGCCGGCGGCGTGCCGCGCGCGCCGGCGTCCCCGCAGACCTCGCTGCCCGCTGCGCCCGCGGCGCCCGTCCTGCCGGGCACCGCCGGCCTGCGCCCGGCCGCGCGCTTCCTGCAGGTGCTCGACACCTACATCGCCCACGACGCGCCCGACGGCCTCGTGCTGGTGGACCAGCACGCGCTGCACGAGCGCATCCTCTACGCGCGCCTGCAGCGCCAGCTGGGGGAGGGCCGCGTGGAGAGCCAGCGCCTGCTGCTGCCCGAGCCCGTGCGCCTGCCGCCGCAGCAGCACGCGCGGGCCCTCGAGCTGGCCGACGACCTCGCGCGCCTCGGGCTGCACGTCGAGGCCTTCGGACCGGACACGCTGGCCGTGCGCGCCGTGCCCGCCGTGCTGCGCGGCGAGTCGCCCGGCGAGCTGCTCGCCGCGCTGGTCGAGCCGGCCGACGCGCACGGCGGGGTGCCGCACGGCCTCGACCGCCGGCTGTTCACCATGGCCTGCCACGCGGCGGTCAAGGCCGGCGACCCGCTGGACGAGGCCGAGATCGAGTCGCTGCTGCGCCAGGGCGCCGAGCTCGAGCACGACGCGACCTGCCCGCACGGCCGCCCGACGCGCGTCCTCATCGGCCGCGCCGAGCTGGAGCGGCTCTTCAAGCGCACCGGCTTCTGAGGCGGCTCAGCCGCCCGCGGGCGGCGCCGGGCGCTGGAACATGGCCGCGTCCACGGGCATGTCCACGTCGATGAGCATGTGGCCCTCCGAGTCCTCCTAGATGGCCATCTTGAGCGCGGGCTGCGCCTCGGCGCCGCGGAACATCTGGATGTTGCCGGGCACGTTGAGGCCGCCGCGCGTGGGGCCGTGCAGCGCGAACACCAGGCGCATCGGAGGCAGGTCCGGACGCTGCGTGGCCTGCACGCGCAGGGACCACAGCGCGCCGTCGTCGGTGCCGATGCCGAAGCGCAGCGACAGGCGCGGCGGTGCGTCGTCCGGCGAGGGGGGAGCGGCGCCCGGGGGCGGCGCGAAGAACTCGTCCGGCGCCGTGGCGTCCACCAGCGTCACGGCGTGCACGCCGCCGTCGACGTCGGTCACCTCGCCCTGGCCCTGCGCGCGCACGTCCGCGAGGCGCGGCCGCAGGGCGTCGAGAACGCACGCGTCCAAAAGCAGGCGCGTGAGGCGGAGCTGCTCGCGCTGCAGTTCGAGGTCGGCATCGAAGGTCTCGGGATCGTCGCTGTAGATGACGACCGAGCCCTTGCGGTCGTCGCGGAACCAGACGACGTCGTCGAGGCTCCCGACGCTGGACGAGATGCCCGTGAGCTCCTCGGTGCGACGCGTCAGCAGGCGCTCGGGGCTGCGCGTGTACCAGCGCTCGACCTCGGCCTTGATGAGGTTGCCCTTGGCATCCTCGGCGCTCACGTTGAAGAGGCCGTGCAGGCTGGCTGGCGCGCTGCGCGGCGTGTCGCCGCGCTGGAAGCGCGCGGCCAGGTCGAGCGCGGCCTGGCCGGCGCGCGCGGCCTCGTCGGCGGAAGCGGCCGCTGTCACGCTCGCGGCCGGCGGCTCCGCGCTCGCGGGCGGCGTCGCGGCCGGCGCCTGCTGCGCGGCGACACGCGCGGCGAGGAGCACGAGCAGCAGCGACGCGGGGCGGAGCATGGGGCCACGGTAGAATCGCCGCGCCCGGCCGTCCACCGGCGGGGCGGGAGGTTGACCTTGGGTCGGTGGGCGGGCGTGCTGCTCCTCGCGTGCGCCCTGCTGCCCTTCGCCACGACCCGCGACTTCCCCTTCGTCCATGACGACCACGACCTGCGCGGCCCCGGCAGCCTCTCCGCCGACCCGCGCGCGGACGTGGGGCTGCTGCTGCGCGCGGACGTGTTCGGCAGCGTCGAGCGGCCGTGGGGGCAGAGCGGCTTCTGGCGGCCGGCGGTGCTGGCGCTGTTCCGCGCCGAGTGGTGGCTGACGGACGGGGTGCCGGTCGCGCACGCCTGGCTGGCTCACGTGGTCAATCTCCTGCTGCACCTGCTCGCCACGTACGGGCTGGCCCGCTTGCTGATGGCGCTCGGATGGCAGCCGGCGCTGGCGGCCGGCGCGGCGGCGCTCTTCGGCGCGAGCCCCGTGCACGTCGAGTCCGTGGCCTGGGCCTCGGGGCACGGCGACCCGGGCTCGGCAGCCTGCGGCTTCCTCGCGGCCGCGCTGCTGGTGGGGGGCCGGCGGCCGCGCGACGAGCTGCTGGCCGCCGGCCTGCTGCTGCTGGCGCTGTTGTTCAAGGAGAGCGGGGCGCTGCTGCTCGGCCTCGCGGCCGCGCTGGCTTGGTGCACGGGCCAGCCGCTGCGGCGCGCGTTCCGGGCACCGGTCGTGGCGTCGCTGGTCTACGTCGCGCTGCGGGCGGCGCTCTTCCACGAGGGACATGACGCCACGGCGTGGACCGGTCCGGCCGAGGCGTCGCAGCGCTGGCTCACGTGGCTGTCCATCCTGCCGGATGTCGTGCGCCTCTCGCTGTGGCCGGGCGCCGCGACCCCGCTCCACCCCGTGGCCGCGGCGACCGGCTGGAGCTCGCCGGGCGTGGCGCCGGGCCTGGCCGTGCTGCTGCTGCTCGTCGGCCTCACATCCCTGGCGGCGACGCGACGCGTGCCGGCCGCCCTGCTCGCGGTGCTGGCGCTGCTGGGTACGGCGTTCCTGCTGGCGCCCTTCACGCGCGTGCCGCTGGGCTTCCGCGAGCTGGCCGCGCCGCTCGCCGAGCGGCACCTGTACGTGGCCGCGCTGGCCGGGCCCGTCGCCCTGGGCGCCGCGCTGCGCCGCCGGGCGGAGGGCGCCCCAGCCGCCACGCTGGCGGCCGCCGCGCTGCTGGCGCTGCCGCTCGGACTCGCCGCTCGCGGCCGCTGCGTGGCCTTCAGCTCCGACGAGGCCTTCGCGCGCACGGCCCTGCAGGTGGCGCCCGACTCCGCCGACCTGTGGAACCACCTCGGCGTCGCGCTCCTCGAGCAGTACCGGGACGGCAACGCGCCCGCCGGCGTGCAGGCCCTCGACGCCTTCGATCAGGCGCTGCAGCGCGCTCCGGGCGAGCTGCGCCCCGCGCTCAACCGCTTCATCATGCTGGCGCTGCTGGGACGGCAGGACGACGCGGCCGGGGACGCGCGGCGTCTGCTGCAGCACTTCCCCGACGAGCCGGGCGTGCTGGACAACGTGGCGCACTGGCACATGGGCTCGGGCCGACCGCGCGAGGCGGCCTCGCTGCTGCAGCGCGAGCTGGCCACCGGCCGCGCCCTGCCGGGCGCGGAGGCCGCGCTGTCCGAGTGCCTGCACGCGCTGCAGGCGCAGCAGCCGCAGCCGCCTGCGCCGCCCGCGGGGGCTGGTGCCGAAGGGGGGACTTGAACCCCCACTGTATTGCTACAACTAGACCCTGAATCTAGCGCGTCTGCCAATTCCGCCAC
>DASUFI010000344.1:0-11258 GCA_036274635.1 Planctomycetota bacterium
GGCCGCCCGGTGCCGGGCGCCCTGGTGTCCGCGGTGCAGGTCGACCTCGAGTGGCGCGACACCCCCGTCGAGCTGCGCATCCTCGACCTCGCGCTGCGCTACGGTCAGGAGTCCTGCGTGCGGACCGACGGCGAGGGCCGCTTCGTGCTGGGCGGCCTTGCGGGAAGCAGCGTCTCGCTGGGCGCAGTGGCCGAGGGCTTCGAGCCGACGGTCGCGCACGACGTCGCGCCCGGACGGCGGGACGTCGTGCTCGCGCTGCGTGAGCCGGCCGAGTTGTACGTGAGCGTGCGCGACCGCGCGACGGGCGCGGCGCTGGCGGCCACGCTGGAGGCGGCACCCGCGTCCGGTCCGCAGCAGCCGGCCGACTCGTGGCGCGAGGCCTTGCCCGTCAGCGCTGTCCCGGGCCGCATGGGCGAGTACCTCGTGCGCGGCGCCGGGTCGCAGGCCACGCGCGTCGAGGCCATCGCGCCCGACCACGCCCGCGCCGTGGCGTGGGCCGAGGGCCAGGCGCCGGGCACGCGCGGCGAGCTGACCATCGACATGGAGCCCGGCCACGCGCTCGCGGGCCGCGTCATCGACGAGAGCGGCGCGCCCGTGGCCGACGCGGGCCTGACCCTCGAGCGCTCCGCCGAGCGCGGGCCACGTCGCGACCCGCAGTGCACGCGCAGCGGCGCCGACGGCGGCTTCCGCTTCGCGGACCTGCCCGCCAATACCTACGACCTCACCGTGCAGGCCGACGGCTTCGCGCTCGCCACGCTCCCGGCGCTCCAGCTCGGCGACGCCGACCCGGCGCCGATGGAGGTGAGGCTGCAGCACGCCGGCGACATCGAGGGCATGCTGCTCGATGCGGCCGGCCAGCCGGCGCGCGGCTTCCAGGTGGAGGCCGATTTCCCGGGGCTGAGCAGCCTCTACTCGCACGCCGACACGTCCGGCCGCTTCGCGCTGCGCGACCTGCTGCCCGGCACGTGGAAGCTCTCGTCCTTCAGCACCGGCGAGGTGCCCGTGCAAGTGCGCGCGGGCGAGACGGCGCAGGTGGAGCTGCGCCTCGCGCCGCCCAGCTACATCCTTGGGCGCGTCACGTGCGGCGGGCAGCCGGTCGAGGGCGCGCACCTGCGGCTGCACGCCGAGGGCATGCCTTGGGTCTCCACCGACACGCCGGCCGACGGCCGCTTCAAGCTGCAGGTGGCGGCGATGACGTGGACGGTGAACGTCAGCACCGACCTCGGCGGCTCGGCCAGCTCGACCGTGGACGTGCTCACGGGCGAGAGCCGGCACGTGGACTTCGTGCTGCCCAGCGGCGCGCTCGTGGTGCACGCGACGGGCCCGCACGGCGAGCCGGCACGGCGCGCGCTGCTGCGCCTCGAGCGTCCCGCCGATCCGCCGCCTGCCGCCAACGCCGAGCCGAACTCCGCATGGGAAGGCGTGGCGCAGCGCTTCGCGGAGGATGACGGCGTCGCGCGCTTCGCGCAGATCGCCCCCGGCCCCTACCGCGTGCGCGTCGGCGTCGGCGGCGACTGGGTGGACGGCCAGCCGGTGGAGGCGCAGATGGGCGACGGCAGCGTCGACGTGACGATGGTCCTGCACCCCGCGGCCACGCTGGCCGGCCGCGTGCAGGCCGCCGGCGGCGTGCCCCTGGCCAAGGGCACCAGCGTGTATCTGTACGCGGCCGACGGCGAGCGCCAGCTGCTGCGCATGGCGCGCCTCGACGAGACGGGCACCTTCATCTTCGACGCCCTCGCGCCCGGTGGCTACGTGGCCGGTGTCTACGCGATTCCGCCCGACCATCTCGGCGACGTGCCGGCGCTGGCCGAGCAGTCGGTCACGCTGCAGGAGGGGCAGCAGGCGGACGTCACGCTGGTGCTGCCGCCCCACGGCTGAGGCCAGGCCGCTGCGCGCGGCGCCGGCGCTCGGTTACGCTGCGCCGGACGCACGGCCCGGGAGTTGCCCATGATCTTGTCGCTGCACGGACAGGCGGTGACCTACCTGCTCATGGCGGCCAGCATCGTCGTCTCGCTCTACGCCTTCTCGCAGTCGCAGGGCCGGCCAGACGAGCGCTTCCTGTTCATGCCGTACCAGGTGAGCCAGGGGCGCAACCTGTCGGGCATGCTGCTCTCGCAGTTCAGCCACGGCGACTCGGCGCACCTGATCTTCAACATGCTCACGCTGTACTTCTTCGGGCCCGTCGTCGAGTCGTGGCAGACGGGGCTCGGGCCGGCGGGCCTGCTGGCGGTGTACGTCGCCGCGGCCGTGGGCTCGACGCTGCTCACCTTCGCGATCCACCGCGCCGATCCGGGCTATCGCGCGCTGGGCGCCAGCGGCGCGATCACGGGTGTGCTCTTCGCGGCCATCGTGCTCGACCCCACCATGAGCGTGTACTTCGCCATCGTGCCCCTGCCCATCCCCGCGCCGATCTTCGCGGTGGGCTACATCACGCTCTCGCTGCTCGCGGCGCGGCGGGGCGTCGGGAACATCGGACACGAGGCGCACATCGGCGGCGCGGTCACGGGCTTCCTGCTCGCGGGCGTGCTGTCGCCGGATGGCTTCGGGCCGGTGCTCTCCGGCTTCGGGCGGATGCTGCACCGGTGATGGCCCTCGGCCCGCTCGCGCTCGACGCGCCCTTCTTCCAGGCGGGGCTCGCGGGCTACTCGGACGCGGCGATGCGCCTCGTGGCCCGCCGGCACGGCGCGCCCTTCGCCGTGACCGAGGCCATGCTCGACCAGACGCTGCTGCGCGGTGGCAAGGGCCTGCAGGCCGCCGAGCTGGACGACGAGGACCACCCCATCGCCGGGCAGCTCATGGGCAGCCACCCCGCCGACATCGCCGCCGGCGCGCGGCTGCTGGTCGGCCTCGGCTACGACGTCATCGACGTGAACCTCGCCTGCCCGGTGAAGAAGATCCGCCGCAACGCGCGCGGCGGCCACCTGCTGGCCGAGCCGGACGAGGCCATCGCCATCCTCGACGCCGTGCGCCAGGCGGTGGGCGACGCGCGGCCCTGCAGCGTGAAGCTGCGCCGCGGCACGGACGAGAGCGCGGCCGCGGAGAGCAACTTCCATCGCGTCCTCACGGCTGCCATCGAGCTGGGCTACGCCGGCGCCGTGATCCACGCACGCACCGTGGAGCAGAAGTACATCGGCCCCTCGCGCTGGCCCTTCCTGCGCCGCGTGGTCGAGCAGTACGGCCGCGCGCCGCGCGGCGCGCCCTTCCTCTTCGGCGGCTCGGGCGACATCGAGACGGCCACGGACATCTTCCGCATGCTGCGCGAGACGGGCGTGCAGCTCGTGAGCGTCGCACGCGGCGCCATCGGGAATCCCTGGATCTTCCGGCAGGCGCGGGCGGTGATGGAGGGCGACGCGGCGGGCGGCAGCCGCGCGCCCACGATCGCCGAGCAGCGGGCTGTGCTGCTGGAGCACTGCGGGCTGTCGGTCGCGCACTTGGGGGAGGAGCGGGCCGGGCCGATGATGCGCATGTTCGGGATCAAGTTCGCCCGGCACCATCCGCGACGCGAGGAGGTCGCGCGGGCGTTCATCGCGGTGAAGAGTCTTGGGGAGTGGCACGCGGTGCTGGACGCCCACTACGCTGCATCGGAGCTGGCCCCCGATGCGCGTGTCGGAGTGGCCGCGGCGGCGCCGCGCTAGCTCACCTCGCGGAACAGCCTGACCACGACCTTGCGCCCGCGCAGCGTGGTGCGCTTCATCGCGGCGACGATCTCCTCGACGCGCGCCGCCGGCACCTCGACCAGCGAGAAGTTCTGCTCGATCTCGATCGCGCCCAGCTCGCTGGACGGGACGCCGGACTCGCCGGCGATGGCGCCCACGAGATCGCCTGGGCGGATGCCGGCGCGGTGACCCGCGCCGACGTACAGGCGCACGGACTTGCCGCCCGACCTCGCGCCGCGCTTGCTCCGCGCGTGCGGCGGGCGGCCCGCCTCGCGCTCGGGCGGCGGCGACGCGATCTCGCGCTCCTCGCGCTCCTCGCCGCCCGCGGCGTGCAGCAGCTGGATCGCGGCCGCCGCGACGTCCAGCGCGTCGAACTCCCCCGCCAGCGAGCTCACCACGCCGCGCGCGGCGTCGAGGTCGCCGGCCAGCAGGCGCTCGCGCAGCGCGGTGCGCGTCTGCTCGAGGCGCCGCGCGCGCAGGTCGGCCACGGTGGGGATGGCGGCCACCTCCACCGACTGGTGCGTCACCTGCTCGATGGTGCGCAGGTGGCGCCGCTCGCGCGGCTCCACGAAGGTGATGGCCGTGCCCTCGCCGCCCGCGCGGCCGGTGCGACCGATGCGGTGCACGTAGGCTTCCGACGAGGCCGGCAGGTCGTAGTTCACGACGTGCGAGAGGTTCTTGATGTCGAGGCCGCGCGCGGCCACGTCGGTGGCGATGAGCAGGTCCGACTTGCCGGCGCGGAAGCGCGTCATGACCGCGTCGCGCTGGCGCTGGGCCAGGCCGCCGTGCAGCGCTGCGGCGCGATAGCCGTGCGAGTTGAGCGTCTCCGCCAGCGCGTCCACCTCGACGCGCGTGCGGCAGAAGACCAGCGCGGAGGTCGGGCTCTCCACGTCCAGCACGCGGCCCAGCGCGTCGGGCTTCTGGTCGCGGCGCACGACGTAGGCCACCTGGCGCACGCGCGGCAGCTTGCCGGCGGCGGGCTTCTCGTGCGCGACGGTGATGCGCTCCGCGTCCTTCAGGTGCCGGCGCGCGATGGCCGCGATGCGCGGCGGCATGGTGGCCGAGAAGAGCGTCGTCTGGCGCGTCTCGGGCGTGGCCTGCAGGATGGCGTCCAGGTCCTCGGCGAAGCCCATGTCGAGCATCTCGTCGGCCTCGTCCAGCACCAGCACCGCGACGTGCTCGAGCACCAGCGTCCTGCGGCGCAGGTGGTCGAGGGCGCGGCCGGGCGTGGCCACGACGATGTCGGCGCCGCGGTCCAGCGCGCGCTTCTGCTGCTCCATGGACGCGCCGCCGTAGATGGGCACGACGTGGAGGTTCGTGCCGCGGCCGTAGCGGTGCACGGCCTCGGCCACCTGCATGGCCAGCTCGCGCGTCGGCACCAGCACCAGGGCGCGCGTGGGATGCTTGCCGCGCGCGTCGCCGGCCAGGCGCTGCAGGATGGGCAGCGCGAAGGCGGCCGTCTTGCCCGTGCCGGTGGCGGCCTGCGCCACGAGATCGCGGCCCGAGAGCATGACCGGGATGGTCTCGCGCTGGACGGCGGTGGGCTCCTCGTACCCCAGCGCGGCCACCGCCGCGACGAGCGCCTCGCTCAGGCCGAGGTCGGAGAAGCTGACGGGCGCGGACGGGGAGGTCATCGTTCCATCTTCGTGATCCGGGCACCCGCGCGGCAAGCCGCCGCGCGCCTCAGAACCGGAAGGTGAGCCCCAGCGCATAGCGGCCGCGCGGCGGATCAACGAAGGCGCTGACTTGCACGTCGTCGGGCAGGCCGAGGAAGGCGTCGTGCACGAAGCGGGCGCAGAAGTTGCCCAGCGCGGCGCCGACGAGCACGTCGGTCGGGTCGTGCTTGCCGGCTTCCACGCGCGACCAGGCCTCGGCGGCGGCCACGCCCATCACCCCTGCCTGCATCACGCCGCGCGAGACGGGCGAGACGTCGATCGAGTCCAGGTTGCGCCGCGCGAGCGTGGCGTAGGCGAAGGCCTCGGACGCGCCGCTGCTGGGAAAGCTGCCGTTGCCCGTTCCATCGGGTCGCTTGTCCGGGAATTCCCGCTTGAGGGCGCTGGTGATCTCGGCCGTCACCCACGTCGCGGACCACTCGACGCCGAAGCCCCTGGCCTTGTCGGCCGCCCACGGCCCGGCCTCGTCGCCGCTGGGCGTCGCGACCAGCGAGAGCAACCACGCGTCGCCGGCGATCGAGCTCAGCGTGTCGCCGCTGTCCTCGGCGTGCTTCGAGCTGCCGAAGACCGGGTTCTGCCGGCGCGCCCAGTCCGAGATGTTGTCGTCCCAGCCGCCGGCCGCGATCGCGCCCGCGCCGGCCAGCGGCACCCACGTCCACGGGTCGACGGCCGCGTCGTGGGCGGCCTGCGCCAGCCGCTCCCCGCCGGGCGCCAGCGTCGCGTCCTCGCCCCAGCGGTGGCCGTTGCGCAGGGTGCCGCAGGCTGCGACGAGCAGAGCGCACGCGACGAGTGAGAGCGCAGTTCGCATGGCCGGAACCGCTGGCGGACGGAATCACTCACCGCCAGCAGCAGACTGCAATCACCGCAGCACGCGGGTGACATGTCGGCCATGCGTGGCCGGGCGCGCGGCCAGGATGATGCGACCGTCATGTGGCGGGCTCGCTCAGCCATCCCCCAGCCGGTGCAGCTCGACCGCGCCTGACAGCACCGCGTCGCCGAGGGTGACGTAGAGGTGCTGCTCGTTCACGGACAGGGAAAAGGCCGTGCGCCGCTGCAGGCGTGCCGCGAGCCCTGCGATCAGGTCGCGGTCGAAGGCGTGCAGGCGGATGGCGTGCGCGCGGTGGATGCGCTCGCCGGCGCACTGGCGGAGGATCGGAGCCGGGTCCTTGTGCGTGTACACCGCCACGCGCGGCGCAGCCTTGCTGGCCCGGTGCAGGCGCGCGGCATCAGGCGCGCCGACGTCGATCCACGCCTGCAGCCCGCCGGTCAGGTCGCGCACGGCGAGCGAGGGCTGGTCCGGCTCGGACAGGCCCGGCCCGAAGCTCAGCCCCTCGGTCAGCTCGAGGCAGTAGGCCAGCACGCGCGCCACGAGGTGCTCGGCCGTCTCCGAGGCATGGCACGCCACCCGCACGGCCAGCCTCTCGTAGACGCCTCGATCGACGTCGGAAAGATCGATGTCGAAGTTGTAGAGCAGGGAGGCCTGTGGCACGGTGCGGCCGCCGGGGGGAAGCGCGGGGCGGGACATCGTAACGGCGCCGCCGGCCCCGCTGGCGTCGTCATCGCTGCGCAGGCACGCTGGAGCGGCCGGCTCGGCACGCGGCGTGCTTGTCGAGGAGGACGAAGGCCCCTCTCCAACTCCACCCCGTTCCGGAGACAGACCGTGTCACACCCCATCGGCCGCCAGGCTGTCGCGCTCGCCTTCATCGTCATCCTCGGCTGCGGTGACGACAACCGCTTTGCGAGCGAGCAGATGAAGGATGCCACCCACGACGCGGCGCAGAGCGCCAAGGACATGGGCAAGAAGGTGGGCAACGAGCTCTCCGACGCGCTCGCGTCGCTGGAGCACTGGGCCAAGGAGACGGCCAACGACGTGGGCGAGTCCGGCGAGGCCTTCGCCCAGCACGTCCAGGACAAGATGCCGGACACCGAGAAGCTCGTGAGCGGAACCAAGGCGCACCTGGCCGCGGGCGGCGACAAGGCCAAGGAGGCCGTCGCGCGGCTGGACGAGAAGCTCGCGGTGCTGAAGGACAAGCTGGCCGCGGTGGCGCACAACGCTGCGACAGCGACGAAGGCGATGAAGGACGACGTGGTCAAGGCGTATGATGACCTGCTCGCGGAGGTGCGCGGCGCACTGAAGCCCGCGGCGGGCTGAGCCGCCGGACAGGTCGGCCGCGAGAGTTGGCAGGCCGGTCGCCTCGGGGGCGTCGCGCATGAGCTTCGAGATGGCCTACGTCCTCGGCCTGCTGGTGGTCGGGCTCATCCTGTTCAGCCGCGACTCGCTGCCGGTGGACGTGGTGGCGCTCATCCTGCTGCTGCTGCTCATCCTGCCGCCGGCCAGCATCCTCACCCCGTCGGAGGCCTTCGCCGGCTTCGGCAGCGACACGATCATCATGCTGGTGGCGCTGTTCATCGTGACGGCGGCGGTCACGCGCACGGGCGTCGTGGAGCGGGCTGGCCTGCGCATCGCGTCGGTGGCGCGCGACCATCCGGTGGCACTGGTGCGCATGCTGCTCGTCGCCGTCACGACGGTGAGCTCCTTCGTCTCCAACACCGTGACGACCGCGGCCATGCTGCCGCTGGCCATCGGCACGGCGCGGCGGGCGCGCGTGCCGCGCAGCAAGGTGCTCATGCCGCTGGCCTTCGCCTCCATCCTCTCGGGCGGCGTGACCATCATCTCCACCACCACGAACCTCGTGGTCTCGGGCGAGCTGCCGCGCTTCGGGATGCAGCCCATCGGCTTCTTCGAGATGGCGCCGGTGGGCATCGTGGTCACGGTGGCGGGCATGCTCTACCTGTTCTTCCTCGCGCCGCGACTGATCCCCGAGCGCGGGTCGCCGGGGAAGATCGAGGCCTTCGGCACGCGGCTGGCCGCGGACGCGGCGCGCACCGTGCGCAAGGTGGTGCGCTTCGACTGGTGGGGCAAGCACGATGCCGCGCCGGTCAACGGCGATGGTGGCGACGACGAGCGCGCGCGGCTGGAGGCCGAGGCCGATGCCGTCGAGGACGCCTCGCCCGACGACGCCGCGATCCGCCGCTACGGCCTGCGCCACTACATGACCGAGGTCGTGGTGACGGAGGGCTCGCCCATGATCGGCAAGAGCCTCGGGGCGAGCCGCGTGGGCGAGGCCATCGACCTCACCGTCGTGGGCCTGCGCCGCGGGGCCGAGCGCATCGTGGCCCCGCGCCGCAGCGAGATGCTGCACGCCGGCGACGTGCTCATCCTCGAGGGCCGCGCCGAGGACGTCCTGGCCATCAAGGACTCGGCCGGCATCGAGATCAAGCCCGAGGTGCGGCTCGCGGGCCAGGACCTGCATTCCGCCGACGTGCGCATGATGGAGGCGCTCGTGCTGCCGCGCAGCGAGCTCGTGGGCGGCACGCTGCGCGACGTGCGCTTCCGCGACCGCACCGGCGTCACGGTGCTCGGCATCCACGCGGCCTCGCAGCCGCGCAAGCGCGTCAAGCTGTCGCGCCACCGCCTCGAGTCCGGCGACATGCTGCTGCTGCAGGGTCGCCAGGAGAACCTCGACCGCCTCGACGGCGACGACCTCATGCTGCTGGAGGACAAGTCCGCGCACCACCCGCGCTCGCGGCGCGCGACGATCGCCACGCTGGTCTTCGTGGCCGCCATCGTGGCGGCCAGCACGCGCGTGCTCCCGCTGTCCGTGGCCTTCCTGCTGGGCGTGCCGGTGCTCATCCTGACGCGCTGCCTCACGCCCGACGAGGCCTACGAGAGCGTCGACTGGCGGCTCATGGTGCTGATCGGCGCGATGATGGCCTTCGGCAGCGCGATGAGCAAGACCGGTGCCGCGGGCTGGCTGGCCGACCAGATCGTGGGCTGGGTCAGCCCGTGGGGCAGCTTCGCGGTCATGGTGGCCTTCTTCCTGGCGACCCTCGTGCTCACGCAGCCCATGTCCAACCAGGCGGCGGCGCTCGTGCTGCTGCCGGTGGCCATCCACGCCGCGCAGACCCTGGGCATCGAGCCGCGGCCCTTCGTCATGGCCGTGGTCTTCGCCGCCTCCTGCTCCTTCCTCACGCCGCTCGAGCCGTCCTGCGTGCTGGTCTACGGTCCGGGCAACTACCGCTTCTTCGACTTCGTGCGCGTGGGCTCGATCCTCACGCTCATCGTGTTCGTGATCTCGGTGCTCATGATCCCGCACTACTGGCCGCTGGTCGCCACCACCGCCTCGCCCTGAGCCGCCGGGCGTGCGTCTGGCGCGCGCCGGACGTACGATCGTGCGCCGTGCCAGCCGCCCTGCTCGCCGTGCTCCTCGCGGCGCTCGCCACCACAGCGCGGGCCCAGTCGGCGCCCGTGCTGCGCTGGGGAGGTGATGCCGAGGGCGGCGCGCCCTACGTCGAGGCCGACCCCGCCGATCCGTCGCGCGTCGTGGGCTTCGACGTGGAGATCGCCGAGCTCATCGCGCGCGGCACGGGCCGGACGCCGCAGTTCCTGCAGGTGGAGTTCTCCAGCCTCGACCAGTCCGCGCGGCGCGGCGACTTCGACGTCGGGCTCTCGGGCATCGAGGACACGCCGGCCCGGCGCGCATCCTGCGCGGCCAGCATCCCCTACTACGAGTTCCGCGAGGTCCTCACCGTGCGCGCCGAGGACCGCGAGCGCTACCGCAGCCTGTCCGACCTGCGCGGCCGGCCCGTGGCCACGCTCGGCGGCACCATGGCCTGGGACCTCCTGCTGGCGGCCGAGGGCCGCGACGGCCTCACGGCCGTCTCGTACGACGACGACGTGCACCCCTACTCGGACCTCGCCCTGGGGCGCGTCGACGCCGTGCTGCTGGACAACGTGCTGGCCGAGCGCGCGCTGCGCACCGTCGCGGGCCTGCACACGCAGCCCGACGCCGCGGCGACGGGCCACTACATCGTCATTTCGGCGCCCGAGAACACGGCGCTCATGGCGCAGGTGGACGACATCCTGCGCGCCGCGATGCGCGACGGCACGCTCCAGTCCATCCTGCGCACGTGGAAGGTGTGGAACGCTGACCAGCCCCCGCTCTTCGCCCGCCTGGCCGGCGCGCCGGACGCGGTAGCCGTGCCTGCGGCGCCGCGCCCCGCGCAGGGCGCCGCCTGGCGCTACCTGCCGTCGCTGCTGCGCGCGGCGGGCATCACGCTCGTGCTCTCATGCGCCGCGATGGCGCTCGCGATCGGCCTGGGGATCCTCATCGCGGTCGGGCGCGTCTACGGCGGCGCCGTGACGCGCGCGTTGCTGGGTGGCTACGTCGAGCTCATGCGCGGCACGCCCGTGCTGCTGCAGCTGTTCGTGATCTACTACGGGCTCGCGTCGGTCGTGCGGCTGCCGGCCTACCTCGCGGCGCTGCTGGGCCTCGGCCTCAACTACGCGGCCTACGAGAGCGAGATCTACCGCAGCGCGCTGCAGGCCGTGCCGCGCGGGCAGCTCGAGGCGGCGCGCAGCCTGGGGCTCACGACCGCGCAGACGCTGCGCCTCGTGCGCGCGCCGCAGGCCTTCCGCTTCGCCCTCGCGCCGATGACCAACGACTTCGTCGCCATGCTCAAGGACAGCTCGCTGGTGTCCGTGCTCACCGTGGTGGAGCTCACCAAGCAGACGCAGATCTACGCCACGAACGTCGGCAGCTGGGTCGTGCCCGGCCTGCTGTGCGCGCTGCTGTACCTGGCGATGTCCCTGCCTCTCGGGCACGTGGCGCGCCGGCTCGAGGCGCGCTGGAAGGCGCCCGCCACGTGAGCGTCGTGCTGCGCGTCGCCGGCCTCTCGCTCGCGCGCGGCGCGCGCCGCATCCTGCGCGGCCTGGACCTCACGGCCGCCGAGGGCGAGGTCGTCGCGCTCATGGGCCTGTCGGGCTCGGGCAAGACGACGCTGCTGCGCGTGGTCGCCGGGCTGGAGACGCCCGACGCGGGCGAGATCACCACCTGCAAGGTGGGCATGGTCTTCCAGTCCCACTTCC
>DASUFI010000345.1:0-20880 GCA_036274635.1 Planctomycetota bacterium
GAAACTGTTCCGGCAGGGGATGCGCTTCGGCAACATCGTCGCCGCCGTGTACCCGGACCTCGCCGGCGACCCGACGCTCAACGCCACAGCGGATCCTGAGAGTGCCGGCACCACCTACGTGGATGCCGCCCTGCTGGCGCGCCTGAAGTCCTGGGTGGACATCCCCGGCAGCCTCCAGGGCCCCGCTCTGGCCTACGCCGTGGGCGACGTGTACGACTGCAGCCTGCACCAGGGCAAGGGCAGCCTGGAGCTGGCGGGTCTTTACCAGAAGTCCACGCTCTTCTACCGCAACTTCTGGCCGCTGTTCACGGCCCGTGCGATCCGCACCGACCGCGTGTCCCTCAACGTCGCCCAGGTGCTGCGCGAGCTGCAGACCGGCTGGACCGGCGACTCCACCACCGAGGGCCTGCCGCTGCGGCCGCTGGTGCGCTGGGGTGGCAAGAAGCTGGACCTCGCGGTGTCGACCAACTATCGCGAGCTGGACGGCTCGGCCTGGTCGGCCCTCGTGCAGGACTTCGCGCCGCAGGCGCAGACCCTCACGTTGACCCTCGAGGAGGGCCTGCCGCCGGGCGAGTACCTGCTCGAGGCCGGCAGCGCGGCGGTCGGTTGCGACGTGTTCCCCGCGGGCGTGTCCACCTCCCTGCCCGTCGTCAAGCGCGGCCCGGTCGCGCAAGTGTCCTTCGACATCGCGCCCGGCCTCAACCTCGTGCGCCTGACGCGCACCGGCGCCGCCCCGGCACCTGCCGGCTGGGACCTGGCCGTGGACCCGCCGCGCCTGGAGGCCGACGGCTTGGGCGGCTACACCGCGCGAGTGCGGGTGGTGAATCTCGGCAGTTCGGCGGCGCCGGCCTCCAACCTGGAGCTGGACGTCGCCGCGGTGCATCCAGACGGCACGCTGGCCTCGCCGCCCGACCTGCCCTCCGAGGTGCCGCTTTCACAGGCCCCCGTGAATCTGGGCGCCGTCAGCGGCTGGAAGCTTCCCGAGGTGGAGAAAGAGTTCTCCATCCCGCCCGGCTCGCCGGTGGGGGCCCTGCTGAAGCAGGGCTACGGACTGCAGCTCCGGGCGGTGATCTCCTCCACCGCCTCCGAGGGGGACGCCCTCAACAACGAGCAGTCCCGCTGCTGGTTCCTCGCTGGAATTCCCACGGTCCCCTGACCCCGTGGACGGCCACCCGGCGCGCATCCCATAGTGGGGCGCCCGTCCCGCCAGGTAGCCGTGAGCCCGTCCCGCCGACGACCCTCGCCGAACTCGCCGCCGCCCGGGCGCTACCCGTGGGCGCGCTCGCGCGACGAGCGGCTGCTCACGCTGCGGCTGCGCGACCTCGGGCTGCGTCTCGCCGGCACGTGGATCGAGGACTGCCTGTCGCAGGTGCACGCCGAGCTCGAGCGCCGCGGCCTGCGCTACCGGCCGCACGCCTGGCTGTCCTCGGAGTGGTTCTCGCCCGAGGGCAGCGGCGGCATCGCGGTGCCCTTCGTGCTGGCGCACCCGCGGCTCATCCGCCTCGAGCGCCGCATCATGCTGGAGGCGGAGGGCGACACGCGCGAGGAGTGCCTGCGCATCCTGCGCCACGAGATGGGGCACGCCTACGACACCGCCTACCGCCTGCACCGCCGGCGCGCCTGGCGCCGCGCCTTCGGCAAGAGCAGCCAGCGCTACCCGGAGGTGTACCTGCCCGATCCCGCCAGCCGGAACTTCGTGCAGCACCTGCGCCTCTACTACGCGCAGGCGCACCCCGACGAGGACTTCGCCGAGACCTTCGCGGTGTGGCTCGGGCCGCGCGCGGTCTGGCGGCGGCGCTACGCCGGCTGGCCCGCGCTGCGCAAGCTGGCCGCCGTCGACGCGCTCATGGCCGAGGTCGCGCGCGAGCCGGTCCCCGCCCTGCCGCACCGCGCCGTGGACCCGATCTCGCGCCTCTCCACCACGCTGCAGCGCCACTACGACGAGAAGCGCAAGCACTTCTCGCCCGCCCGGCCCGACGTGACCGGGCGCGAGCTGCTGGCCCTGTTCCGCACGCCCGCCGCCGCGCCGCACGCGCCGCGAGCCGCCCGTTTCCTGCGCAAGAACCGCGCCGCGCTGCGCCGCCTCGTCGCCCGCGCCACGGGCGAGTACCTCTTCACCGTGGACCAGGTGCTGGCCGACATGATCGAGCGCTGCCGCCAGCTCGACCTGCGCGCCGCCGGCCCCGAGTCACGCCTGCGCGAGGAGATGGCCTCGCGCCTCACGGCCCGCACCGTGCACCACCACTACAGCCGCACGAACTGGGTCGCCCTCTAGGAGCCCGTTGAAGAAGTCATTCGCGCCGGGCAGCGGATCCTTCGCGCCGGCTCGTCGTTGCGCGATCCTCGTCGGCCCTCCAGGCCGACTCCGGTCGCGCGCCTCGATCCGACGCGAAATCTCTCGCTGCCGGCATCGAAGCACTTCTTCAACGGGCTCCTAGCCCCGCACGAACTCGATCACGTAGTTCTCGGAGAGGCCCGCGACGGGCAGCGTGCGCGCGAAGTGGAAGCCCGCGCCCTCGATCTCGGCGATGACCTGCTCGCGCCCGCAGCGCACGTGCTGCAGCACCCAGTCGCGGCTCTGGCCCTCCACACGCTCGAAGTCCACGACGACGAGGCGGCCGCCCGGCCGCAGCGCGTCGTGCAGGCTGGCCAGCGTGTCGTTCGGATGCTCGAAGTGGTGGTAGGTGTCGCAGACGAAGGCCACGTCCACCGAGCCGCGCGGCAGGCCGGTGCTGCGGTCGTCGCACAGCACCGGTTGCACCTGCGAGAGGCCGGCGGCCGCGGCCCGCTCGCGGATGTGGTCGACGAAGGCCTGCGAGATGTCCACCGCGTAGACCACGCCCGTCGGGCCCACGGCCTCCGCGAAAGGCTCCTCGAACAGGCCCGTGCCCGCGCCGATGTCCGCCACCGCCTGTCCCGCGCGCAGCCCGATCGCCGCAGTGATGGCCGCGCGCTGCGCCGCGATCTCGCGCGACTCGCTCTCCAGCGTGCCGACCCAGCGCTCGACGTCGACGTCGGGCTTGCGGAAGTCGGCGTTGATCTCGGGCCTGGCGCCCGCGACGGGCGGCGAGCCGCAGGCCAGTACGAGCAGCAGCGGCAGCAGACGAAGCGTGCGCATGGCGGTCTCCCTCGGGCGTCCGGCCATCGTAGCCACGGCCGGCGCCGCGCCCTACGAGCGGGTCACCGGCCCAGCGTCCGCTCCACGTATCCCCGAACCGCGCCCAGCACCTCCGCACCCGCCCAGGCCTCGACCAGCGCCGCCCGCGAGGCGCCCGCCGTCGCGCGCGCCCGCTCCAGCACCGGCTCCCGCAGCTCGCGCTTCGTCAGCCGGAACGCCAGCGGCGGCACGGCGGCCATCTCCTCGGCGACCTCGATCGCGCGCTCGATCAGCCTCTCCGGCGCGACCACCTCGTCCACCACCCCGCGCGCGATCGCCTCGTCGGGCTCGCACAGGCGCCCGCGCAGCAGCAGCTCCTGCACGTGCTGCGCGGGCAGCGCGAAGCGCAGGATCTCGACCACGGCCGGCGGGAAGGGGACGCCGACCTTCAGCTCGGGCACGCCGATGCGCCCGCCGCCGGCGGCCATGACGCGGTGATCGCAGCAGGCGGCGAGGACGCAGCCGCCGGCGATGGCGTGGCCGTTCACGGCGGCGACGACGGGCTTGTCGCAGCCGAAGAGCGCGAGGAAGCAGGCATCCAGCTCGGGCAGGAAGCGCTCGATGTAGTCGCGGCCGCCGGCGAGCAGCCGCTTGAGGTCCACGCCCGCGGAGAAGATGGAGCCGCTGCCGGTGAGCACGACGGCGCGCACGTCGGACGCGGACGCGAGGCGCTCGACGGCCGCGCGCAGGCCGCGCAGGAGCTCCAGGTCCAGGGCCGAGGCCTTGCCGTGGACGAGGCGCAGGACGGTCGTGGCGCCGCGGGTCTCGGTCTGCAGCATGGCGCGACCGTACGACGCCGGGCCGGCTCTGCCAAGAGGCGTGGGCTTTTCCGCCGCGCGCCGGGTCGGCATCATGCCGCGCCATGGCTGAACGCCTCGACCTGCTCCCCGCCGGCCGCGGCCGCATGCGCTGCGGCTGGGCGCGCAACGAGCTCTCGGCCGCCTACCACGACACGGAGTGGGGCGTGCCGCTGCGCGACGAGCGCAAGCTGTTCGAGTTCGTGGTGCTGGAGGGCATGCAGGCCGGGCTCTCGTGGGACTGCGTGCTGGGCAAGCGCGAGGCCTTCCGGCGTGCCTTCGCCGGCTTCGACCCGCGGCGCGTGGCACGCTTCGGCGCGCGCGAGAAGCGCCGGCTGCTGGCCGACGCCGGCATCATCCGCAACCGCCAGAAGATCGAGGCCGCCATCGGCAACGCGCGCGCCTTCCTCGCGGTGCAGGAGGAGTTCGGCAGCTTCGCGAAGTACGCCTGGCGCTTCGTGGAGGGGCGGCAGGTGGTGAATCGCTGGAGGTCGCTGAAGCACCTGCCGGCGACGAGCGACGTGAGCGACGCCTGGAGCAAGGACCTCAAGGCACGCGGCTTCCGCTTCGTGGGCAGCACGATCGTGTACGCCCACATGCAGGCCACCGGCATGGTGAACGACCATCTCGTGGGCTGCTTCCGGCACCGGCAGGTGGGCCGCCGGGGCTGAATTCGTAGCCTTCCGCGCCTCGTCGCGTGGCCCGCACCCTGACGGTCCTTGCACACTTCACTCAGTGTGCGAATCACGCGATAGGCTGCGTGGTTGGGGTGTTCACTCTCGGAGGTCACGGGATGCAACATCGAAGGCCGACGTACCTCGCTCTGTGTACTCTCGCCCTGTGTGCCGGGGCGCTCGCATTCGGTCCGGGCGGAGGCAAGGAGGACAGTCAGTCCTGTCTCGTCCGCCCCGATGGCGCCAGCGACGACAACGCCAAGGGCACCCTGCGCATCCGTTCGCAGGGCAACAGCGAGCGTTTCGACGTGCACATCATGAAGGTGGAGCCCGGCGTCGAGCACCACCTGTGGATTCAGGATCCCATCGACTCCGACCCGCCCACCTTCACCGACCTCGGCGACCTGCCGGGCGACGGCGGCAGCCAAAAGCTCGCGCTGGACACCAAGAAGGGCGACACGTTGCCGCTCGGCGTGACGACGACCACGGACCTCATCGGCCGGCTCGTCGAGATCCGCCAAGGCGACATCGTCGAGCTCGGGGGCGAGGTCCCGCCCTACGGCCTGTCCAAGAAGCCCGAGAAGGTGAAGGAGACCGTGACGGCCGCGGACACCGATCCGCAGCCCGACATCGTCGCCAAGCTCGAGCTGCGCAGCAAGGCGAACAAGGGCCAGGAGCGCATCATCGTGACGCTCACGCACGTGGACTTCAGCGCCGGGCCCTTCGACGTCTTCGTCGAGGACGCCGTGGGCAGCGGCGTCTTCGTGAACGTCGGCGACCTCGAGCAGCTCTCCAACGCCAAGGGCCGCTACCGCCGCGATTGCAAGAAGGGCCAGGCGCTCCCGGCCGGGGTGATGTTCGTGTCGGAGCTCTCGGGCCGCACGCTCCAGGTGCGCGACGGCGCCGATACCGTCTTCCTCTCCACCGTCATCCCGCAGATCGACTAGCTGCGGGTCACCGCTCTCCCGAGGTCTCTGTCCATGCGTCTCAGCACCGCGACGTGCCTGGCCGCGTCCGTCCTCTCCCTGCTCACCGCGGGAGCGCTGGCCATGCCGCCCGGCGGCAAGGTCAAGAAGGACAGCCAGGTCAGCCTCGTGCAGCCGGAGGACGCGCCGGACGACAACGCCAAGGGCACCCTGCGCCTCCGCGAGAAGGGCAACAAGGAGAGCCTCGAGATCCACGTCCTGCAGGTGTCGGCCGGCGACGAGCACCACGCGTGGATGGAGGATCCGATCGCGTCGGGAAGCTTCAGCGACATCGGCACGCTGAGCGAAGGCGGCTCGCAGCAACTCAAGTTCGACACCAAGAAGGGCGGCGCCCTGCCGCTCGGAGCCGACTCCCTCGACGACCTCATCGGGCGCAAGGTGCAGATCCGCCACGACGCTGACGTGATCCTGCAAGGCACGGTGCCGCCCTTCGGCCTCTCCAAGAAGCCGCAGAAGGCCAGCATCACGATCGAGGCCACGGACGACGAGCCGCAGCCCGACATGAGCGCCAAGCTCGCGCTGCGCAGCAAGGCGGACAAGGGCCAGGAGCGCATCATCCTCAAGGTCAAGCACATCGACTGGAACGGCGACGGCTTCCACGTCTTCGTCGAGGACGGCGTGGGCAGCGACGTGTTCGTGGACTCGGGCGAGCTGCAGAAGACGGGCGATCACGAGGGGCGGTGGAAGCGCGACACGAAGCAGGGGCAGGCGCTGCCCGCGGGCGCGTCCTTCGTCAGCGAGCTGGCGGGGCGGCACATCGAGCTCCGCCGCGCGGCGGATGACGTCGTGTTCCTCAGCGGGACGATCCCTGCGGTGAAGTGACCCGGCGCCGCGCGGGGTTGTCGGCGCGGCGTCGCGCACCGAAGCTCGACTGAAGCACTGCCTGGGCCGTGCCTCAACTCGCGCCGCCCGATCGACCCGTTGCCCCCGGCCCGCGCGCGTCGCCCTGCTACACTTGCGCGCCCTTCGGGAGGAGCGCAGATGGTGCACGTACGGTGGCGGTCGTGCCTCGCCGCGCTGGCGGCCGGCTTCGCGGGTGGCTGCAGCCTGCTGGGCGAGTCGCAGGTCGACACGCTGGACCTCGCGAAGCTCGAGCCCGATCAGGGCTACGTCGTGGGCACCATCCACACCTCGCGGATCCACGACGACGGCCGCCTCGTCACCGTGGACGAGCACCCCGACGTCACGGCCGACCTCGACGTGTGCGAGCGGACACAGACGGGCACGCTGACCAATGCGCTCACCCTTGGTGAGGGCGGCCTCGAGGAGCCCGAGGTGTGGACCGTCATCGTCCACGGCCAGGCGAGCCCCGCGCTCTTCGCCCTCAAGCTGCCGGCGCACCGCTGCTGCCTCGCGGCGCTGCGCATCCCGCTGGCGGATGGCGAGTGGTCCGCGCCCATCGGCTGGTGCTTCGACGTCGTGCCCGGCGCCGTCACCTACGTCGGCGACGTGCAGCTCAAGTTGACTGCTGAAGGCGATCGCAGCCTGCATTGGAAGAGCCTGGACGCGCACGTCCGCGCGGACCGGCCGCTGGTCGAGAAGCTGCTGCGCGAGCGCTTCCCGAAGGAGCAGCCGCAGCTCCTCGACGGGGTCACCGGCAACACCGGCGACTAGACCCTAGGGCGTCGCCGCTGGCAGCGGCGGCGGGTCGAGCGGATCGGGCGGCGCGTGATGACATGTGTCGTCCGTGGCCTGCACGATGTGCGCGTCCAGCTCGGCCAGCAGTCGCGCCGTCTCGCCCTCGCCGCGCCCGAGGCTCTGGATGAAGGCGTGGAACTCCTCGTCGGTGGAGTACTCCCGCCGTTCGTCCGAATGCGAGCGGTCGTAGCGGAAGAGGAAGACCGTCTCGGCGTAGTACGAGAAGCTCTTCCAGAAGCCGATCGCGCCCTCGTTCGAGACGACGTGCGTGGTCTCGTGCAGGATGAGGTCCGCCACGCTGTCGCTGCCCATCTCCCAGCCGTTGCCATCGAGCAGCAGGCCGTTGTCGATGAGCCGATCGCGCTCCGCTCCGCACTCGCCCACGGTGAAGCCGCCCTCGCCCTCCTGCGCCTGGAAGCCGAACCACATCACGAAGTCGCCCCAGTCCGTGCAGCGGATCTCGATCGGCCAGGTGCCCGCGGCCCCCTCGAAGCGCAGGCCCTGCGCGTCGTCGAGCACGAAGCGGCCCGGCGGCAGCGCGTGCCGGAAGGGCGAGGCCATGAACTCGTTGCAGCGCGCGACGGCGTCGGTGAGCGTCCGGACGGCGCGCTCGCTGTCCTCGGGCGGGACATCGGCCTGACGCATGGCGGCGGGGGTGATGGGCACGACGGAGCAGGCGGCCACGGCGGCGAACAGAGGGCGAAGCAGCCAACGGGCGAAATGCAGGCCCGACGAGGCAGAACGGCCAGAACGCGCCTTGGAACACGCGGACTCGTCGCTGACATCAAGCATCGCGCGAGACTAGCATCGACGGCATCCGTCCCGCAGCGAGCACGACGGCTTGCTGCAGGCGGCATGTGCCCTCAGGTTCGACCATTCGACTATCCGCCGTGTCGTCCGGCCGTCTCGAGCCGCCAGCAGACGCACGTGGCCGGAAAGGACATCACCAGTTACTATTCCGCTCGGCAAGTCCGTGTTTCGCGGCGGATCAGGTCTGCGCGAGGAGCAGGTTGCGAGCGTGGTCAAAGGAGAGAGCCATGGTCGGAAAACTCATCGCGTGTGTCGCCATCGCGTGGATCGGCATGGCCGGTATGGCCCGCTCGCAGTCTGTGCTCATCGTGGACCCAATCAATCCCGGGTACTTTCCGACTGCCCAGGCGGCCGTGGATGCAGCGGCCAGCGGCGACGTCATCCTGATTCACTTTCAGTACAATCTTCCTTACTTCGAGGTCGCCGGCAAGTCGCTGGTCATCGCGGCGGACAAGGGCCAGCCATTTTTCGGCGACGGCAAGCTCCTGAACCACTCCATGGACACCGGGAGCACGCATACACGCATCCACGACTTGCTGCCTGGCCAGCGAGTGGTCCTGCTAGACGTCGATTTCGAGGGACTCCAGCTCGACAACGTGCAGGGCCAAGTATGGCTCGAGAAGGTCAACGCCTTTCACATCGCGCCTGCGATGCGTGCGACGGCGGTCAATGACCTCGTGATCCACGACGGACACCTCTCGGGACCTGACCAGGTGCTCTTCTTCGCCGGTGTGCAGGTCGGCGGAAGCGGCTTGGAGACGTATTCGACGCGGGCCGTTCTGCATGCTGTTGAGGTCCATGGCGGCAAGGGAAGCAGCTGGGAATGCGCGGGAACGACGGGATGCCTCAGCGGCCCAGGCTCGTTGGCCATGCTCGCATCGAGCGGACAGTTGTGGCTCTCAGCAGCGTCAATCACTGGCGGCAACGGCGGGTTGGGCGTCAAGGACGGAGCCGGCGTGTGCCATCCAGGAGAGGACGGTGGTGATGGCCTGCTGGTGGGCGGCGGTGCGATCTTGCGGCTGACGGATGTGCCCATTGCGGCGGGACTCGGGGCCGCTGGACCTGATCCGGCATCCTGCTCACTCGGCGTCGGCGGGTCGGGAGAGGACGGCGTGGCCCTCACCGTCGTCGACGGTGTCGTCCAGAATCTCAACTACGACACGCTTGCGCTCGACGTCCAGGCGATCGCTGCTGAACAGCAGCCGCTCACGGCAACGATCAGTGGTCCACCGAACACAGGCGTCGTGCTGTTGATCAGCACGAAGTCGAACCGATTGAGCATCGGCGCGGTCGACGGCCCGCTGCTCACCGGCGTGCCCGACGTGGTCGTCTTCCTTGGCCATCTCCCGGCCAGTGGCTTGTTGAGCCTTCAGGGGCAGGTGCCCGACCTTGGATTGGGCGTAAAGGCGGCAACGATCACGCTTCAGGTGTTGTCGCAACAGGGTGGCAAGTACGTGGCTGGTCCCGGTGCGATCGTCCTGCTGCTCGATTCGAGCATCTGATCTTGCCCCTCATCGTGCCGGCGGGTGCTCGCTGCCCGCCCGGCCTCTTCAGCCTCGAGCACGCTGGCCGCGGGCTCTGAGGTGCGGCTCAAATGGGCGAGAGATCCGTATACAACGTGTCCCGCAGCACCGGCACACGCCCCGCCTCGCGAATGAGCCCGGCCATCTGCCCCGTCGTCAGCCCCTGCGGCGTCTCGCCCCCCGCGTCGTGCGTGATGTGCTCCTCCTCGACGGTCCCGTCGATGTCGTCCGCGCCGTAGTGCAGCGCCACCTGGGCGACCTTGAGCCCGAGCATGATCCAGTAGGCCTTCACGTGCGGCACGTTGTCGAGCATGAGGCGCGCAACGGCGATGGTGCGCAGCGCGTCCAGCCCCGTCGTCTTCCCCAACCGCTCGAGCGGCGTGTTGTCGGGGTGGAAGAGCAGCGGAATGAACTGCAGGAAGCCGCCGGTCTCGTCCTGGATCCCGCGGATGGCGAGCATGTGGTCGAGGCGCTCGTCGTGGGTCTCGATGTGGCCGAAGAGCATCGTGGCGTTGGTGTGCAGGCCGGCGCGATGCACGGTCTTGCAGGTCGCGATCCAGCGCTCGGGCGGCAGCTTCTCGCGGTAGAGCTTCTTGTGCACTCGCAGCGAGAGCACCTCCGCGCCGCCGCCGGGACAGGAGTCGAGGCCCGCCTCGCGCAGCTCGGCCAGCACGGTCTGCAGCGGCTTGCCCGCCACCTCGGCGATGGCGTCCAGCTCGATCATGGTGAAGGCCTTGATGTGCAGGTTCGGGCGCTCGGCCTTGATGGTGCGCAGCAGGTCGAGGTAGTAGCCGTAGGGCAGCCCCGGGTGGATGCCGCCGACGATGTGCACCTCGCGCATCGTGTCCGTGAAGCCGGTGCGCATGCGGTTGCGCACGAAGTCCATGTCCATGACCACCGAGTCCGCCTCGTCGCCGTCGCGGCGGAAGGCGCAGAACATGCACTTGTAGGCGCAGACGTTGGTGTAGTTGAGGTGGCGGTTGTAGGTGAAGGTCGTGCGGTCGCCGTTGAGCGACTCGTTGACGAAGTTGGCCAGCGCGCCGAGGCCGTTGAGGTCGGGCGTCGCGAAGAGCACTTGGCCGTCCGCGTGCGTCAGGCGCTCGCCGGCGAGCACCTTGTCGCGGATCGGGCGCAGCGCGGGGGCGAGAGCGCCGTCGTCGAGGAAGGCTCGCGAGGGCGTGAAGCCGCCGGTGGGGCCGGGGTTGGTGGGGCCGCACGCAAAGGGGCGAGCGCGGTGCGGGCCGGGCGAGCGGGCAGTGAGGCGGGGCGCGGCGGTGGACATCGGCCCCGATTCTAGCGGGCGAAGGGGGCCAGCCGGGAGGTGCGAGGGAGGCGACGTAATTCCGGCGCCGGCCCGCCGACCTGCTCCTGGGAGATCGCGCCTCGGCCGGTTTCTCGGAGGAACTCATGACCGATGCCCCAGACTCCATCAGCGCTGGCTGGTCGCCTTGGGTGCGTGCGCCAGCTCCTGGAGCGGCCTCGGCGCAAGCGGGGTCGCATCGGCTTCGGTCCGGGCGACGATGCCGATGCCGATTCGGCCCAGCGCCCGAACGTGGGGCAGTGACCGCGAACGGGCCCCTCGTCCGATGGAGGCTCCACTTCGACTCCGCCGCGCCGACGCCGGCGACCCGCAGCACGCAGTCCCGGGCTCGCCACCCGGCGATACCATGGCCGCACACCGTGCCTTGATGACCGCCGCGCCGAGCGCTGCCCGCTCGGGTCCCGCGCCTCGCAGCAACATGGCCCGCGCCAACCGCGATAGACTCGCCACCCAATCCTCCCGGGAGACCCGACCATGTTGCGCACCCGAAGCTTGCCGTTCGTCGTGCCGTTGCTCCTGCTCGCTGGCGCGCGAGCGCAGGTGACCTCGGCCTCGCCCGAGCCACACCCGGTGTATGGCGCGCCCGTCGTCACCAGCTCCGGCACGCTGCACGACGTGGATTTCGGCGACATGGACGGCGACGGCCGCGATGACCTCATCGCGACCGCGCCCACGGGCCTGCAGCGCGCCCTCGGCGTGGGCGACGGCAGCTTCGGCGCGCCGTTCACGTACGCCGGCACCGCCGGCCTGCAGCGCACGGTCGTGGCGGACCTCGACGGCGACGGCCACCAGGACGTGGTCTCCGGCGCGGCCGGCGCGGCCGGCTCCGCGCAGGTGTTCGCCGGCGACGGCGCGGGCGGCCTCGGCTCGCCCACCGTCTATCCCTTCAGCTCCAACTCGTTCGACGACGGCTTCGACATCGTGGCCGGCGACTCGGACGCTGACGGCGACCTCGACCTGGCCGTCTGCGCCTCGCCCGACTTCTTCTTCGACCCGAACGGCGGCTACCTCGGGCTGCTGGTCAACGACGGCAGCGGCGCGTTCACCCCCGTCGAGGCCGCGCCGGGCGACCTGCTCGACCAGTGCCGCGCGCAGCCCTGCGACCTCAACGGCGACGCCTGGGGCGACCTGCTCGTGTCCGGCTGGACCGGCGTCGGCCCCATGTCCGCGCACCGCCCGCTCCTCGGGCAGCCGGGCGGCGGCTTCGCGGTGGGCGAGGACATCCTCGGCTCCTCGATCATCTCCCTCGTCACGGACGTGAATGGCGACGGCCTGACCGACCTCCTCGTCGGAGGCACGATCGGCTTCGGCACGTGGCTCGGAGCGGGCGACGGCACCTTCGCGAACCTCGAGACGCACCTGCTGGGCTTCGGCGGCGGCAGCGCGCCGAGCGGCTTCGCCACGCACGACCTCGACGGCGACGGCCTGGTCGACATCGTCGCCTACCGCGGACCGGTGGGCGACGCCTACGTCTTCGAAGGTGTGGGCGGCGGGACGACCACCGAGGGCACGGCACTGTCGCTGGCCCTGGGCCCCACGGTGAATTTCACCGAGGACTCGCACCTCGTGGACCTCGACGGCGACGGGCGCGTCGACTTCGGCTCGGGCCAGGGCATGCACAGCGCCACGCCTCATGTCGTCACGGTGCTCGACGTGACCTACCCGGACGGCGGGCCGATCACCGATTTCGGCGGCAAGGTCCGCGGTGTCCCGGGCTTCCCGGTAAACATCGTGAGCGGCACCTTCGTGCCGGGCGGCGAGGTCACCTTCTCGCTCTCGGTGGCCAAGATCGGCGCCAAGGCCTTCCTCGTGGCGGGCCTGCAGGCGGCCTTCATGCCCTTCAAGGGCAACGTGCTCGTGCCGCAGGCCGACATCGTCGCCGGGCCCTTCATCGTGGACGCGGCCGGCAAGCTCGACGTCCACGCCACGTGGCCGGCCGACTTCCCTCCGGGGCAGACCGTCGACGTGCAGTTCTGGGTGAAGGACCCCAATGGCCTGAAGGGCTTCGCGGCCAGCTCGGACGCGCACATCGTCCAGCCCTGACGGGCGAAGCGCCGGCTCAGAACAGCCTGATCTGCGGGCGGTAGAGAGCCACGCGGACGGCGCTCGAGCGGCCGTCGATCGCATGCCACTCGGCCGTCGCCCCGCGGCACCTGAGCCGGATCTCGTTCACCCCCGCGTTCACATCGCAGCCCATCTGCACCTCCACCGCGCCGTGCTCGTCGCCCACCTCGACGGTGCGCTCGCGCGCCGAGGTGACTCCGCTGAGGTCCAGCGTGGCCGTTGCGGTCCGCACGCCAGGCGGTGCCTTCACATGGCAGGTGAATCCCAGCCAGCCGGCGTGCGGCGCATAGACCACCAGGGTGGCCGGGTCCGCGCCGATCCATGCCCGCGGTTCCCGTTCGGTCGTCCAGTCCACTCCGAGGGGACTGCTCACCTGGCACAGCACCGCATTCCTGTCCCCCGGCACGGTGAACACGTCGCAGGCGAGCCGCCGGGCGTTCGGGATCTTGAAGTGCGGTCGCTGGCACACGAGCGTGACGCGCCCGCCCTCCGGCACCACGTCGGTCAGGGACGGTGCAGCCGCATCGGCCTTCACGTTGAAGTAGGGGCAGCCGGTCCACAGGCCGGCCGTCGGACTCCACTGGCTGAGGTAGGCGAGCAGCCCCACGTGGACCGGGCTGGTCAGGTGCGGCCGGGTGACGACGTACAGCGGCTGCCCGGCCAGGGCACGGAGCTCGCTTGAGAGTTTCTCGATCTCGGCGAGCGGTCGATCGCTGCCGGTGAACCGGGCCGGCGCCTGGTAGGAGAACTGCCAGGCATAGCGGGCGTGCAGCGGCAGCCCCAGGCCCATGGCCACGAGTGCCAGGACGGCGGCCGTGCGCGCCGCTCGCGGGCCTCTGAGCCAGCGGCCGAGGCAGCCCCAGGCGCAGACGATCACCAGTGGCTGCGACCAGTACGCCAGCCTCAACAGCGACCAGGTGTGGGGCGGTGTCCCCGACCAGGGATCGGGCGCGAGGAACCCGAACCACGTAGCCGCGACCGCGAAGCACAGCAGCACGGCCGCCGTGCCGTGCTCCAGCGGCCGCCCGCGTCGCCGCACGAGGAACACCAGGCACAGCACGAGCGGGAGGATCGGGCCGCCGGGCAGCGCCAGCGGGTTCCATTCCGGCAGCACATCCCGCTGGGGCGCGAAGATGGTGCTGCCCGCGAAGAGGCCCATCCACTGCATGGGCGTGGCCGTGATGTGGTGGCCCACGACGGAGGCCATCTGGCGCGGGAGGACTTCCAGGGCCCGCAGCACCTCGACGTTGGCGACCAGCAGGAACACGAGGGCGACTCCCGCGGCGAAGCGCGCCCAGCTGGCCACGCAGTGCTGGACGCGCGCGCGCAGGCCGGTGACGGCCAGCCATGCCAGCATGGCCACGGCCACCGCGGGCGCGAGTTCGCTGTAGACGCTCGCTTGCCAGGCGAGCAGCGTGCCGAGCACCAGCGCGCCCCCGGCGGTCCAGCGCCGCCGGGGGATCAGCGCGGACCCGACGATCAGGATCGCGATCAGCGCGGCCAGGCCGTAGGCCTGCGCCTGGAAGCCGTTCTGCAGCGCGAAGGTGGAGCTCGCGGGGACGCACACGGTGCTGCACACGGCGGCGGCCGCCATGAGTGGCCGCAGCCTGAACACGCGCCGAGCCAGGCTGTAGAGGCAGCCGGCCAGCAGCAGGAAGCCCCAGCAGCTCACCGCGTAGAACACGAGCAGGGCGTGCGAGACGCCGAGGCCGCCCGTCAGGAAGGCCTGCACGTAGCTGGTCCCCAGGCGCACGCCGCTCTCCCGCACCTGGGCCGCGATCAGCATCGCCGGAACCATCGAGTCGTGCGGCAAGGGCTCGGAGACGCCGTGGATCAGCAGCCAGTCCGAGATGGCGTCGTAGTAGAAGGCATCGTTGAACGGGTTGAACGAGTGCAGCCAGAACAGGGGCAGCAGGCCCACGACCGCGACGCAGGTGAGCGCCGCCGCGGCCGGCCACCAGGCGGACCAGCGGGCCCATGGGTGGCGCCGGTGTCGCAGCCGCAGCAGGACGCCCGCCGTCAGCAGTCCCGCGACCATCAGCGCCACCAGCGGGAGCGCCTGGTACTGGCCCACGCCCGCGTGGCTGAGCGTGGCGCAGACGCAGGTCAGCACCGCGGTGCCCAGCGCCGCCTGCAGCGGCAGCACGTCGGGATGTACACGCGCCAGCCAGCGCACGCGCGCGACGCGCGCCACGAGCCCGCCGATCAGGACGCTCAGCGTCGCGAGGAGCAGCAAGCCCTGAAGGGTCGTCACAGCTCCGTCTCCCGGCCGTCGGGTACTCCGCTTGCTCGGCCGCGACCCGGTCCCGACGGTAGCGCGGCATGCCGCGCCTCGCCATCGGGGCCGGCGCCCCAATTCCACCCGGTCGCAGACCGTCACGTCGACCGAGATTGCTCCGACGGGTCGGAATCCGCGCTGCAACGGCTCGAGCTGGCCGACCGGGGCTGGCCGCGGCCGTGGATCTGGCCGGTGCAGACCCGCCAGGACGGCGGGCGGACAGCGAGGCCCGCGAACCGCGGGATCTGCAGCCGCGGCGCCCGCCTCAGCTCGCGGCGAGCTCCGCGAACTGCCGCTCGATCGCTGCCGGCCGGTTGTCGCCGCCGCGCGCGGCGTTGCGCGCGGCCCAGGCCGCGTCGTGGTGCCGGCGCAGCACGTGCCCGCGCTCGTCGACACGGTCGTAGAACATGTTGCGCCGCACGGGCGTGAAGCCGGACGCCTTCGCATGCCTCTCCAGCTCGGCGATGCTCGCCAGGCACTCGCAGTTGGCCGAGCTGACCACGTTCTCCTCGATCATCACCGAGCCGAGGTCGTTCATGCCGTAGTGCAGCGCGAGGGCGGCGATGTCTATGCCCTGCGTGACGAAGCTGGCCTGGAAGTTCTCGACGTTGTCGAGGTACAGGCGCGAGACGGCTGCGGTGCGCAGGTAGTCGAAGGCGCCCACCATGGGCACGTCGGTCATCTCGGTGTTGGGCGCCTGGAAGGTCCACGAGATGAAGGCGGTGAAGCCGGCCGTCGCGTCCTGCAGCTCGCGCACGCGGCGCAGATGCTCGACGCGCTCGGCCAGCGTCTCCACGTGCCCGAACATCATGGTGGCCGTGGTGCGCAGGCCCTGCTCGTGACACACGCGGTGCACGCGCAGCCAGTCGTCGCTCATGGTCTTCAGGGGCGAGATGATCCTCCGCACGCGGTCGACGAGGATCTCGCCGCCGCCGCCGGGCATGGAGTCGAGGCCCGCCGCGCGCAGCCGCGCGACCACCGTCTCCAGCGGCAGCTTGCTCACGTGCGTGGCGTGCAGGATCTCGGACGGCGACAGCCCGTGGATGTGGATGGGCTCGCGCTCCTTGATCGCGCGGAACAGCTCCTCGTAGCGCTCCACGCCGTAGTCGGGGTGGTGGCCGCCCTGCAGCAGGATCTGCACGCCGCCCAGGGCCTTGGTCTCGCGGATCTTCGCGAGGATCACGTCCAGCGGGTGGTCGTAGCCCTCCGGGTCGCCCGGGCGCCGGTAGAAGGCGCAGAACTTGCACAGCGTCACGCAGACGTTGGTGTAGTTGATGTTGCGGTCGACGATGTACGACACCTCGCTGCGGCCGTCCGCGCCCGGCGGGTGGAAGCGGCGGCGCGCGGTGTCGGCGAGGCGGCCGAGCGCCAGCAGGTCGGGGCCCTGCAGCAGGAAGAGGGCATCGGCGTCGGACAGGCGCGTGCCGTCGGCCACCTTGGAGGCGATGTCGCGGAGGGCGGGCATCGGTGGTTGAGGATAGCGGATGGGAGGGGGACCCGACACCCACCGCCAAGTACAGTGTCCGCGCGTGCCGCGGCCTTCGCGCGCTGCGGCACCCGGAGGGAAGGTTCGTGCGCATGGCCCGCTCCAGGCTCGCGGCTGGCGTCGTGCTCGTGGCCGCCGTCAGCGTGGGCGGCTGGCTCTGGCTGACGCGCTCCAGCGCCGGCGCCGACCACCTCAGCGTGCTGTCCGCCGCGCCCGGTGCGCCGCAGGCGTCCTCGCGGCTCGAGCGTCCGCTGCGCGTGCGCGGCCTGGTCGTCGACTCGGCGGCGCAGCCCCTCGCCGACGCGGTCGTGCAGATCGCCCAGCAGGCCGGGCCCGCGGCAGGACTGCCGACCAAGGTGGCGCACACGGACGCCGCGGGCGCCTTCGAGTTCGAGGGCCTCGGTCGCGGCACGTGGACCATCTGGGGCAACGCCGACGGCTTCGTCGGTCGAGCTTCCGGCTCGCTCGAGCTCGTGGACCAGGACCTCGGCGGCGTCGCGCTGCGCCTGGTGCGCGGGGCGACGATCAAGGGCTCGGCACGGACGTCCCGCGGCGAGGTCATCCCGGACGCCCGCGTCGCGGCGTGGCTGGTGACCGCCCTGGCGCGCGTCGACCGCCCCGTGCCCGAGGCGTCCGTCGTGATCGAGGCGGGCGCGCCGGAGCAGCGCGTCGAGGTGCGGACCGAGGCGGGCGGCGCCTACATGCTGGGACCCCTGGCGCCGGGCGAGTACATGGTGGCGGCGGCGCTGCCTTCCGACGACGACATCGGGGCGCGGGTGCGCGAGGCGGCCACCAGGCCTCCCCCCGACATGCGCCTGCCCGCGGGCATGCTGCGGGTCGCCGTGGCCGCTGGTGCGAACCGCACGCTCGACCTGCTGCTGCCGCGACCCGCGCGCGTGAGCGGCGTCGTGCGCGCCGGCGGCGCGCCGGCGGCCGGTGCGCGCGTGGCCCTGGCCACCGGCAGCTCGCAGCGCTGGACGCTCGTTCGCGCCGTGGACACCGAGGCCGCCGGCGGCTTCGAGATCGACGACCTGCCGCCACTCGAGGGCCTGGTCGTCGCCTGCGCGCCCGGCGAGCTGCTGCCGCGGCTGAAGCGAGTCGACGTGGCCGAGGGCGCCGACGTGGTCGTCGAGCTGTCCTTCGACGGGCCGGGCCTCGCCGGCACCGTGGTGGACGTGACCACGCGCCAGGCGGTGCCGGGCGTGCCGGTCCAGGCTCAGCTCGTGAAGGCCGCGGAGGCCTCGGCCAACCCGTGGGCCGTGCTCGGCGCCGGCTGGCACAAGCTCATGTCGGCCGCCGGCCTGCGCGCGGCGACGGTGACCACGGATGCCGCGGGCCGGTTCACGCTCTCGCACCTCGTCGCGGGCAGCTGGTCCGCGACGGCTTCGGGGAACGGCTGGCTCACGGACGGGGCCGTCGCCTTCGACGTGAAGGCGGATTGGACCTCGAAGGACATCGAGGTGCCGGTCAAGGCCGGCGCGGTGGTGGAGGGCAGCGTGCGCTGGACGCTCGCCGGCCCCGCCGACAGCGAGGTCGAGGTGGGCCTGTACAAGCCGCAGGAGAACACCGTGTGGCGCTTCGTGCGGGCCAGCCACGGCACCTACAAGCTCGACGGGCTGAAGCCGGGAGACTACGAGCTGCGCGTGCGACACATGGTCGGCGGCGGCGGCGTGGTGCACGCCGAGCCGGTGACGCTGGCCGAGGGCCAGCACATCACGATCGACCTGGTCCTGGACGACTGAGCCGCCGTCAGTCGCCCAGCTGCACGACGCCCGTCCAGCGCGACGCGAGGCTGCCGCCCGGGTCCTCGCCCGCCGGCGCCCACATGGCCTGCACGTACACGCGACCATCCGGCAGCCCGGGCACCTCGACCTCCGCGCGGCCCTGCGCGTCGAGCTCGACGTCCGGCGCCGCGACGTGCGCGTCGGAGCCGAGCAGCAGCGCGCCCTTGACGCTCCACTGCGGCTCGGCGCGCAGGCGCGTGGCGGACAGGAGGCGCAGCCGGTCGCCGGGGCGCGCGCGCACGGCGAGCCGCGGCGGCGAGCCCGGGAGGCGGGTGATCTCCGGATCGCGCAGCGTGAGCGCCTCGCGCAGCACGCTGCAATTGGCGGCATCCTGCACGACGACGTCCTGCGTGCCGGTGCCGTTGGCGGGCAGCGTGCCCTCGAGGCCGTCTTCGCCGACGGCGCGCAGGTCGAGCAGCGGCGCGCCGCCGACGAGCACGGCGGGCAGCGGCCCCGGCCGGCTCCAGCTCTCGAGCTGCAGGTGCAGGCGCACGTCGCCCAGCGCGAAGGCTTCGCGCGGCTCGACGGATACGACGCGCAGCGCGTCGCCCGTGCCGTCGGACCGCGGCACGCCGTGCCGCGCCACGCCGAGGACGCGCGCCACCGGGTCGGCCGCGGCCTGGGCGAGCCGCTCCACGGCCGCGGGCGAGGGATGCACGTAGTCGGAGAAGAAGCGCGCCGGGTCGCCGCCGGCGGACGCGAGCAGCTGCAGCGCGTCGATCGTGACTGCGCCGCCCGCGGCCGCGGCGCGCCGCACGGAGGCCGCGTCGACGCCGGTGCGCGGGTGCTCGCGCAGCGTGGCGTCCGGATGTGGCGGCACGATGACCACCGCGAGCGCGCCGGCCAGACTGCAGGCCGCGAGCATCGCGCGCACGTTGGGCTCGACGTCCTGCTCCGGCACGCGGAAGCCCAGCGGCGGGTGCCCGGCCTTCCAGCCCTCCATGATCTCGTCGTGCGGCGTGCGGTCGGCGACGTGCAGCAGCGCGGCGCCGAGGCGCGTGTGCGTGCGCAGCCAGTCCAGCGCCGAGGGCTGCGCCAGCGTGGCCAGCAGCGCGCGGTCCGGCGCGCGCAGCGCCGGCGCCTGGTCGTTCCACGCGGCGACGTAGAGCACGACGGCCAGAGGCCCGTACGCGGCGAGACCTGCGCGCAGCAGCGGCAGGATCTGCTCGGTGGAGTAGCCGGGGACGCCGAGGGGGATGACCGCCACGTGGTCGGGCGGCAGGCCGCGAGCGTCGAGCGCGAGGGCGAGCTGCCAGCCGAGGGTGTCGCAGGGGTCCAGCGAGGCGCCGTAGACGCAGGAGTCGCCCACGACCAGCACGCGCGGCAGGACGGCGGCCGGGGGCAGCGGCGTGCCGGCGCGGCCGCGGAAGGGCCATTCGCCCGTCGCGTCCCGGCCGGCGTGCGCGGGCGAGAAGCGGAAGCCCGCCGCGGTGCTGTAGGCGCGCACGTCGTCGAGGACGTAGCGGCCCGCGGCGTCCTGCTGCAGCGCGCCCGTCATGCGCCGCAGCGTGAAGTCGCGCGGGTCGCGCACCAGGCCGGTGGCCCACAGCGCCACCTCGCCCAGCAGCAGCAGGAGCAGCAGCGCCCCGAGGCCCAGCAGCAGCCGCGCCGTTCCGCGTCGTGCCTTCACGCCCCGAACGTAGCAAAGGCGCGCCGCTCGCCTTGATCGCCCCCGGGCCCGCGCCCCAGAATGCGCAGCCCGGTCGCCGCGAGGAGGCCGACCCCGCACGCCACCGGAGCCCGTCCTTGCCCGCCAGCTCGATGGACCAGGTCGTCAACCTCGCCAAGCGGCGCGGCTTCGTGTTCCCCGCGTCCGAGATCTACGGCGGCCTCAATTCCTGCTGGGACTACGGCCCGCTGGGCGTGGAGCTCAAGCGCAACGTCAAGGAGGCCTGGTGGCGCTCCATGGTGCTGACGCGCCGCGACGTCGTGGGCCTCGACAGCGCCATCCTGCAGCACCCGCAGGTGTGGAAGACCTCCGGCCACGTCGACAACTTCAGCGACCCGCTGGTCGACTGCCGCAAGTGCAAGGCGCGCTTCCGCGCGGACGCGCTCGAGGACGCGATCTGCGGCGACAACAGGAAGCCCATCACCGCCGACTGCCGCCAGCACTTCACGGAGCCGCGCGCCTTCAACCTCATGTTCCAGACCTGGATGGGGGCGCTGCAGGACGACGCGGCCATCGCCTACCTGCGCCCCGAGACGGCCCAGGGCATCTTCACCAACTACCTCAACGTGCAGACGACGGCGCGCCTCAAGCCGCCCTTCGGCATCGCGCAGCAGGGCAAGTCCTTCCGCAACGAGATCACGCCGGGCAACTTCATCTTCCGCACGCGCGAGTTCGAGCAGATGGAGATGGAGT
>DASUFI010000346.1:0-8653 GCA_036274635.1 Planctomycetota bacterium
CACGGCAGCCTCGCGCAGCTACGCTGCGAGCGCTGCGGGATCGTGGTGCGCGACCTCGAGCACGTGGAGCCCGACGCCGCCGTGGCGTGCGGCGGCTGCGCGGCGCCGCGGCTGCGGCCCGACGTCGTGTGGTTCGGCGAGGTGCCGCGCGAGATGCCGCGCGTGGAGCGCGCGATCCGCGCGGCGAGCCACTTCGCGGCCATCGGGACGAGCGGACAGGTGTGGCCCGTGGCCGGCTGGCTCGCTCTCGCGCGCGCCTGCGGGGCGGCGACGCTCGTGCAGGCCCTCGAGGAGCCCGAGAACCTGCTGCCCGGCGACGAGTTCAGGGCGGGGCGTGCCGCCGACGTCGTGCCGGCGATCGTGGAGGAGCTGCTGCGCGCCGGCTGAATCGGCCGCGGCTTGAAAGAGCGCGCGCGAAGGCCTAGCGTCACGCTGTCCCGACCTCGACTCCACTTCGAGCCGGGCGACTCGCCGAGGCCCCATGACTCCCCCACGTCACGAGCCGAGCGCTGCGCGCCAGCCGCTGCGTCTGGCGGCCGCGCTGCGCGAGCGGCTGGCGGAGGGTTACCGCGGTGCTGACCTGCGCGCCGACCTCATGGCGGGCGCGGTCGTGGGCATCGTCGCGCTGCCGCTCAGCATGGCGCTGGCCATCGCCTCGGGGGTGCCGCCGCAGTACGGCCTCTACACGGCCATCATCGCCGGCGCGCTCATCGCGCTGCTGGGCGGAACGCGCACCAACGTCTCGGGGCCGACGGCGGCCTTCGTCGTGGTGCTGTCGCCCATCTCCGCGCGCTTCGGCCTGTCGGGCCTGGTGCTGGCCAGCTTCATGGCCGGCGGGCTGATGCTGGCCATGGGCTGGCTGCGGCTGGGCCGGCTGATCCAGTTCATCCCGCACCCCGTGACGACCGGGTTCACGGCCGGGATCGCGGTGGTCATTGCGATGCTGCAGGTGAAGGACTTGCTGGGCCTGCACGTGGCGGTCATGCCGGAGCACTTCCTCGAGCGCCTCGCGGCGCTGGTCGGCGCGCTGCCGACGTGGCGCGCGCCCGACCTCGCGGTCGGCGCGGGCACGCTGCTGCTGCTGGTCGTCTGGCCGCGCGTCACGCGGCGCGTGCCGGGGCCGCTGATCGCGCTGGCGGCCGCGGGCGCGGCGGCCTGGGCGCTGGCGACGTGGGCGCCCGGCCTGTCCGTGGACACCATCGCCACGCGCTTCTCGGCGGTCGCGGACGGCGTGCTGGAGCACGGCATCCCGCGCACGCCGCCGCACTTCGTGCTGCCGTGGCTGCTGCCGGGGCCCGACGGCTCGCCCGTGCCGCTCTCCCTGAACCTGCTGCGCGCGCTCATGGGGCCGGCGCTGGCCATCGCGCTGCTGGGCGCCATCGAGTCGCTGCTGTGCGCCGTGGTCGCCGACGGCATGGCCGGCACGCGTCACGACCCGGACGTCGAGCTGGTGGGCCAGGGCCTCGGGAACATCGTGGCACCCTTCTTCGGCGGCTTCGCGGCCACGGGCGCGGTCGCGCGCACGGCCACGGCCATCCGCGCCGGGGCGCGCTCGCCGCTGGCGTCGTTCTTCCACGCGCTGTTCGTGCTGGCCGCGGTGCTCGCGCTGGCGCCGGCGCTCTCGTGGCTGCCCATGGCCGGCCTCGCGGCGCTCCTGATCCACGTGGCCTGGGGCATGTGCGACGCGCGGCACTTCGCGCACATCGTGCGCGTGGCGCCGCGCAGCGACGTGGCCGTGCTGCTGACGTGCTTCTCGCTCACGGTGGTCTTCGACATGGTCGTCGCCGTGTCGGTCGGCATCGTGCTCGCGGCGCTGCTCTTCATGCGCGAGATGGCCGAGATCGCCGGCGCGCGGCCGCTCGAGGGCGAGCACCACCACTTCAAGGACCTGCCGCCGGGCGTGATCGTCTACGAGATCACCGGGCCGCTGTTCTTCGGCGCGGCCGAGAAGGCAGCCCTCGCCATCGCGCGCAGCGGCGGCCGCGGCTCGGTGCGCGCCGTGGTGCTCGACATGGAGGACGTTCCGGCCATGGACGTGACCGGCCTCGTGGCGCTGGAATCCGCCATCGGCAAGCTGCGCGGGATCGGCATCACCGTGGTGCTGGCGGGCGTACGCAGTCAGCCGAGCAGCGTGCTGCGCCGCGGCGGCGTGCAGCCGCGACCGGGGCACGCGGAGTTCGCGGCGGACGTGCCGGCGGCGCTGGCGAGGTTGCCGGCGGGGTGAGGGGCGAGTCCGCCGCTCAACTCATCCGAGCAAGAATTGGCCGGAAGAGCTGCTCAGGGAGCGCTAACCGCCTCCGCGTTCGCTCGACGATACGTCGTCAGCCAGCTGAAGGCCTGGGTCATCAGTGCCAAATACATCAGCGTCGAGAACAGCAGGTCTTTCATGCGATGCACGACCGCAGATTCCCCACGCATCCAGTCCAACAGCTGAACGGACGGCACCTCCGTCACGTCGCGAGGCAACTCCGGCAGGCCACTTGCCGCTGACTGAGCCATTCCCGCCAGGAGCAGCAGCGTCAGTAACGCGAAGATGCGCACTAGCCAGAACATGGCCAAGACCAATCGCCGGTCCTGCAGCATGACTGGGCTCTTCCGCTTGACCGCCAGCTGCAACGAACTCAGGACAAGCATGAGCAGCGCCCAGGAAACAACTATGAGCAGGAACGGGTCGAGCCGCGCGAACAGCATGGAAGCCCTCCATAGAGGGTCGCATTTTACGGCAGCAGGCGACGCTGGCGGTCCGCCTCACCCCCTGAACCCCCGCAGCAGCGTGTCCTGCCCGCACCTCGACACCCTGCAATCGTGCAACCTCAGCGCCCGCGCCACCTCGTGCGGCGACACCGCCGCCGCCGGCAGCCCCGTGAGCGGCCGCAGCGCCTCGGCGCCCAGCTCCATCGGCGCGATGAACACCGCCGCCTGATCCACGACGTCGGCCGCGAGGCAGGTCGTCAGCGTGTGCGCGCCGCCCTCGACCATGACGCGCTGGCAGCCCTGCGTGCGCAGCAGCTCGAAGGCGCCGCGCAGCCAGCCGGGGTCGTGCGCGTCGCCGGTGCGCGGCACGCGGAAGACGGTGACGCCCTCGCCGCGCAGCGCGTCCTCGCGGCACGGGTCGGCGTCCTCGGCGGCGACGACCCACACTGGCGCCTCGTGCGAGGTGGCCACGAGGCGGCAGACGAGCGGCATGCGCAGCGAGGGGTCCAGCACCACCCGCCGCAGGGCGCGCACCGGCCTGTGCGGGCCGCGGGCGGTGAGCAGCGGGTCGTCCACCAGCACGGTGTTCACGCCGACGAGCAGCGCATCGAGGTGCGCGCGCCAGCGGTGCACGAGGTCGGTGCTCTGGCGGCCGGAGAGCTGCAGGCGCTCGCCGCCGCGCGGGGCGAGACCACCGTCGCGGCTCATGGCCCACTTGGCGAGGACGTGCGGGCGGCGGCCACCGAGGAAGGCGCGGAAGCGCGCGAGCAGGGCCTGCGCCTCGGGCAGCTCGAGCAGGTCCACGGTGATGCCGGCGGCCAGCAGACGCTCGAGGCCGCGGCCCTGGTGGCGCGGGTCGGGGTCGGCGCAGCCGACGACCACGTGCGCGATGCCCGCGCGCAGCAGGGCCTCGGTGCAGGGCGGGGTCTTGCCGTGCGTGCTGCAGGGCTCGAGCGTGATGCAGGCGGTCGCGCCGCGCGCGGCGGCGCCGGCGCGGGTGAGGGCGTCCACTTCGGCGTGCGGCCCTCCGAAGGCGCGGTGCCAGCCCTCCGCGAGCACGCGGCCGTCCTTGAGCAGCACGCAGCCCACCATGGGGTTGGGCTCGACGTCGCCGGCCGCGCGCCGCGCGAGGGCGCAGGCGCGAGCCACCGCCTCGGGGGCGTTCACGCGCCGACGGAGTCCGCGTCGATCAGCTCGGCGGTCGCGTCCGGCCCGGTCGCGCCGGCGAGGCGCCCGCTCAACGTGAGCGCCGTGGCGCGCGTGACCTCCACGTCCACGATGCGGCCGGCCAGCGAGGGGTCGCCGGGAAACACGAGCCGGTCGGCGGCCAGGTTGCGGCCGAAGAGCACGCGCGCGTCGCGGCGGCTCGCGCCCTCGACCAGCACGCGGTGCACCTCGCCCACCATCCCGCGGTGCCGCTCGAGCTGGAGGTCGCGCTGCAGCGCCTGCAGCTCGAGCAGGCGCGCGTGCTTGACCTCCTCGGGCACGTCGTCGGCCAGGCGCCCGTAGGCCGGCGTGCCGGGCCGCGGCGAATAGCGGAAGGCGAAGGCCTGGCTGAAGCGCACGTCGCGCATGAGGGCCAGCGTCGCGGCGTGGTCGGCGTCCGTCTCGCCGCAGAAGCCGGCGATGAGGTCGGCGCCGATCTGCACGCCGGGGATGCGCGCGCGCAGCCGCGCCACGATCTCGCGGTAGCGCTCGGCCGTGTAGCCGCGCGCCATGCGGCGCAGCACGCGCGTGCTGCCCGACTGCGGCGGCAGGTGCAGGAAGAGGCCCGTCTTGTCGCAGGCGGCCATGGCCTCGATGAGCGCGTCGTCCATCTCCTCGGGATGGCTGGTGATGAAGCGCACGCGCTGCAGGCCGGGCAGCGCCTGCAGGGCGTGGAGCAGCTCGCCCAGCGAGCGGCCTTCGCGCCGGCCCCAGGCGTTGACGGTCTGGCCGAGCAGCGTCACCTCGACCACGCCGTCGTCCACGAGGGCGCGCACCTCGGCCAGCACGTCGGCGAGCGTGCGGCTGACCTCGGCGCCGCGCGTGTTGGGCACGACGCAGTAGGTGCAGGGCTTGTCGCAGCCGCGCATGACGGAGACGAAGGCGCGCGCGCGGTCGGGGCGCACGGCGGCGACGCGCTCCTCGGAGACCTCGGGCGCGCCGTCGACGGCCAGCAGGCGCTCGTCGCCGGCGCGCACGCGATCGAGCAGGCGCGCCACCTGCGGGAAGTCGCGCGTGCCGGCGACGAAGTCGAGGGCGGGCCAGCGCGCCAGCAGCTCGGCGCCCTCGCGCTGCGCCATGCAGCCGAGCAGGCCCACGGCGAGCTCGGGCCGCTCGCGGCGGGCGACCGCCAGCGCGCCGAGGTGGCTGCGCACGCGGTGCTCGGCCTGGTCGCGCACGCTGCAGGTGACCAGCAGCACGGCGTCCGCCTGCTCGTCGAGGTCGGTGAAGTCGTAGCCGGCCTTGCGCAGGGCGCCGGCCATGAGCTCGGCGTCCAGCTTGTTCATCTGGCAGCCGAAGACCTCCAGCAGGACCTTCGGTCCTCCTGGCGTCCCCGGCGGCGGCGGGCTCCACGTGGCGTCGCTCATGCGGTGGGCATTGTAGGCCAGCGCCCCCCGCGACCGCACGGCGCGCTGGCCGCGCGGCGCGCCGTTCGTAAGCTGACGTCATGACGGTGCTCTCCCGCACGCTGCGTCGCGCGCTGCCGCTGGCGCTGTCGGCGCTGCTGGCCTGCGACGGCAGCGCCCCGGGCGGGACACAGCCGTCGCCGGCGCAGCCGACCGCGACGCAGCCCGCCGACCCGGCGGCCTTCGAGGCGGCGCGCGCGCGGGCCGTGCACCTGCAGGACTCGGGCGGCGACCCGCAGGCGGTGCTCGACGCCCTGCTCGCGGCGCACCGGCTCAACGAGCAGCACCCGGGCATCAACCGCCGCCTCGCCGTGCTCTACTCCGACCTCAAGCTCTACGAGCCGTCGCTGCACCACTTCCAGCTGCTGCACGACGCGCAGCCCGACGACCACGACGCGCTGCTCTCGCTCGTCACGCTGCAGGTGCGCCTCGGTCAGCTCGACGCCGCCATGGCCAACCTGCCGCCGCTGCTGGCGGACCAGCACCTGGCCGGGGAGGGCCGCTACCAGCAGGCCACCATCCTCGACCTGCAGGGTCGCCGCCCGGAAGCCGAGGCGCTGGTGGCGGATCTCTCCGGCCTGTCGCCCGAGCAGGCCTACCGGTGCTTCTCGCTGCGCGGCCGCTACGAGTTCGAGAAGGGCGACATGGCCGCCGCGGCCGCGGACTTCGCCGCCGCGCTCAGTGGGCGCCCCGACTACAAGGAGGCGCTGCGCGGCGCGGCTGACAGCGCGCGCCGCCTCGGCCACGAGGACGAGGCGCGGCGCTGGGACGAGGTGCTGGAGCTCTTCGTCGACCTCACCGACAACGTCTTCATCAACACACCCAAGGCGGCGCCGCAGAAGCGCGCGGCGCTAGAGAAGCTGGTGGCCGCCTATCCCGCGTGGGGCAAGGGCTTCCTGGAGCTGGCCGACATGCAGGCGAAAGCCGGCGAGAAGGACGCCGCCTGCGCCACGATGCGCGCCTACCTCGCCGCGCGCGGCAGCGAGCTCGCGCCAGGCGACCGCGACAAGCTGGAGCAGCATTTCTGCGGAGGCGGCTCGTGAGGTCGGCCGCGCTGGGCCTGCTGCTGGCCGCCTGCGGCGGCAAGCCGGAGGACACGGCCCCACCGGCGGCGACCGCGCCGGCCGCCTCCACATCGACCGCCAGCGCGCCAGCCACCGCCACGCCGGGCGTGCCGCCCAAGCTGCCCGACATGACCGCGGCCGCGGGCATAGCCTTCGTGCACGTCCACGGCGGCCACGGCAAGAAGTTCCTGTTCGAGACCATGGGCAGCGGCGTCGCGGCCGACGACTTCGACGGCGACGGCCGCCCCGACCTGCTCTTCCTGCAGAGCGGCACGCTGCCGCCCGAGGAGTTCACCGCCGAGGAGCGCCAGCGCGCCGATCAGGCCGAGGGCCAGACCGCGCGCCTGTACCTGAACGAGGGCGATTGGCATTTCCGCGACGCCACCGCGGGCAGCGGCCTCGACACGCCGTTCTATGCCATGGGCGTCACGGTGGGCGACGTGGACGGCGACGGCGACCGCGACCTGTACGTCGGCGCCTACGGCCGCTCGCGGCTGTACCTCAACGACGGCCACGCGCACTTCCGCGACGCGGGCGCCGAGTCGGGTCTGCACGACCCGTTGTGGACCATCAACGGCGCCTTCCTCGACGCGGACCTCGACGGCGACCTCGACCTCTACGCGCTGTCGTACCTCGACATGCCCATCGCCAGCCACCGATTCTGCGGCCCGCGGCCCGACCTGCGCACCTACTGCCACGTGGACAACTGGCCCGGCCTGCAGCACCACCTGTGGATCAACGACGGGCGGGGCCACTTCACCGACGGCACGCAGGCGGCGGGCATGGAGGGCGTGACGGGCAAGGGCCTGTCGGCGGTGGCCTGCGACTTCGACGACGACGGCGACCAGGACATCTTCGCCGCCGACGACAGCACGCCGCACCTGCTGTGGCGCAACGACGGGGGCGGCCACTTCACCAACGTGGCGCGCCAGGCCGGCGTGGACCTCAATGCCGAGGGCCGCACCACCGCGGGCATGGGCACGGCCTGCGGCGACCTCGACGGCGACCTCGACCCCGACCTCTACATCGTGAACTTCCAGCAGGAGGCCAACACGCTGTACCGCAACGACGGCGGGCTGCTGTTCACGGACGTCTCCAGCAGCAGCGGCGCCGGCCTGCCCGCGCTGCCCTTCCTGGGCTTCGGCGCGGCGGCGCTCGACGTCGACAACGACGGCGACCTCGACCTGTACGTGGCCAACGGCCACATCATGGACAACATCGCGCAGATCGAGGAGCTGACCACGTGGGCCCAGGTCTCGCAGCTCTACCTCAACGACGGCCGCGGCCACTTCCACGTCGCGCCGGCGGACTGGGGGCCGTCGCTGTCCGAGCCGCGCGTCGGGCGCGGCCTGGCGCTGGCCGACCTCGACGGCGACGGCGACGAGGACCTGGCCATCTCCAACAGCACCCAACGCCCGTGGCTGCTGCGCAACGACGCGGCCAAGGGCCACCGCATCGTGCTGCGCCTGTCCGGCCCGCACGGCCGCGCCGACGCCGAGGGCGCGGTCGTCACGCTCACGGCCGGCAGCCTGAAGCTGCGGCGCGAGCTGGTGGGCGGCACGACCTACGCCTCGAGCAACTCGCACGACCTCGTCATCGGCCTGGGCGACGCCACGAGCGTGGACGAGCTGCTCATCCGCTGGCCAGGCGGCGGCGAGAGCAAGCTGGGCCCGCTGGCCGCGGATGCTCTCTACCGCATCGCCTTCGAGGGCGAGCTGCTGGGCAGCGAGCCGTTGCCTGCGCTGGGTCCCTGAATCACTTGCCGGAGTTGCCGGCGGCCCAGTCGCGCCACTTCTTGATGGCCTTCTTGCGCTCGGCCTCGCTGGCGCGCGGGTCGAAGCCGGGGTCGTAGCCGGTCAGGCGCACGAGCGCCTCGGCCGCGGCCTTGCGAATGATCGGGTTGGGGTCGTCGAGGACGTCCATCAGCATGGGCACGGCCTCGACGGTGCCGAAGTCGCCCAGCACCTGCATGGCCCGCGTGCGCACGAAGGGGTCCTCGTCCTTCAGCACGGCGAGGAGGTCGGGGGCGAGCTGCTTGTAGCGGCCCTTGGCCACGCGGTCGACCGCGTCGAAGCGGTGGCCGGCGTCGGCGTCCTTGAGCTGGCGGCGGATCGCGTCCAGCTCGGCCTGCTGCGTGGGGTCCGCGGCGGCGGCGGCGGTGGGCGCGACGGCGCCCGGCGCGGCAGCCTGCGGCTCGCTGGCACGCAGAGCCAGCATCTGCTGCTGGCTGGCCACCATGTCGGCCAGCGTGTCGATGCGCGCCTCGAGGGCGTGCATGCGGTT
>DASUFI010000347.1:0-37018 GCA_036274635.1 Planctomycetota bacterium
ATCGCGCGCACGCCGGCGCCGGCCACGGCGTCCGGGTCGTGGGCGTAGTCCCAGAACTTGCTCCACAGCCGCGACTCGAAGCCGGGGTCGGCATCGTCGGCAGCATAGGGCAGCGGCCGCTGGCCCACCTGGTCGAGCGGGAAGCCCTCGGACGGGAACTGGTACTCGCCGAAGAGCCGGCGGAAGAGGCACAGCGAGGTGCCGCGCAGGGCGTCGCCCTGCTCCACGTACTGGTCGTCGAACTTGATGACCAGCGCGTCGACGTAGGCCACGCGGCCATCGAGCGTGCAGCGGCGCGGCTCGCCCAGCGGCTCGCCGTCGGCGTCCAGCTCCTGGAAGGACACGTCCGTCTGCACGCCGCCGGGGCGGGCGGGCGCGATGCGCTGGTCGAGGACGGTGAGCCGTGCGAGGCGGTGGTCCACCTTGAGCAGGCGCAGCGCGGCCTCCAGGCGCTGGACCTCGGCCTTGAGCTCGGTGACCTGCGCGTCCAGCTCGCCGATGCGCACGTCGCGCGCGGCCACGTCGCCTTGCAGGCCGCTGATGGTCTCCTGCGCCTGCTGCATCTCGCGCTCGTGCGCATTGATCATGGACTGGATGCGCCACGCGCCCCACAGCGCCAGCAGCACGCCGCCGCCCCAGACCGCCGTGCGGAAGGCGTAGTTGATGCGGCCCGGCATGGGCGGGCCGGGCGGATGGTGCGGGGCCGGGTGCGTGGGCGGCGTCGGCGGGCGTCGGGCGGGGGTGCTCATCCGTCCTTCTTCTTTTTCTTCTTGGGCTCTTCCTGGCCACCGAGCAGGCCGCCCAGCTTGTCATTGAGCGCGTCCTTCACCTTGTCCTCGGCCTTGGCCTTCTGCTCGTCCACCTTCTTGGACAGCTCGGCGGCGCCGGCGTCCTTCAGGGCCTGGGCCAGGCCGTCGTCATCGAGCGTGACGGCCGGGTTGTCGATCGGGCCCTTGAGCGCCAGCTCCAGCTTGAACTTCGACACCTTCTGCTTGTGGCCGCCGAGGTTGAGCGTGCTGTCCTTGAGGGTGATCTTCAGCGGCAGGTCGAGCTGGCCCACCTGGCCGCCGGCCCAGCCGCCGTCGAGCAGCAGGTCCAGCGTGCCGCCCGCCAGGGGCGGCTCGCCGCCGGTGCCCAGCGAGGAGGCGAAGCTGTCCACGGGCCAGTCCCTGAGGTGGAAGAGCAGCGCGCCCTTCTCGGTGGAGGCGCCCGCGCCGCCGAGGCCCACGCGCGCCTCGAGCACGCCGCTGCGCGCGAGGACGTGCAGGCTGGCCGGCTCGGCCACCAGCGCGGGCTGCGAGGAGAGGTTCACGCCGTTCACGTCCAGCGCATCGCCCGGCAGGGACGCGCTGCTGAGGCCCTCGATGACCAGCTTGCGCACGAGGAAGGTGGGCGCGCCCTCGATGAGGTGCTCGGCCGTCACCGAGGCCCAGCCGTCGCGCGCCGCCTGCGCCTCGAGGCGTTCCTCGAGCGTGGGGCCGGCGGGCGCCGCCTCGCCAGGCGCGCCCTGGGCCTCGGGCTTCTTCTCGGACTCGCTGGAGAGCGCGTCGAGCCAGCGCCGCACCTGCGCGAGGCGCTCCTTCCAGTCCTTGGCGTCGCGCACCCAGTCGTCCAGCGTCTTGCCGCCGCCGCTGGTGTCGGGCGGCGGCGGCTCGGGCGCCGCCTTGGTGCGCTCGCCGGGCGTCGCGCGCGGCAGGCCCTGGCTGGCCTCGCTGACGACGACCACGTCCAGCGCGATGCGGCGGCGCAGCAGGTCGGCCGTGTCCACGTCGCACTGGATGCGGCCGGCGCGGAAGATGTCGTGGTCGAGGGCCTGCGGGTCGGCCATGGCCAGCCCCTCGATGGTGAGCCGGCCGGCGGGGATGTCCAGCTCGGCGCGCTGCAGGTCGACCGTGGCGCCGTTGGCCGCCTCGAGCCCGCTGCGCACCGCGCGCGTGAGCAGCGGCCCGGTGAGCGCCGCGTGCAGCGCGGCCGCGAGGCCGAAGAGCAGCACCACGACCACGAGGCCCGCCACGCGCACCGGCCGCGCGCTGCGCGTCTCCTTCGACCAGCGCAGGTCGCGCGTGCCCAGCAGCGCCCAGCCGAGCAGGCGCACCACCGGCTTGCCCGCCACCTTGTTGTAGGACTCGCTGGCGGCGTCGAGGCCGGCAAGCTTGGCGCGCATGCGCGCGATGGTGCGGTTGCACAGCCAGCCCACCAGGCCGCCCACCACCAGCCCGAGCAGCAGCCCGCCCGAGGTGGCGTAGCGCTCGAAGCCGAAGAGCGCCAGCACCGGCGTGTTCACCAGCCAGCGGAAGAGACCCTGCAGCGGCCCGTCCACCAGCACGCGCCCGATGTGGAACGAGACCGGCAGCGCCAGCAGCCCCAGCAGCTTGCACGGCGCGAAGACCAGCAGCACGAAGGGCAGGCTCACGTTGAGCAGCAGCACCAGCGCGCCCAGCGCGATGCACAGGCCCGGCGCGGCCGAGAAGCCCGGCACGAAGCCGAAGAGGGCACCCAGCAGCGCGCCCATCATGACCTGGCCCGGCGTCGCCTGGCCGCGCACCATCCGACCGATGTGCCGCAACAGCATGGGCGTCCCTCGCCTGTGGAAGGTCGAGCCTAGCAACTCGGCCGCCACCGTTCTGCAGTCCGCAGGGCCGACGCTGCGTCACGCAGCGGGCCGTGGCGCGCTGGAGCGCTGGGGCGTCATCCGGCACATGAAAAAAACGACCCGCAGTTGCGATTGCGGGTCGTTTTTTCATGTGCCGGGAAGGCCCGTACGCCGCACACCGCGCTCGGATCGCCGCCGCATCCGGACCCGAGGGCCTCGGGCCGCTGCCTCGTCGCGCGGGCGGCCCCGGCAGGCCAAGATGGTCGGCATGCGGATCGCGGTCGCGGGCGCGGGGGTCTTCGGGGCGGCGGCGGCGCTCGAGCTGCGCCGGCGCGGCCACGCCGTCGTGCTGCTGGACCCCGGTCCGCTGCCGCGCCCCGAGGCCGCCAGCACCGACGCCAGCAAGATGGTGCGCCTGGACTACGGCGCCGACGCGACCTACGTGGCGCTCATGGAGCTGGCGCTGCCCCGCTGGCGCACCTGGAACGAGGCCTGGCGCCGCGCGGGCCGGCCGGCGCTGTTCCACGAGGACGGCCTGCTGGTGCTCTCGCGCGAGCCGCTCGCGCCCGGCACCTTCGAGGGCGACAGCCACGCGCTGCTCACGGCGCGCGGGCACGCGCTGCAGCGCCTGTCCCCCGCCCTGCTGGCCGCGCGCCATCCGGCCTTCGCCGCCGGCCGCTTCGTCGACGGCTACTTCAACCCGCAGGGCGGCTGGGCGGAGAGCGGGGCCGTCGTGGCGTGGCTGGTGGAGGCGGCGCGCGCGGCCGGCGTCGACGTGCGCGCGGGCCTCGCGGCGAGCAGCCTGCGGCGGCGCGGCGGGCGCGTCGGGGGCCTGCTCGCGCGCGACTGGCAGGGCCGCCTCCACGAGCTCGCCGCCGACCGCGTGGTGCTGGCCGCCGGCGCCTGGAGCGCGGCAGGGCTGCCCGAGCTGGGCGAGGACCCGCCGCCCCTGCGCCTCGTCGCCCAGCCGCTGCTGTATCTGCGTCCGGCGCAGCCGGAGCGCTTCGCGGCGCCCGCGCTGCCGCCCTTCACCGCCGACATCGCGCGCACCGGCTACTACGGCTTTCCGGCGCTGGCCGACGGGCGGGTGAAGATCGGCAACCACGGCGCCGGCGAGGCCGTGCCCCACGCCGACGTCCCACGCATCGCGCCACCCGCCGCCGTGCAGCGCTTCCGCGACTTCCTCGGCGTGCACCTGCCGGCGCTGGCCGACGCGCCGCTGGCCGAGGCGCGGCTGTGCCTGTACACGGACACGCCCGACGGGCACTTCGTCATCGACGAGCACCCGCGGCTGCCGGGCCTGTGGATCGCGACGGGCGGCAGCGGCCACGTCTTCAAGTTCGCGCCGGTGCTGGGCGAGCTGGTGGCCGATGCGCTCGAGCGGCGCGGGGACTCGCCGCACGCCGCGGCCCTCGCGCGCTGCCGCTGGCGCACGGCCGCCGGCGCCTGCGGCGACGCGGCCCGAGCCGGGCCGGTCGCATGAGCAGCCCCGGGGACCAGCGCCGCGGGCTGCAGCCGCTTGGCGACCTGCGGTAGGCTGCGCCACCACCCGGAGGCCGCGCATGCCCTACCTGAACCGGCGCGAGATGCTCGGCGCGATGCTCCTGCCGGCCGTGGCCGCGTGCACGGGCCTCGACCCGCAGCGCGCGCGCATCGCGCTGGCGGCCGCGCCGCCCGCCCACGTGCCCCCCGGGCAGGTGGCAGAGGACGAGGATTTCTGGACCGAGGTCTCGCGCGCCTTCACGCACGACCGCACGCTCATCAACCTGAACAACGGCGGCGTCGCGCCGTCGCCGCGCGTGGTGCAGGAGACCGTGAAGCGCTGGCTGGACTACGCCAACACCCAGCCGCCGTCGCTGGCCGTGCTGGGCAGCCACCCCGAGATCGAGGTCGTGCGCGAGCGCCTCGCGCGCACCTTCGGCGCGGGCACCGAGGAGATCGCGCTGACGCGCAACGCCAGCGAGAGCCTGCTCATCTGCCAGAACGGCCTCGACCTGCGCGAGGGCGACGAGGTGCTGACCAGCACGCAGGACTACCCGCGCATGCTCAACGGCTTCCGCCAGCGCGAGAGGCGCGAGGGCCTCAAGCTGGTGCAGGTGCAGCTGCCGGTGCCCGCCGAGGACGACGCCGAGGTCGTGCGGCGCTTCGAGGCGGCCATCACGCCCCGCACGCGGCTGCTGCTGGTCTGCCACATGATCAACCTCACCGGGCAGATCCTGCCGGTGAAGGAGCTGGTGGCCATGTCGCGGCGGCACGGCATCCCGTGCGTGGTGGACGGCGCCCACGCGCTGGCGCAGTTTCCGTTCCGCATCGACGAGCTCGAGTGCGATTACTACGGCAGCTCGCTGCACAAGTGGCTGTACGCGCCCCACGGCACGGGCCTGCTCTACGTGCGCCAGGACAAGATCCATGACCTCTGGCCACTCATGGCGGCCGGGCCGGAGCAGGTGGACAACATCCGCAAGTTCGAGGAGATCGGCACGCACCCGCTGGCCGGCTTCCTGGCCATCGGCGACGCCCTCGACTTCCACGCCGCCCTCGGCCCCGAGCGCAAGGCCGCGCGCCTGCGCTGGCTGCGCGACCGCTGGGCCAGCCGCCTGCTGCAGAACGACCGCGTGCACCTGCACACCAGCCTCGACCCGCGCTGGTCCTGCGGCATCAGCACCGTGCAGGTGGACGGCCTCGACACCGCCGCGCTGCAGCAGTGGCTCTGGCTGCACCATCGCATCCTCGTCACGGGCATCAAGCACCCGGAGTTCGAGGGGCTGCGCGTCTCGCCCTCGGTCAACACGCTGCCCGACGAGGTGGACCGCTTCTGCGAGGCGATCGAGGCCGCGATGCAGGACGGGCTGCCGACCTGAGCAGCTTGGCTCAGGGCAGGACGTTCGCCAGCGGCACCTCGTCGCTGATGGTCTTCAGGCTGGCGTGCACGTTCGTCGGCGCGTCGACGATGCCGAGGCCGTCCGTCGTGCCGGTCATCTTGAGCTTCACCGACAGCTTCACCTTGGCGGTCTGCTTCTTGAGGCTCGGCTTGAGGGTGAGCTTCAGCTTCTCCTTCACCGGCGTGTCCAGGCTCACGTCCACGACGATGCCATCGGCCGCGGCGTTCTGCTCGATCTGGTTCTCGATGAAGTCGAAGAGCTCGGTCTCGCCCTCGGGGCTGAGGCTGAGGTCGATGCTCTTGTCGAACTCGTCGGTGACCTCCCAGGTGCCCGCGGCGATCTCGCTGCTGCCGTAGCTCAGCACCCAGGTGCCGTCGGCGTGGAGCGTGACGTCGCCGCCGGTCTCGACGAAGGCCTTCACCGTGCCGATGCCCTTGGCCTTGCCGCCGAACTTGATCTTGGCGGTAGGGAAGGTCCAGGAGGTGTCGTTGAAGTCCCAAGCCTGCTTGGCGAAGGCCGGCAGCAGGGCGAAGGAGAGGATGAGCAGGGCGAGGCGTGGCGCGCGCATGGACAGGGCTCCCCGACCGGACGGGCCGTGAGGGAGATCTTGGGCGAGGTGGAGGTACGCGTCAAGGCACGGCGCTGGGCGCCGCGCGAGGCCTCGCCGGGCCTTTCAGGCCCAGGCGACGGCCACGGCCGCGGCCACGAGCAGCACGCACGCGGTCGCGATGAGCGTGCGCACCAGCAGCTCGCGCCGCTCCGCGATCCCGGCCTCGTGGAAGACCGGGTAGTCGAGGAACTCGCGCTCGCCGAGACGGTGGCTGGGGGTGTGAATCGTCATGGACGTGGTTCGCAACGGACGGGTCGGCTCTGCAGATCTTGCATCGGCAGGATGAAGGGGACATCCGTAGGGGAAGTGCGGGACGTGAAGGCGCGCGTCAGCCTCCGGGCGGCGACTGGCCGCGAGCTGCGTCGCACGCCGCGTGCCGGTCAAGCGCCGGCGGTTGCTGCCGGGCAAGCTGATCTGTTCAATGCACCTGCCAGGACATGGACCCGGACGGACACCCACGACGCGCGCACCCGGCAGTCGCCCTGCCGGTGGCGCCAGGCCTGCAGCCGGAGGTCGAGGGGCTGGAGGAGGAGGCCGAGGTCCGCGGTCCGGCGGACCAGCGCCCCATCGATCGGCGCACTTTGCAGATCTGCGCCTGGGCGCTGCTGCTCGCGCTGGCTGGCGTGGCGGCGGCCGAGGCGCTCATGGCGCTCATCGGCCTCGTCACCAACGTGCTCTTCCACGGGCGGGTGGCCTTCGACCTGGTCTCCCCCGCCGGGGGCCGCGGCGGCTGGTGGATCCTGCTCGTGCCGGTGGCCGGCGCGCTGGTCATCGGGGCCATCGCGCGCTTCGGCTCGGCGGCCATCCGCGGGCACGGCATCCCGGAGGTCATGGAGAAGGCGATGTTCGAGGGGAGCCGCATCCCCCTGCGCGTCACCTTCCTCAAGCCGCTCTCGGCGGCCATCGCCATCGGGACGGGCGGGCCCTTCGGGGCCGAGGGGCCCATCATCGCGACGGGCGGCGCCATCGGCTCGCTCATCGGGCAGCGGGCGCGCTTCTCGGCGCGCGAGCGGCGCACGCTGCTGGCGGCGGGGGCGGCGGCGGGCATGGCGGCCACCTTCGGCAGCCCGGTCAGCTCCGTGCTGCTCGTGGTCGAGCTGCTGCTCTTCGAGTACCGGCCGCGCTCGCTGATCCCCGTGGCGCTGGCGGCGGCGCTGGCCACCTGCGTCCGCATCGCGATCCACGGCACGGCGCCCGTCTTCCCCATCCCCGACCTGCAGCCGGCCGGGCCGGCGGCCTTCGGCGCGCTGCTGCTGCTGGGCGCCGCCATCGGCGGGCTGGCGGCGCTGGTGACGCGCGCGACCTACGGCATCGAGGACCTCTTCGAGCGCCTGCCGGTGCACTGGATGTGGTGGCCGGCGATCGGCGCGGTGGTCGTGGGCCTCGTCGGCCTCGTCGAGCCGCGCACGCTGGGCGTGGGCTACGACAACATCACCGACGCCCTCTCGGGCAGCATCGCCGGGCGCGCGCTGCTGCTGCTGGTCATCGCCAAGTTCGTGTCGTGGAGCATCTACCTCGGCAGCGGCACCTCGGGCGGCACGCTGGCGCCGCTGTTCACCTTCGGCGGCGGCCTCGGCGCCCTCGTCGGCGCGCTGCTGCAGCAGCAGTGGCCGGGCCTCGGCGTGACGCCGGCCATGGGCGGGCTGGTGGGCATGGCGGCCATGTTCACCGGCGCCTCGCACGCGCCGCTGGCCTCGGTCGTGTTCGCCTTCGAGACCACGCGCCAGCCCGCGGGCCTGGTGCCGCTGCTGGGCGGCTGCGCGGCGGCCTACCTGGTGGCGCTGTTGTGCCGGCCGCACTCGATCATGACCGAGAAGCTCGCGCGCCGCGGCACGCACGTGCGCCTCGAGTACGGCGTGGACGAGCTGGCCCACGTGCCCGTGCGCCGCGTCGCCACGCGCGCCGTGGTCACGCTGGCCGGCTCGCGCCCCGCCGACGAGGCGCGCGCCTGGCTGCTCTCCGGCCGGCCCGGCAGCACGCACCAGGGCTTCCCGGTGCTGGACGACGACGGCCGACTCCTCGGCGTCATCACGCGGCGCCAGATCGTGGAGCAGGAGGCCTCGGCCACCGTCACCGTGGCCGACCTTGCGTCCTCGCCCGCCATCGTGGTCTTCGAGGACGGCACGGTGCGCGAGGCCGTGGACCAGATGGCGCACCACCGCATCGGCCGCGTGCCCGTCGTGCGCCGCGACGACCCCCACTGCGTCGTCGGCATCCTCTCGCGCAGCGACCTGCTCTCGGCCTACGCCGGCCGCATGCAGCAGGCCCACGGCCACGACGTGCCCGAGGACGGCGCGGCGGTGCCGTCGCCGTCGTGAGAGGCCGAAGCCAGGCTGCAGTGCCTCGGTTCGAGATGAAGGGTGTCTCCCGCTGCCCTGAACTGAAGCATCACGGAAGCACTGCCTATGCAATGCTTCCGTTCGCGGCCCGCGGTGGCCCCCACGCGCGGGCTACGGCGCTACGACGCCGGCTCGCGCGCGTAGTCCACGAACTCCAGCTGCCCGCTGCTGTCGCGCCAGGTGCGCGCGGCCTTCCAGCGCGACTCGATCCACGGGCGCGGCGGCCGGAAGGGGAAGAGCGTGTCGCCCTCCTTCACCGGCACTGCCGGCACCCACGTGACCACGAGGCGCTCGGGCAGCTCCTTGCGCTGCAGCGCCGCGCGGAAGAGCTCCGCGCCGCCGAGCAGGAAGACGGTGCCGTCGCTGCCGTGCGGCGGCGGCTGGCTCGCACCCCACGCCACCGCCGCATCCAGGTCGCGGAACCAGCGCGCCCCGTCGCGCAGCACGCCCTCGGCGCCGCGCCCGCCCTGCGTGGACGAGACGACCACGTTCGTGCGGTGCGGCAGCGGGCCGCCGAACTGCGTGGCGAGGCTCTCCCACGTGCGGCGGCCCATGATGACGACGTGGTGCTTGGTCGTGTTCTTGAAGTGCCTGAGGTCCTCGGGCCAGCTCCACGGCAGCTTGAGCCCGCGACCCATGAGGCCGTCGGGCGTCATCGCCACGATGAGCGCGAGGCGCTCGGCCGCGCTCACACAGCGACCTTGAACTTGATGGCGTCCTGGTGCACGTAGTTGCGCAGCTCGAAGTCCTCGAAGCGCAGCTCGTCGAGCGGCTTGTCGGCAATGTGCAGCGTGGGCAGCGGCAGCGGCTTGCGCTCCAGCTGCTGCATGAGGCCCGGCACGTGGTCGTACTCGGCCATGGAGCCGTCGGGCTTGGAGGTGTAGACGTGCGCGTCCACGATGGCGTGGCTGAAGAGGCCCGGCTTCAGCCCCGCCTGCTGCGCGAGGATCTGCGTGAGCGCGGCGTAGGCGGCGAGGTTGAACGGGATGCCCAGCGCGATGTCGCCGCTGCGCTGGTTGAGGTGGCAGTTGAGCCGGCCCTGCAGCACCTGGAAGGCGAAGGTGTAGTGGCAGGGCGGCAGCTTGCTGCTCCAGGCGTTGCCCGGCTCCCAGGCCGAGACCACGAGACGCCGGCTGTCGGGGTTGGTCTTCAGGGCGTGGACCACGTTGGCGATCTGGTCCACCTCGCGCACCTGCCAGGAGCCGTCCGGTCCGCGCGTGGCGGAGGGGAAGTGGCGCCAGTAGTAGCCGTAGGCCGTGTCGAGGCGGCCCTGCTCGTCGGCCCAGGCGTCCCAGATCTTCGTGTGCTGGCGCAGGTTGCGGATGTGGTCCTCGCCCGACAGGTACCAGAGCAGCTCGCGCAGCAGGGAGTCCCACTGCATCTTCTTGGTGGTCAGCAGCGGGAAGCCGCGCGCGAGGTCCACGGAATAGTGCGCCGCGAAGCAGGCGATGGTGTCCACGCCCGTGCGGCTGGGCTTGCGCACGCCGTGGTCGAGCACGTGGCGGACGAGGTCGAGGTACTCCTGCACGGCAAAGGATATTAGATTGGTGGCGCGGCCGGCGCCATCGCGCAGCGGTCGCGGAGACCGCGATGCCCTCACCCCGCCTGCGTGCCGGGTTGCTGGCCGCGGCCGGCCTGGCATGCGCCGCCCCCGTGCTCGCGCCACAGCAGGCGGCGCCGTTGGCGGCCGTCGCCCCGCCGGCCGCCGAGCCACGCACCCTGGCGGTGAACGCGCTGCTCAACGGCGGCTTCGAGCTGCTGGCCGACTCCACGACCACGCCCCCGAAGTACGGCGCCTACTGGGTCGGCGCCTTCGCGGCGGCCGAGGGCGACCCGGCCTGCCTCGTCGTGCAGGACGGCGCCTTCCGCGGCGAGCGCCTGCTGCGCCTGCCGCCGGGCAAGGAGGTGCTGCAGAAGATCGTGGCCGATCCGCGCTTCACCGGCACGCTGCGCGTCTCGCTCGCGCTGCGCGGCGGCGGCGCCTTGCGCGTCACGCTCGAGGATGGGCCAGGCCGGCGCGCCGCCGTGCAGATCAAGGTGGCGGACACGGGGCTGGCTGTGCTCGAGCCGGCCGGCCAGCCGCTGAAGCCGGCGGAGCTCGCGGCGCTGGCGGTGCAGGAGGCGACGGGTGCCGCGGCCCGCGCCAGCAACGACGCCACCGGCTGGAAGCGCCTCTCGCTCGACCTGGGCGCGCTGTTCCAGCTGCAGCACGGCGCCTCGCCCATGCCGCGCCTGAACCTGCGCCTCGCCGCCGCGCCCGATGCGCCCTCCCCCATGGACGTGGACGAGGTCACGGCCGAGGTGCGCTGGCCCCTGGCCTCGGAGCCGGAGCTGGCCGCCTACGCCGCCGGCCTCGTGCGAGACAGCCTCGCGCTGTGGCTGGATGCGCCGGAGCACGGCGGCCTCGGGCTGGTCGACCCGCAGAGCGGCTACATCACGCACAGCGAGTACGACGTCGAGTCCGGCCAGCCGGGGCCGGCAGAAGAGACGGCCGGCTTCCACTCCATCCACAACCTGCTGATCGACTTCCTGCGCGAGGCGCGCCGGCGCGGCTGGGCCGCGGACGTCCAGCGCTGGACGCCCGTGCTGCAGCACTGCGTGCGCACGGTGCTGGAGCACAACTTCGACCCGGACACCGGCCTGCCGCGGCGGGTCACGCTGCCCGACCTGCAACCGGTGGACGGATCGGCCGTGCCGCTGTGGCCGTGGGTGGAGTTCCTGCTGGACGCGCGCGAGCAGGTGGGCGACGAGGAGCTGGCCGGCCGCTGCCAGGCGCAGGCGCGCCGCATCGCCGACACGCTGCTCGCGCTGCAGGCGCAGCACGACCTGCCGCGCGACAGCCACCCGCCCGGCAAGTGGATCGAGGCGCACGAGCGCGTCGAGGGCAACGACGACAACTGGTTCGGTTTCATCCCCGACCGCCTCACGTCCCAGGGCGAGATCGAGACCGACAAGCGCTTCTACACGAGCTGGGCGATCCTGACGGGCCGCAGCTTCTGGTACGAGCTGCTGCGCGCGCCGCGGGCCATCGCGCGGGTGCACGCGCTGGATCCGCGTCCGCAGGACATGCCCGGCATCCGCCGCGCGATCGCCGGCTACCATCGCGATTGGGACGCCGCGCGCTACGACCTCGAGAACGACACCGACGACCACTACGGCTACTTCGTCGCCGACGCGCTCGACATCGTGCGGACTTGCGGCGCGGAGGTGCCCGAGGCGCTGGCGCTGCTGCAGCAGGCCACGGACCACCGCCTCGAGCCCGGCGCCGCGCGCGCCGGGGACACCCTGTGGGTCCAGGCCGTGCGCCTCGGCACCGCCTGCGCCGGCGACAGCCCGCGCGCCTTCCTCGGCCCGCTCGGGCTGCGCGAGCTGACGCTGTCGGCCGACGACCCCGCCGCGCGCCTCTATCACGACGCCGTGCTCGAGCTGGCGCGCAACGACCTGCAGGGCCGGCAGCTCACCAACGCCCAGTTCACCGAGAGCTTCTTCAAGCTCTGGGAGATGGTGTGCATCTGCTTCAAGGGCACCTACCAGGGAGACTGCCGCGAGCACGAGGCCTCTTGGTGGCACGGCGACGTCGGCGACACCTTCGGCGGGCCGCCCACGGCGGCGATCGACGCGCAGACGGACGCGCTGCGCGCGGCCTCGCCCGGCGAGCGGCTGCCCCTGCTCGCAGCACTGGCGCTCGTGCGCGACATCACCGACGCGGGCCTGCGCCGCAAGTACGGCTGGCTCTTCGGCCTCGACGAGGCGGTCGCGAAGCAATACCAGCTCCTGCCCAAGGACGTGATCGGGCTGTCGCACGAGAGCGCTGCGGGGCTGGGCTACGTGGCGGCGTGGTTGCGGCTGCTGCCGCGCCTCGGAGACGCGCCGCTGCCGGTGCCCCCGACCGTCGAGGTCGTGGAGGACGGCCGGGCGCTGCGCGTGACCGGGCCGCCGGGCGCCGTCGTCACGCTGATTCAGGGCGACGGCCTGTTCCCGGCGCGCTCGATCGAAAGCGACCCGCGGCTGCTGCCGATCGGCATCGGGGAGATCGGCGAAGCGACCTGGCCACCCTTTGCGCAGCTCGACGGGGAGGGCACGGGCCAGGTCAGCCGCCGGTCGCTCCCGCAGGACACGGGCTGGGTCGTGCCGGTGGTCGTCGACGGCACGGGCGCCCTCGCCGCGGTGGGAGAGCCGGTCCGCTACTGAGGCGTGTCCAGGCCCGTGCGGCCGGACTGCGCCGCCGTGCTCCGGTACGTGGCGGACGAGGTCAAGGTTCTCCTGCTCGTTGGCCGATCTTGGAGCCGGCCTACTGCCTGCGCCAGCGCTCCGCCGGAGCGCCGAGGAGCCCACCATTCCGCTGTCCCGCACCGCCGTCCTGCTGGCCATCGCGCTGCTCGGCTGTGGTCAGGATCCGGCCGCGACCCTGAGCGAGCGGCTGGCTGCGCATCCGCCCATGGTCGTGGGCGCCCTGGCGGGCGCGCCGGCCAAGGCGGCACGATCCGCGCCCGCGCCCGCGGAGTCCGACGAGGGCACGCTGCTACTCGATGGCCTGCTCAACTCCGGCTTCGAGCTGCTGGCCGACGGCAACGCCAAGCCGCCCAGCTACGGCGCCTACTGGATGGGCGCCTGCGCCGGGACGAAGACCGATCCCGAGGCCGTCGTCGCCGCCGGCGACGCCTTCCGCGGCGAGCGCTTCCTGCACCTGCCCGCGGGAAGCGAGGTGCTGCAGAAGATCGTCGCGGCCCCCGGCCATACGAGCCACCTGCGCGTGTCCTTGGCGATGCGCGGCGTGGCCGCCCAGCTCGGCCTCGTGCTCGAGGACGGCAGCGGCCAGAGCGCGGGCGTGCGGCTGGTCAACGACGGGACGATCCTGCGCCCGATCGCGCGCGCTGAGGGCGCGCTGCTGACGTCCGAGGACGTGACGGCGCTCGCGCCGCGTCAGGCGCAAGGCTCGGCCGCCCGAGCGGCCGGCGACGCCGCCGAATGGCGCCGCGCCTCCTTCGACCTCGGTGCGCTGCTCGCCAGCCGCCTGCACAAGGCGCCCCAGCCGCGGCTGGTGCTGCGCCTGTCGGCGATCGGCCCCCTGGGCGCCAGCATGGACGTGGACGAGGTCATCGCCGAGGTGCGCTGGCCGCAGCCCACCGAGGCCGAGCTGACCGAGTATGCCTCCGGCCTCGTGCGCGAGACGCTGTCCCGATGGTTCGAGACGCCCGAGCACGGCGGTCTCGGGCTGGTGGACGCGTTGAGCGGCTACGTCACTCACGGCAGGTACGACCTCGAGACCGGCGCGCGCGGGCCCGACGAGACGGTGGGCGGCCTGCACGCCATCCATTCCCTGCTGGTGGACTGGCTGCGCGAGGCGCGGCGGCGCGGGTGGCAGGCGGACGTCCAGCGCTGGACGCCCGTGCTCCAGCGCTGCGTGCGCACGCTGCTGCAGCACGGCTTCGATCCCGACACGGGCCTGCCACGCCTGGTCTCGCTGCCCGACGAGACGCCGCTCGACGACACGGCCGTGGCCCTCGCGCCGTGGGTGGAGTTCCTGCTGGACGCGCGCGAGCAGGTGGTCGACGAGGCGCTGGCGGCGCAGGGCCTCGCGCAGGCGCGCCGCATCGCCGACACGCTGCTGGCGCTGCAGCAGCAGCACGACCTGTCTCCGGCGGAAGCGCCGGCCGGGACGTGGGACGAGGCGCGCGGCCGCATCGTGGGCAACGACGGCAACTGGTTCGGCTGCATCCCCGATCGCCTCACGCCGAAGGGCACGATCGAGACGGACGGTCGCTTCGACACCAGCGGAGCCATCCTGACCGGCCACACCTCAGGGCACGGCCTGCTGCGGTCGGCGCGGGCCATCGCGCGCGTGCACGCCCTCGCTCCCCACCCGGAGGACGTGCCCGGGCTGAACCGCGCGCTGGCCGCCTACCGGCGTGACTGGGACGTCTCACGCTACGAGCCCGCGCGCGACGACGGCAGGCACTACGGTCACCTGGTCGGCGACGCACTGGACATCGCGCTGCACGCCGGCGCCGAGACGCCCGATGCGCTGGCGCTGGTGCGGAGCGCCACGGATGTCCGCCTCGCGCGCGACGCCGCGCGCATCGACGACACGCGCTGGATCCAGGCCGTGAGACAGGGCGTCGCCTGCCCCGCCGACAGCTCGCGCGCCTTCCTCGGACTGCTGCAGCTCGACGGGCTGAAGCCCGAGCTGAGCTCGCCGATGTCGAGCCCGAGCCTCTACCACGACGCGCTGCTCGAGCTGGCGCGCAATGACCTGCAGGGCCGCCAGCTGGCCAACACGCGGTTCACCGGGAGCGGCTTCAGGCTCTGGGACAGCGACCAGGACGATGGCCGCGAGCACGAGGCGGGCTGGTGGGATGCTGGCGAGGACGGGGGCGCCGGGCCGCCGACGTCGGCCATCGACGCGCAGCAGGCCGCGCTGCGCGGGGCTCGCGCCGGCGAGCGGCTGCCGCTGCTGGCGGCGCTCGCACTGATCCGCGACGTCACCGACGCCGGCCTGCGACGCCCCTACGGCTGGCTCGACGGCGTCCACGAGACTGCGCGCGAGGACCAGTTGCCCGACGACAGCGGCGCGGGCCTCGCCTACGTCGCGGCCTGGATGCGGCTGCTGCCCTGCCTCTCGACCGACCCCGAGGAGCCGCTCCCCGCGCTGGAGATCGTGGACGGCGGCGCCGCGCTGCGCCTGAGCGGCCCGCCCGGCGCGACGATCGTGCTGGCACAAGCCGAGGAGCTGTTCGCGACGCGGCCCAGCGAAGGCGACTCCCGGCTGCTGCCCATCGATGACGTGGGAGGCACCGCGGGCACCTGGCCGCCGAGGGTTCCGCTCGATGCCGCGGGCACCGCGAAGGTGGGACGGCGGGGACCGCCGGGCGCCCAGGGTTGGGTCGCGCCGCTGGTGCGCGGCCCCGCGGGCGAGGTCGTGCAGGCCGGGGCCGCCGTCCACTACTGAGCGAGGCGGCCCGAAGGGCCCTTCCTGGCTCGAGAACCGCGTCGGACGAGCTCTGGGCGCCGACGCCCGGCCCGCGGACGCCATCGCCCGGACACGCATGTCGCCCTTCCTGGCTGGCGATCAATCTGATATCACTCCGTTATCGCAGCCCGGGACAGACAACCCGGGCCATGGAGACCTCCGATGACCGTCCGTCAGCCGTCCCGCGAAGTCCCGATCCGAGCCGTGTCCGGCTGGGGGATGCTCGCGCTGCAGTTGCTGGCACCCTTCGGCTTCGTGGCGCTGATCAGCTGGTTCGTGGGCCACATCGACAAGCTCGAGGCGGCCGCCCTGGCCGCGCGCAGCGCCGGGCAGGTGGTGGAGAGCAGCCGCGGCCTGCACATCGCCGTCTTCGTCGTGTCCATGGTGCTGCTGCTGGCGACCTGGGGCCTGTTCTGGGCCGGCTTCTTCATCGTGCAGCCGAACATCGGGCGCGTGCTGGTGCTGTTCGGGCGCTACCGCGGCACAGTGCGCGAGAACGGCCTGTACTGGACCAACCCGTTCACGCTGCGCCACAAGATCTCGCTCAAGGCGCACAACGTGGCCAGCGAGAAGATCAAGGTCAACGACCTGCTGGGCAACCCGATCGAGATCGGGGCCGTCGTAGTCTGGCAGGTGCGCGACACGGCGCAGGCCAAGTTCGACGTGCAGGACTTCGAATCCTACGTGAACGTCCAGGTGGAGACGGCCATCCGCCACATGGCCAGCAGCCATCCCTACGAGGAGGCCATGGTGGAGGGCGCCAAGCTGTCGCTGCGCGGCAGCACCGAGGAGCTGGCCACGGCGCTGCGCGAGGAGGTGCAGCACGGCCTCGACCGCGCGGGCGTCGAGGTGCTGGACACGCGCATCACCCACCTGGCCTACGCGCCCGAGATCGCGGCCGCCATGCTGCAGCGCCAGCAGGCCACGGCCATCATCGCCGCGCGCCGGCTCATCGTGCAGGGCGCCGTGGGCATGGTGGAGCACGCGCTGGAGGACCTGTCGGGCAAGCACATCCTGGCGCTGGACGACGAGCGCAAGGCCACGCTCGTGGGCAACCTGCTGGTGGTGCTCTGCGGCCACAGCGCGCCCACGCCCGTGATCAACGCCGGCACCCTGTACAGCTGAGGCCGCCGTGGCCGACGTCCCGCAACCGCCGCCCAACCCGCCGCCGGAGCCCTCCGGCGAACCCGGCCCCGAGGAGGCCGGCCGCGCGGGCCGCGAGCGCAAGCCCTTCCTGCTGCGCATCTCGCCGCAGCTGATGGAGGAGCTGCGCGCCTGGGCCGCGCAAGACATGCGCAGTCTGAATGGCCACATCGAATGGCTGCTGCGCGACGCCACCCGGCGCCGCCGCGGCAAGAAGGAGTGACATCATGTTCTTCCTCGACTCCCGCCACTGCCGGTCGGGCGCGCGCCGCGCGGCCGTGGCCGCCAGCGCGATCGCCGCGGCGGTCGGCGCCCTCGTGAGCTCGCTGCTCAAGGACGGCTGGCTCAGCGACGACCCCGGCGTCGACAACACCTGGCGCATCATCACCATGGCGGTGTGTGGCCTCGTGATCGTGGCGGGCGCCGTCGTGCTGCTGTCCCAGTGGCGCCGCAAGCAGGAAGAGCCTTGAGCGCCGGAGGAAGTCCCATGCCGCTGTGGTGGATGGTCGTCGGAGGTCTGCTCATGATCGGCTGGAGCGTGTGGCGCATCGTGGCGCGAGGCAAGACGCGGCCATGAAGGAGCTCGGTCCGTTTCTCGGCGCCGGGTTGGCCGTGCTCGTCGCCGTCGCGGTCGCCGTCACCGCCTTCGTCGTGCTGCGCCTGCGCCTCGCGCGCGTCGCCGACGCGCTGGGCGGCGATGTCCGCTGGTGCCGGGTGCGCGGCACGCGCGGCGGCCGCGAGTTCTCCTACTGCACGGGCGGCCAGCACCAGCGGCCGGCGCTCTCGCTCCTCGAGCTGCCGGTGGAGCACGAGCTGGTGGTGCTGCCGCGCGACGGCCGCCTGCGCTGGCAACGCCACGGCCTCGAGCACGCCGTGGCCGGGATCGAGCCTGCGTTCGATCGTGCCGTGGCGGTGTTCTCCGACGACCAGGAGTTCGCGCGGGCGCTCTTCGCGCGGCCCGAGGCGCGGCGCGCGGTGACGACGCTGCTCGAAGGCTCGCGCGACAAGCTCGTGCTGCAGCGGCGGCGCGCCTCGCTCATGCTGGGCCGGCCGTGCTGGGCCGGCCGGTCCCCGGAGCGGCTGACGGCGGGGCTGGATCGGCTGGTCGAGCTGTATCCGCACCTCATCGCGGCGGCGCGCGTCGCTCCGGCGGCGCGGGACACGTTGCGGAGGCGCGTGAGGCGGGTGGCGCCGGTGGCGGCGCCGATCGTCGCGGCGCTGATCGTGGCGGCGGCGGCGATCGTGCCGGCGCTGATGAAGCACTGGGGCTGACGACAAGCGGCGTCAGCCGGCGCTGGGGCAGGCGCCATCGCGCCGAGGTCGGGTTGCTAGAGTCCCGGAATGGAGAAGTCAGGAGGAAGCGATGCGCAGGGTCGGGGCGAAGGGCGGCCCGAGACGGCGCAGCGCACGCGGAAGGCCTTGGATAACGCCCTGGTCTTCGCGGCGGGTGCGGTCGCGTTGCCGACGATGTTGCTCGCGGCCTGGCTCTTCGATGATGCACAGCACACTGGCCTGAACCTAGATGTTCGTCATCGAGTGATGCTCATCGGGGCCGCCCCTGCGCTGCTTGCTGGCGCTGCACTTGGACTTCTGGCTTGGCGCAGGACCTCACCCGCGAGCAAGCAACGCCAGGTACGCCTCGGCCTCGCGGTCGGTGCTGCAATAGGGCTGTGGCTCTTCGTCTCACTCGGCCTCGAGTGGGCCAACCGGCACTTCGACACGTCCGAACCCTTCAACACCGTGTGGGAGGTGGTTGGCATCACGCCGTCGTCGAAGGGCGGCGTGACCGCAAGCATCAGGCTCGTCGGCGCCGAGCCGGCGGCTGTGGGGACCCTGACCTTTTCCGATGACGTGGCTGCGAGCATCGTCCCCGGTGGCACGCACATCGTCATCGCGCGGCGGAGCGGCGCGCTCGGCTGGCGGCACTTGGAGGTCGCGGACGTCGTGGCCGTGCCAGGAGTCGATGCTCGCGCAGCCCGTACGTCCGCCATCGAGAGCATATCCACCCCGAAGGGGCCGTCGGTCCTTCCTCGAATGCTCGCCATACTGGCGATTGTCGGGGCCGTGGCCGGACTCGTGGCCATGAAGGCAAACCGCGATCGCCGCGCGCTCGCTCGGCGGCTGGGTGGCCTCGCCCGCAGGCTGGGTATCTCGGGATCGCACGCAGGCCTCGACTACCGCCTGTCGGACGGATGGTTGTGGCTGGGGACCGGCTCGACGTCGCTGCTATCGGTCGAACGGCGCAGCGGGCTCGAGGGCGTTGCGTCGTGGCTGTACCGCGCGCCCTGCCTTGGGTCCGGCGACCCAGGCTTCGATGAGAAGTTCTGCGTGCGGGCGAGCGACCGGTCCGCGGCGGCAACGCTGCTGGCGTTGCCGGAGGCGCGGCGACTCATGGACGAACTGCTCGCATCACAATCGCGCGTCTTGCGCTGGGACGAGCGCGGGCTGGGGGTTCGCGTTTCGCGCGCCGATGCGGGCCGCGTGCCCGAGGCGCTCGATCGGCTGGTCGCACTTCGCGCGATCGCCATCGCATCAGCCGGCGCTGTGGTCGACGATCTCTCCAGGAAGCCGCGCGACGTGCTGCTGGTCCCCAAGATCATCTCCGTCATGCTGCTGTTGCTCTTGGCGATCGGCTTCTTCCGGGAATTGTTGGCCAGGCTGCCCAGCGGACTTCTCCAGCCCATTCTCGGTGAGGCAGCGGGCTACGGAGTCGCGCTGACCGTCCTTGCCGTTCCGGCGGCCATTTGGCTGCTGCGCCGTCGCGCGGCTGGCGCCCGTTCGGTCGGCGTCGCACTCTTCGCGGTGCCTATCATCACGCTGGTTGTCACGCTCTGCTCCGCCATCGTGCTCAACTGGATCCTCGATCCATCGTCGGATCGCGCCGTTCCCGCGCGCTTCATGGGATACGTCCGCAACAGCCCGAGATTCGCCCTGTCGCAAGGGCCGATCGAAGACGTCTCCCTCCCTCTGCCCCCCGCAGGGACATCGGAGCTCGAAGGGCCGTGCGACATCGTCCTTCATCTGCGCGACGGTGCCTTCGGCTGGCTCCGCGTCGTCGGCCTGGAGCCCGTGGTGGGTCGGTGACCGTCAGCCGTTGCCGTCCGCGGCTGCAGCCCGGACGATGCCGTCCGTGTCCGCCTCCTCTCCCCCCACCGCCCCTACCTTCCCTCCCGACTGGCGCTGGCACCACGCCCACGCCGCCACCTCGCTCGCCGACGTCGAGCGCCTCTTCCCCGGCCGCTTCGACCTCTCCCGCCTCGACCGCCCCGCCATCGAGCGCGCCGCCGCGCTCTACGGCATGCGCGCCACGCCTTATTACCTCTCTCTCGCCCGTGCCGCCGACCCGCGCGACCCCGTCTGGGCCCTGGCTGTCCCCGACCCGCGCGAGATGACCGTCCGTCCCGACGAGCTCGAGGACCCCACCGGCGACGAGACGCCGCCCAACCACCCGCTGCGCGCCGTCACGCGCCGCTACCCCGACCGCGCGCTGCTGCTGCCGTCCCCCATCTGCTCGGTGCACTGCCGCCACTGCTTCCGCAAGCGGCTGGTGGGCAACGCCGACTACGCGCTGGACGACGCCGAGCTCGAGGCCGCGCTCGCGTGGATCGCCGGCGAGCCGGCCCTGCGCGAGGTCATCCTCACCGGCGGCGACCCGCTGACGCTGGGCGACGAGAAGCTGCTCTTCATCCTGCGCCGGCTGGACGCCATGCCCCAGCTGCGCGGCCTGCGCATCCACACGCGCATGCCGGTCGTGAACCCGTACCGCGTGACGGAAGAGCTGGCCGCGGCGCTGGGCAGCCTTCGCAAGCCGCTGGTCGTGGCGGCGCACTTCAACCACCCGGTCGAGGTGACGACCGAGGCCGCCACGGCCGTGGCCCGGCTGCGGGCGCGGGGAGTCGAGGTCATCAACCAGTCCGTGCTGCTGGCGGGCATCAACGACGACCCGGCGGTACACCGCGAGCTGCTGTGGGCGCTGGCGGAGGCCCGTGTGCGGCCCTACGCCCTGCACCACGCGGACCTCGTGCCGGGCACCGGGCACCTGCGGACGACGGTGCAGCAGGGCTACGCGCTCATGCGGGCGTTGCGCGGCACGGTGCCGGGGCATCTGCTGCCGTGGTACCTGCTCGACGTGCCGGGCGGGCATGGCAAGGTGCCGCTGGACTACCCGTGGGCGCAGCCGGGCGTGCTGGGCGGGCTGCGGGTGGAGGCTCCGGACGGTTCGCACCACGACTACGGCGTCCGGCGGGGCTGAACGGGTCCGCTGCCCCCTTTCGCGGCGGCCTCGCGCTTTTCTAGACTCGGCACTCCGCATGCCCAAGGTTCGGAAAGGGGCATGCGCGGTGCCGGGGCCGGCGGTCCGCGGGCACCGGCCGGCGGCTCGGCCCACCCACCCCGAGGATCCCAACGGACATGACCCGACTGTTCCTGAACTCCGGGGCCGCGCTGGCACTGCTGGCGGCGCTCGCGGGCCTGACGGCGCCGGGCGACGAGGGCGAGGAAGGCAAGGCGCCGGCGCCCGCGGGGCCGTTCTCCCTTGCGCCGCGGACCGCGATGCTCGAGATCACGCAGCCCGACAAGCAGCTCGCGTGGGTCAAGGACATCGAGGAGCTGGCCGGGCAGCAGCCCGGGCGCTTCCGCCAGGACGGCGAGCACTGGGTGGACTCCACCGGCGAGTACGCCTGGGACGACGAGAACGAGGTCTACTGGCGCACGGTCAGCGCCGCCACGCTCACGCGCGGGCGGCAGGACTTCGTGCAGTTCTGCGCCAGCTGCCACGGCATGGAGGGCGACGGCTATGGCCGCTCCGCCCAGGGCCTGCGCCCGCCGCCGCGCAGCTTCCACCAGAGCACCTTCAAGTTCACCAAGGTGCCGGGCGAGTTCCTGCCCAACGACGGCGCGCTCATCAAGCTGGTGCACCACGGCCTCGACGGCACGCCCATGCTCAAGTGGGCCGTGTCCGACGACCGGCTGCACGACATCCTCAGCTACGTGAAGAGCCTGTCCGGCCCCGGTGAGGGCTGGCACGACGAGACCAACGAGATCGGTCCGGAGGTGTTCACGCCCCCCGATCCGTGGGTGGGCAAGGAGAAGGAGGCCATCGACGAGGGCCGCAAGGCCTACCACGTGCGGCAGTGCTGGAGCTGCCACCCGGCCTATGCGACGACCGCGCAGATCAACGAGATGCGCGGCGGGGACGCCTCGCAGACCTACCGCTCCGACCTCTACTACAGCGTGCTCAAGAAGGACAGCAGCTACGAGGTGCAGGGCTACAAGGTGGCCATCCTGCCGCCGGACTTCACCTGGCAGACGCTGCGCTACAGCAGCACGCCGTTCGAGACCTTCCAGACGATCGCGGCCGGCATCAGCGGCGCAGGAATGCCGACGTGGGGCCGGGCCACCGCCGAGTCGCCCAAGGGCGCCGTGGACGAGAGCGAGATCTGGGCCATCGCGCACTACGTGCGCAGCCTGGTGGACACCTACCACGGCAAGCCCGACGCGCGCGCCGCCTTCATGGCCAGCCTGCGAGGCGGCCAGTGAACCCTCGAGGAGAGCCCGTGGTCCCCACCCGTTCCCGGCGCACGGCGCTGGCCGCGCTCGGAGCGCTCGCGGCGCTGGCGCTCACGCCCGCGGCACAGGCCGCCGACCGCTGGAAGCCGAACCCGCCGGCCAGCAGCTACGGCCCGATGTTCGACAACCTGTTTGCGCTCATCACGCTGCTGATCGGCGTCAGCTTCGCGATCATGCTCGTGGTGCTGCTCATCCCGGTGGTGCGCGACCGCGCGCGGCCGGGGCACAAGGCCAAGTTCGACCACGGCAACAGCCTGCACGACAAGCGCTTCACGGCCATCGTGTCGGTGACGGTGTTCTTCGTGCTGGACGCCTCGGTGCTCGTCATCGCCATGCAGGACCTGCGCGAGGGCTTCTGGAACATCCCGAAGCCCGACACGCCGGACGTGCTGCAGGTGGAGGTGCTGGCCCAGCAGTGGGCCTGGAACTTCCGCACGCCCGGCGCGGACGGCACCTTCGGCACGCCCGACGACGTCGTGACCATCAACGAGCTCACCGTGCCCGAGGGCCGGCCGGTGGTGGTCAACGAGGCCAGCAAGGATGTCATCCACTCCTTCTACATCCCCGACATGCGCATCAAGCGCGACGCCAACCCCGGCGCCATCAACGAGATCTGGTTCGAGCCGGTGAAGTCGGGCGACTTCGACATCCTGTGCGCGGAGCTGTGCGGCTACGCGCACTACCAGATGCACGGCAAGCTGCACGTGCTCCCCGCGGCGGAGTACGACACCTGGCTGGGCGAGGCCAGCCGCATCGCGCAGGCCGGTTACGACGCATCCGACACCGAGGCCCGCTGGGCCTGGGAATTCAAGGGAGTAGCTGGCCGATGAGCGGCGACCACATCCATCCCGAGCCGACCTCGTTCCTGCGGAAGTACATCTTCAGCACGGACCACAAGGTCATCGCCAAGCAGTTCATGTGGCTGGGCTTCGTGTGGCTCATGGTGGGCGGCACCATGGCCATGATGATCCGCTGGCAGCTGGCCTATCCCGGGAAGCCGTTCCCGCTGCTGGGCAACATCCTGTATCCGCGCAGCGGCGGCGTGATCCCGCCCGACGGCTACAACACGCTGTTCACGATGCACGGCACGATCATGATCTTCCTGGGGCTCACGCCCCTGCTGATCGGCGCCTTCGGCAACTTCTGCATCCCGCTCATGATCGGCGCGCGGGACATGATCTTCCCCACGCTGAACATGCTGTCCTTCTGGACGGTGGTGATCGGCGCGGGCGTGGCCTTCTACTCGCTCTTCGTGCCGCTGGGCGCCGCCGAGGGCGGCTGGACGGCCTATCCGACGCTGTCCAGCAACGTGGGCACGCCGGGCCACGGCGAGACGCTGTGGGCCATCGCGGTGTTCTTCATCGGCGCGTCCTCGATCATGGGCGGCATCAACTACATCACCACGGTCGTGCGCCTGCGCGCCCCGGGCATGACGTGGGGCCGCCTGCCGCTCACCATCTGGGGCCTGCTGTTCACGGCCGCGCTCAACGTGCTCTTCCTGCCGGTGATCGGCAGCGCCATGATCCTCATGGTGCTCGACCGGCAGTTCGGCACGAGCTTCTACGTGCCGGCCACCATGGCGCAGGGCGGCGGCGGCGACCCGATCCTCTACCAGCACCTGTTCTGGATCTTCGGGCACCCCGAGGTCTACATCCTCATCCTGCCCGCGTGGGGCATCATCAGCGACATCCTGTCCTTCTTCGCCCGCAAGCCGGCCTTCGCCTACAAGGTCACGGTCGGCGCGATGGCCGCGGTGACAGTCCTGTCCGCGGTGGTCTACGGCCACCACATGTTCGTGACGGGCATGACCGCGATGCTGGGCGAGAGCTTCATGCTGCTCACCATGATCATCTCGGTGCCGGGCGAGATCCTGTTCTTCAACTGGCTGCACACGCTGTGGCGCGGCAACCTGCGCTTCACGACGCCCATGCTGTTCTCGATGGGCGTCATCTTCGTGTTCGGCCTGGGCGGCCTCACGGGCATCTACCTGGCCACCATCAGCACGGACATCTACCTGCACGACACCTACTTCGTGGTCGGGCACTTCCACCTGACCATGGCGGCCAGCTCGCTCTTCGGCGCCTTCGCGGGCACCTACTTCTGGTTCCCCAAGATGTTCGGGAAGATGCTCAGCGAGCGGCTGGGCAAGCTGCACTTCTGGGCCACGATCATCCCGCTGACCATCGTGTTCTGCACGATGTTCTTCAGCGGCTACGGCGGCATGCCGCGCCGCTACTACGATCACACCGACAACCCCTACACGAACGAGCTGCAGTGGCTCAACGTGATCACCAGCGTCGCGGCCTTCGTGCTGGGCACCGCGCAGCTGATCTTCGCCTGGAACGTGATCAAGACCGTGGCGGTGGGCCGGCAGGCCGCGCAGAACCCCTGGGAGGTCGGCACGCTCGAGTGGACCGTCCCCAGCCCGCCGCCGCACCACAACTTCGACACGCTGCCGCTGGTCACCACCGGCCCGCACGAGTTCAGCAACCCGGCCATCAAGGACGGCCGCGACTGGATCTACCAGACGGAGCCGCTGGCCACCTGAGCCTGCCGCCCCATGAGCCACACCATGACGCTGCCGACCGAGAACGCCCGCCGCAGGGTCGACGTGGCCCTCGGCATGGCGATCTTCATCGGCTCGTGGTCGATGGCCTTCCTCACGCTGTTCCTCTCGTTCCTCATCATCCGCCACCGCCAGCCGGTGTGGCCGCCGGCGGGCGTGACGCTGCCCTCGCTGCCCATCGCGGCCGCGGGCACGGCGGTGCTGCTGGCCAGCAGCCTGGTGCTGGGCTCCGCGGTGAAGCGGCTGCGCACCGGCGCGCCGGGCTTCGCCGCGCGCTGGGCCACGGGCCTGCTGCTGGCGGTCGCCTTCGCGGCGCTGCAGACCTGGCTGTGGACCGGCGTCTGGTCGGCGGGCGCAGGCCCGGACAGCAGCATGTACGCGGGCCTGTTCTACATGCTCACCTGGTTCCACGCGGCGCACGTGGCCTGCGGGCTGATCGCGCTGCTGTGGGTGCAGTGGGCGGCCGCGGCCGGGCGCGTCACGGCCCAGCGCCGCTCGACGGCCGCCAGCGCGGCCACCTTCTGGCATTTCGTCGACGCGGTGTGGCTGGTCCTCTTCGTCGGCTTCTTCCTCGTCTGACCCCGGAGACCTCATGACCGAGTCGCACTCGACGACGGCCGCGGTGCCCCACGACGAGCACGTCGGGCACGCCACGGGCGGCAAGGTGGCCATGTGGCTGTTCATCGCGCAGGACGGCTTCTCGTTCGGCGGGCTGCTGCTGGCCTACGCGCTGCTGCGCACCTGGTCTCACGACTGGCCCAATCCCCAGCACATCCTGGGCATCAAGTTCACCGCGGTCGGCACCTTCGACCTCATCTGCTCCTCGCTCACCATGGTCATGGCCGTCGCCGCCGCGCAGCGGGCGGACAGGAAGGCGCTGGTCGGCTGGCTTACCGCCACCATCCTCGGCGGCCTCTTCTTCCTCGGCATGCAGGCCTACGAGTACACGCACCTCGTGCGCGAGGGCATCGGCTTCACCCAGGGCACGTGGGAAGGCCACCCCATCAACCCGCTCTTCGGCACCACCTTCTTCGTGGTCACCGGCTTCCACGGCTGCCACGTGACCGCGGGCGTGATCTACCTCACTTTCATCCTGTTCGGCGCGATGAAGGGCAAGTACACGCAGGGCGGCCTGTCCTACAGTCCCGTCGAGCTGGTGGGCCTGTTCTGGCACTTCGTCGACCTGGTATGGATCCTGGTCTTCACCTTCATCTACCTGCTCTGAGGCGCGGCGATGTCCAAGAAGAACCAAGCCCACGGTCAGGCCCCCGCGACCGCCCACGCCCCGGACCCCCACGCTCCGGCCGCGCACGCCAAGCCGCACGGCCCCTCCACCTCCACCTTCATCACGATCTGGCTCACGCTGGGCGTGCTCACGCTGATCGAGATCTTCGTGCCGCAGGTCTACAGCGCGCCGTGGAACCACAACACCAAGATCCTGCTGCTCATCTTCCTGGCCTCGGCCAAGGCCATCCTCGTGGCGGCCTACTTCATGCACCTCAAGTGGGAGACCCGCTGGGTGCGCTGGATCGCCCTGATGCCGGCCTACATGGCCCTCTTCGCCATCCTGCTGATGTGCGAGGAGTACTTCCGGCCGCTGCTGTGAGCCACCGCGCCGCCACCGCCGTCCGCGCCCTGCTCGCCCTCGCGGCCCTCGCCGCGCCCGCCGCCGCCTGCCCCTACTGCGCGCTGTCGCAGTCGGCTGACACGCTGGCCTACATCGGCGGCTTCCTCATCACGCCCTACATCGTGGTCACGGCCACCATCGCGTGCATGCGCCGCATCCTGCGCAGCGAGCAGGAAGACGCCAGCGAGCAGGCAGACTCCTGAGCCGCGACCGCGCGCCGCTGCCCGTCCTGCAGCGCTGGTGGTTCTGGGTCGGGGTCATCGGCCTGCTGTGGCTCTTTCCGCTGTGGAAGTCGCTCTCCGCGAGGCTGCCGGCGCGGCTGCCGGGCGAGGACGGGCCGGCGCTGGACTTCGCGCTCACGGACGAGCTCGAGCGGCCGTTCCGGCTCGCGGATCTGCGTGGGCGCTGCGTGATCGTGACGGCGCTGCCGCTGGCGGAGGGCAACGCCCGCGACACGACGTGGGAGCGTCTCGTGGCTCTGCGCAAGCATTTGCGCGGGCTGGATCAGGCGCTGGTCTACGCCATCCTCGCGCAGGGGGGCAGCGCGGCAGATCTGAAGGGGTGGCTGGATGAGCACCGGGCGCCGCGGCCCGAGCTGCACTTCGGGATGGATGCGGGCGGGGCAGCGATGAAGCGGTTGTGCGCCGCCGCCGGGGCGCCGAGCGCGGAATTCCTGCTGATCGACCGGCACGGGCGGATTCGCGGGGCGTATGGCGGGGAGCAGCTGGAAGTGGATCGGCTGATCACGGAGGCGGGGCAGCTGGCGAACTGGGCGGGGGAGGACGGGGAGCGGTGAGAGGGGCGAGCTCGGTCGCGTGACGCCGGCGGCACCGGCATGGAAGGCCTTCCGGACACTCAGTCCGTCGTGCCGTATCCGCACACGCCCATGCGCGGCGAGTCGAGGACCGGCAGGAAGGCGCCGGGGGGATTGCCTTGTCCGCGAGCATTTTTACCGTCATACTGCTCGCCATGTATGCACGTGCCCTGCCGCTGCCCGATCATTCCTTCTTCCTGTTCGGGCCCCGCGGGACGGGGAAGACGACCTGGCTGCGCGAGCAGCTCGGCGGCGCCACATGGTTCGACCTGGTTCGCAACGCCGAGCTGCTCGCCCTCATGCGCGACCCCAACCGGCTCCGGCAGTCGGTCGAGGCCCTGCCCAAGGGAAGCTGGGTCGTCATCGACGAGGTGCAGCGCCTGCCGGCCCTCCTGAACGAGGTCCACTCCCTCATCGCCGATCACGGCAACCGGTATCGCTTCGCGCTGAGCGGATCGAGCGCCAGGAAGCTCAGGCGGATGGACGTGAACCTCCTCGCGGGCCGTGTCATCAACCGCAGCTTCTTCCCGCTGACGATGGCCGAGATCGGCAGCGGGGTGACGACCGAAGAGCTCCTCGCCCACGGCTGCCTCCCCAAGGTGCGTGCCGAGCAGCGCCATGCCGTGGACGTCCTGGAGGCCTACGCGGCCAACTACATCAGGGAGGAGATCCAGCAGGAGGCCCTGGTGAAGAACCTCGATTCCTTCGCCCGCTTCCTCGAGGTGGCCGCGGTCATGAATGCCCAGGTCGTCAATGTCGCCGGCATCGCCCGCGACTGCGCTGTCGCGCGGCCGACAGTCCAGCGCTACTTCGATACGCTCGTCGACACGCTGATCGGCACGTTCGTGCCCGCCTGGCGCCCGCGCGCGAAGGTCAAGGAAGCGGCCCATCCGAAGTTCTACCTCTTCGACACGGGCGTCGTGCGCAGCCTCGCGCAGCGGCTGCGCGAACCGCTGGAGGCCGCCGAGCGCGGCCCGCTGCTCGAGACGCTCGTGCTTCACGAGCTGCGCGCGCGCATGAGCATCGCCAACCTCGGCGGCAAGCTTGCCTACTGGCGCACGCCCTCGGGCAGCGAGGTCGACTTCATCTGGTCACGCGGCCGCACCGCGGTGGGCGTCGAGGTGAAGGCGGCCACGAGCTGGCGGCGCGAGAACGCGCGGGCTCTGCACGATCTGATCGACGGCGAGGTGATCGAGCGCGGCTTCGGGATCTACCTGGGACGGGACACGCTCAGGGATGGGGACGTGGAGGTGCTGCCGTTCCGCGAGTTCACGAACCGGCTCGGAGCGGGTCGGGTGATCGGCTAGACGTTCGCGCCGACTGGACGCGCGAGGTCGGGCGGGCCGCGGGACGAAGACGCCAGGGCCTCCGAACGCGTCGGCTTCACTCCCCCCCCGTCACTTCTTCGGCTTCCGGCGCGGCCGCTTCTCCGTACCACCCGACCGGATGATGAGGCTGCCCTTGCCCTTCGAAGGCAAGGCAACGCTCGCCTGATCCACGGCAGCGGCAATCAGCGCCGCCACGTCGGGATGGGCCAACCGGCTGGCCACCTCCACCGGGACGAAGCGGGCCTGCTTTCCCGATCCCAGCAGAAGCTTCTTCGCGTCGGGCAGTTGCAGTCCATGCGTCAAGTACAGGCGCACACCGTCGGCACGTGCGGCGATCGCGACGATGCCCTCGAAGCCTCGGTCCGTCGGCGAGTACGAGATGACCACGGAGTCGGAGTAGTCGTACGCCAGCTCGTTCGCGGTCGGGAATCGCTTGCGCAAAGCAGCCCGGACCGATCGGAAGAGCCGCTGCACCTTCGGATCGAAGCGGTCGAGGAAGGACTTGAGCTGGGCCTCCGGAGTAGGCTGCCTGCTCGCGGGTTTCGCACTCACCCCATCCTCCTCGTTGTTCTCGTGTGTTCTGCGTCAGACCGGACCAACGCCCAAGCCGCTCGGCAGACGGCCGAGCCCGCAGGCACCGAGCATCCACGTCAGTCGGGCGCGGCCACTTTGCTGCAGCGGCAGGGTAGCAGACTCACAGACGAACCTCACGCTGGGCGGCTCCGGGTCCAGCCTGGCGAATCTCGACGCGCGCTCGCTGGCAGAGTGGATACGCTCGGAGGATTGCCTCGATACCGGAGAACAGTCGCTCAGCGTCCGGGCCGTACAGGAAGAGTGTCGTCTCCTTGGGCCCCATCTCGTGGCCGTCGAGTTCGCCAAGCTGCGCACCAGCGATGGCGAGGTTCCCTGTGTCTTGCCCATGCCTGTGATCAGTCTGGCCGACTCGTTGTCAGGCCGCCCCTCGCGAGGCCGCGAGTGCCTTCTTGAGCAGGACGACCTGGCCCGCGTGATACAGGTCGTGCTGCGGCGTGCCGGCGAACTGGGTGTACGCCGAGTACTCGGAGCCCAGCTGCTGCAGAAGGCGTTCCGCCGGGAAGGCGCGCACGGCGCGCAGCAGCTGTTGATTCAGTTCCTCCAACACTCGTTGGCTTTCGCGCCAGGACTCCGAACTGCACGCCGGCATGGGAGGCCACTCTTCATCCGGCGAGAGCTGCGCCTCTTCGCCACGTAGCCGCCGAAGGACCAGAGTGTATCCGCCGATCAGGTGAAGGACGATCTCCCACATGCTGTGCGCTCCGGCCACTGGGTGAGCTGCGGCGTCTTCCGCCGAGACACCCGCCAGCACCTCGAGTACCGAGGGCCCATGCCAGGACTCGCCCCGGAAGGCTCGGCTGATCTGATCTGCGAGGAGCTCCACATCCGGGGACATCGTCTCTCATTCCTCAGGTCGGCCTGACATGATGCCGTTGAGCGGCCGCGGCGGCGCACGCGCGCCGCTCGACCACAGGGGAAGTCTACCGCCGCTGCGGTCCGCTCCTGCGGCGGGTCATGTGCAGTTCTTCGTCCGGTACTGGCATGCCGAAGCTCGGCGGAGCCGCGAAGCGGCGTCCGCTGCAGCGCCTCGTCAGGCTGCACTTCCTGCGCCACTTCAGCACCGCCCTCAGGACCGCGGGTCGAACCCGAAAACGCGTAGCTCCTGTTTGCAGCGGCAAGCCTTCGCAATGCGCGCGGCCCACGCGACGGCCTCCTCGCGCGAGGGCAGTTCGAGCACGGCGAAGCCTCCGTCGAGCGGGGGCGCCCACGGGTAGCCACCCGCGGCGACCGAACCGTCCGCCGAGACGAGCACGGGCGGCACGTCTGCGTCGATGCCGCCGCCGAAGACGTAAACGCCGGCGGCCTTCGCCTCATCCATCACGGCGTGCGCGTCGCGGCCCACGGCCTCCACCTCGCCGTCGGGCACGACCATCGCCGCACTGGGGAAGGAGATCAGGTACTTGGCCATGGTGCGCTTTCCATGGAGATTGATGACGGTTGCGAAGTGTGTGTGCGTGCGGCCCAACGCTCCGGTTCAGCGGCGGCGCGGGGCGCCTCCGCTGCCGGTCGTTGAGCGGCATGTGCGCACGATCACAGTCGCACCCGCTTCAGCGATTGGGCGTTGATCGCGACGATGACCGTGCTCGCCGACATCAGGACCGCGGCTGCGGCCGGTGGGAGCAGCACTCCCTGGTGGAACAGCACACCTGCCGCAAGAGGGATGGCGACGACGTTGTACCCCGCCGCCCACCAGAGGTTCTGCACCATCTTCCGGTAGCTTGCCCGCGACAGCTCGATGATTCGCGGCACGTCGCGCGGATCGCTGCGCACGAGCACGACGTCGCCCGCCTCCACCGCGACGTCCGTGCCGGCGCCGATCGCGATGCCGACGTCGGCCGTGACGAGTGCGGGCGCGTCGTTGACGCCGTCGCCGACCATCGCGACGCGCTTGCCTCGCGCCTGGAGCTCTTCGATCTTCTTCGCCTTGTCCTCCGGGAGCACCTCCGCGAAGACGGTATCGATCCCGAGATCCCTGGCGACGGCGTCCGCGACGGCCTTCGCGTCACCCGTGAGCATCACCACTTCGATTCCCGCTTCGTGCAGTTGCCGGATCGCCTCGCGCGACTCGGGCCGAACGGCGTCGGCCACCGCGAACACAGCCAGCGCGCGTCGCTCCTCCACCAGGTAGATGGCCGATTGGCCTCGCGACGCCGCCTCCGCCGCGGCCTCGACCAACGCCGCAGCCGGCTCGACGCCAAGCTTGCGGAGAAGGTTCGGCCCACCCACCTTCAGCGTGCGGCCCAAGGCTCGCGCCTCGACACCCTGACCGGGCAGCGCGCGGAAGCTCTCTGCCGGCGGGACTTCGAGCCCGCGCTCGGTGGCACTGGTCACGATCGCGCGGGCGACCGGGTGCTCCGAGTCCCGCTCGACGGCGGCCGCCAGGCGAAGGGCGTCCGTCTCGGTGACTCCGTCCACCACGCGCAGCCCGATCACGCGGTGCTCGGCGAGCGTCAGCGTACCGGTCTTGTCGAAGACGACGGCGCTCAGATTGCGGGCCTCCTCGAGACCGCGGCGGTCGCGGACGAGCAGGCCGCTCCGGGCGCCGAGCGTCGTCGAGATGGCGATCACGAGCGGGATCGCCAGCCCGAGTGCGTGCGGACAGGCGACGACGAGGACGGAGACGACCCGCTCCACGATGAACCCCGGATCGACCGCGAGCAGGGTCCATGCCACCCCGGTGAGCACGGCCGCCGCGACCGCGACGAGGGTCAGCGCGAAGGCCGCGCGATCCGCGAGCGCCTGCGCGAGCGAGCGCGACTTCTGGGCCTGCTCGACGAGACGCATGATGCGCGCGAGCGACGTCTCTCCCCCGGTCCTCGTGACCTCGACGCGCAGGGAGCCGGCGCCGTTGACCGTGCCGGCGATGACCGTGTCCCCCTCGGTCTTGTCGACCGGACGCGACTCACCCGTGATCATCGCCTCGTTCACAAAGCTCGTCCCGCTTCGCACGTGGCCGTCGGCGGGCACGCGCGCACCGGGGCGAACGAGCACCACGTCGCCGGCGCCGAGCGCGCCGATCGCCACCTCTTCCGTGCGGCCGTCGACCTCGCGCAGGGCCGTGCTCGGCAGGAGCTTCGCAAGCTCCTTCAAGGCGCTCTGGGCCTGGAAGATCGAGCGCATCTCGATCCAGTGGCCGAGCAGCATGACGGTGACGAGGGTCGCAAGCTCCTCCCAGAGCGGCATCCCCGGATAGCCGAGCGCGACGGCGGCGCTGAACACGAAGGCCACCGAGATGGCCAGCGAGATGAGGGTCATCATGCCGGGCAGCCGGGCCCGGAGCTCCCGCGCGGCGCCCTGCAGAAACACCCAGCCGCCGTAGACGAAGACCGCAGTGCCGAAGATCGGTGCGATCCACTGCGACCCCGGCAGGAGCGGCGCATGGCGGCCCGAGAGGCGCGCGAGCATGTGGCCCCAGAGCAGCGTCGGGATCGTCAGCGCGAGCGAGATCCAGAACTTGTTGCGGAACATCTCCACGCTGTGGCCGGCGTGCTTGTCATGGCCCGCGTGCTCGCCGTGCGCCGCGTGAGCGTCGTGTCCAGCCGAGACAGCTGACCGGGCCGGTTGCGGCGCTTCGGCGCGGGCGTGGTGATGCTCGTGATGCTCGCTGCTCATGTCGCGCTCGCTGGCCTCGCGTCCGCGGTCCGGCATGAACGGTACCCGTTCGGGTTCGTCGAAAACGAGTCGGAGCGCCTTGTGCGCGTTCATCGCGCTCGGACCGGGCCGGCGATGGGCTCCCCGAGCGGCCTCTTCGAGATGAGCGGGGCTCAGTGCTTGCGCGTGCGTCACTCGTTCATCGTGAGGGAAGGGATCGCGTCAACGCGGCGGGCCAGTCACCGATGTCGCCGCTCAGCAGTCCTGCCGCGGGCGCTTGCGTCGCGCGGTCGAGCGCGCCACCCGCCGCAGCTTCCATCACCTATGCCCAGCGCTCCGGCCGCTCAGCAGTCGGGCCGCGTGCACCCGTGCGAAGAGGTCCTGCGCGCCAGCCGCGGCCGGCCTGTTGCGGCGGCGAGTCAGGCGGAACTAGCCAACCCGCTTGAGCTGCCGAATGCGACGCACCGGGCGGCTTTCCGCGAGGTCATGGGCAGCCTGAAGGTTGACCCAAAACTCAGGGCTCGTGCCGAGCGACTGCGCAAGCAGCCAGGCGGTCTCGGGAGTGATGGCCCTGCGACCTCGAATGATGCCGTTGATACGCTGGATGGGAACATCAAGATGCTCGGAGAACTCCAGCTGGCTGATGCCAAGAGGCTCGAGGAATTCCTCCTTGAGAATGACGCCAGGATGAGTCGGGATGCGCTGCGTAGGGATCATGTGGGCTAACCTCGGTGATAGTCGAGAAGGCTGACGGCCTCGGCATCAGAGCCCCGCCATCGGAAGACAATGCGCCACTGCTCGTTGACCCGGATGCCGTGGAAACCGCGGAGGTCTCCCACAAGCGCTTCGAGCCGATTGCCCGGAGGGCTCCTGAGGTCTCCAATCTGGTGAGCTGCGTTGAGCATGTCGAACTTCCTGATCGCCGCACGGCGTACGTCGGGCGGAAACCGCCGGGTTCGCGCCGTAGATCGGCCGTTGAAGAGGTCTTCGGTCGCTTGGTCTCCGAACGAGGTGATCACCGAGGCAGTCTAGCACTTGAACGACTGCCGTTCAAGCGTGCTTTTCCGACTGACGCTCACGTTCAGCGGCGGCGCGGAGAGCCGGCCAGTGCAACCAAGAGTCAGGCGGCCGCACGAGGTCATCGCGCTGGCGTGTCGCGAACAAGCAGTTGGCCTCAGGCGTAGTCCACTGTCAGGATCGTCTGTGCGAGGATGTCTGATCCGACGGATAGTTGGATTGGCGGCGTGAGCGTGGAGTCGATGCCCGACTTCGGCACCACCTTCGCGGATGGCACTGCAAAGACCAATGGTCCGATGCCGACGCAGTCGATACGCACGCCGTCGCTTTGCTCTGTTGAGGTCTCCTGCAAGGATGCCCCCTGCCGCCGCAACCAGAGTGGCTCGGCGGCCGCCTTGTCCGCAACATCGACACCGTCTCGGACGAACGCGCCTTGCCCAGACCAGCGCCTACGGCGTGCCGAGGCTCCAATTGCGGAGCACCGCGCGATCCTCGGCCGAAAGGACTGAGTCGCGGTGGACCGGCACGTAGAACCAGGGCGGCATTTCGCCCTCTGCCACCTCTTCCCAGCTCTCCTTCAACTTCTTGACCGCTTCCTTGGTCGTGTATCGGTCCCAAGTCGAGAAATTCACCTCCTCGCGCCCCTCGTGCACGTCGCGCGCGACCAGCCAGGAGACGGGCGCGACCCGGCTGTACCAGGGCCACACCGTCTCGTTGGAATGGCAGTCGTAGCAAGCGCGGCGCAGAACCGCTCGTGCTTCCGGCGACGCCGGGATCTCAGCCGTTACGGGCGGGTTCGACCGATCCACGGGCACGAATTGGAGAGCTCCCAGAATCAGCGCGATCGCAAGCAAGACCCACCGTTGGACTTTCCAGCGGAACAACTGTCTCATCAGCCACCTCCGAGCTGGCCTCGTGCCGCCTGACGAGCTGCCCTTCAACCGCGGGCCGCGGCCCGCAGCGCTCCCGGCGGGAACGACGCTGCGCCGCGGCCCATAGGCTGCAAGCTCTGGTCAGGCCGGACAATGACCATCGGCTCATCCGCGCGCACCTTGCTCGCACCACGGCACGCCTGGAGCTTGGGCAGGACATCAGTGCGCCAGAGCTCCTTCTGGCTGGGGTCCAGCGTGAAACATATCTCCGACACTCCGGGATTGTCGACGGCCGGCTTCAGGAGGGTGTCGAACAGGGCCTGCGTGCGGAACATCGACAGGCACACGTGGAACCACGTCATCTGGCCCAACGCCCGCTCCGAGAACCGACGGCTCACCTTGCGCAAAGCGAGCGGGCCGACCAACACCACGTCCGGCAGATGAAGAGACGCCCTGATTGCGCTGATGCCCTCCTGGATGCCGCGCACTCGGGCGCCGACTCGTTCGGCGTCTCGCTCACGCCGCAGATCACGGATGAACAGGAGCGCCATGAGGACGAGCGCGATCGACAAGAGCACGTCCACATCGATCACGTGCAGGAGGTGCATGATCAGGGCCACGACGGCCGCGATGATGCCAGCGATGGCATCCCAGTCGAGTTGGAGTACCCGCTTGAGTTTCATGCGTGCTTCGCCTCGGTCAGCCCTGACGATCAGCCACGCCGCTCAGATGGGCGCGATTCACTATCTCGGATCATGATCAGCAGCATCTTGAATCGCTCCACCGCCTGAACCGCATGAGGAACACGGGCCGGAAGCCGCACGAGCTCTCCTGCACTCATCGCGTGCTCCCTGGTTCCGACGCGGACGGTGGCACGACCCTCGACCATAAACAGCAGCGCATCGAAGGGCGCTTCGTGTTCGCTCAGGCCCTCGCCCACATCGAAGGCGAAGATGGTCACCGTGCCTGCTCGCGCCTGCGCGAGGGCCCGGCTGACGACCGAACCGGCCCGGTAATCGACCAGATCGGCGAGGACGGCAGGCTCATCCGCGCCTGGCGCGCTCACCGTTCCGCTCCTTTCTCGTGGCCACCCGCGGCGTGTGGGGGCTCATCGAGCTGTCCTGTCGCTGGCTGGCTCGCTGCTTCATGGGCACGTTCAGCGTAGTGGATGAACACCTCGTAAGCCCTCACGTATTCGCGGCCCGCCTCAACGCTTGCCGTCGAGGTCTTCAAGGCCTTCATCGCCTGGGCAAATCTCTCCGGGAGCCCCCTGCGCGTCGCTTCGGTCACGAGATCGACCGGCGACTCGACTTCGCCAGTGGCCAACGCCTGGTCGGCTAGCGGAATCGCGGGTCCCAGATCGCGGCCTGCCGGCCTCACTCCCGTGTACGGAGCGCCTTCTCCCACGCGGTGAACCCGCACCAGCATCTCGAAGAAATACATGTCCGCAAGCTCCTCGGCCTCGGCGCCGAGCTTCCTGACCGCCAGTGTGCGGACGAAGGCTGCCTGGATCTCCTTCTCATTATCCCTCCGCACCCAGATGAGTACGAGATGGACGTCGCCACTGGCCAAGGCTTGCTGGGCAGCCTTCACGACAGGGCCGTCCATGCCATCACAGTGGGCAGAGCCGAGTTGGGGAAGAGCAGGATGACCCCGATGGTGAACAGGGTGGCAGCCTCAACAACTGATCGCCTCGTGCTCATGCGCGTTTCTGCTGGGAAGTTCAGCTTGCCGGCGTAACGACCAGGCCCTCAGCCGCGGGCCGCGGGCCGCGGGCCGGAACCATTGCAGCGTGATGCGTGCCGAGCCACGGCCCGTCGGCTGCAAGGGCCGGTTGGCCCGCTACTCAGCAAGCTGGCCATGACTGAAGCTCAACGGGAAGTGAGGAATGGTCAGCCCGGACGGCAGCACGGACGTAACGGACACCGAAGGCGAGTAGGCGTGGTTCAGGCTGGGACGGTTCTCGTGTATGCCGGTGCCGCTGTACTCGACGAGCGACTTGAGAGCCGCGATGAGACCCGCCTCGACCGACTCGCGAATGCGCTGCCCGGCGTCGAGCGTGGCCCAGTACACCTCGTAGGCGCGTAGATTCGCTGCTGCAAGTTGCTGGTAGGACACCATGTCGCCGAGGAAGGCGCCGTTGCAGTTGCCAACACTCGGACGAAAGCGCTCGCAATGACGCCCTTGTGCGAGCTGGTCGGGGTCGTACAGCGGGTAGCCGCCGCCCAGCGTCCGAATGACGTGGTCGTGGGTGCGCTGGCGAAGGTTGTAGCTCTGGCCCACGTACGTGACAACTCGAGCGCGCGGCCAGCCCACGACCCACATGTACACGCCGGGCTGTGCAGGTGGGATGCAGTTGGCCGACCATCCACTGGCATCGAGAAAGCGGCAGGGACCATCCCACGTGAGTTGGATTTGCTGCGCTGTGCTAGGCATTCGCCTGGCTCCTTGCCGGGCTAACGCTCACGGCATCAGCGGCGGCGCGCGGCGCCGTCCGCTGCATG
>DASUFI010000348.1:0-27577 GCA_036274635.1 Planctomycetota bacterium
ATCGCCAGATCATCCTGATGATCGAGCAGCAGGTCGCTCACCAGACCATCGACGTCAAGGCTTGGCTGGCTGAGAACGCGCGCCTTCGAAAGCGCTTCCCCATGAAGCCGCTGACGATGGACGACATCGACGCTGCGAAGAAGAAGGGGCGCCCATGATCGTCGTCGACACGAACCTCATCGTGGCCTTCCTCCTGGAGACCTCCGACCGAGCGCTGGCCGAAGACGTCTTCGCTCGCGACCGAGCCTGGACCGCGCCTTCGATCTGGCGCCGTGAGTTCCGCAACGTCCTTGCCATGGCCTTGCGCCGATCAGGGCTGCCCCTGAAGGCTGCGCAGCTGCACTGCGCCCGGGCCGCCGACCTGCTCGCCGGTCGCGAGAGCAGCATCGAGGACGGCGCGGTGCTGCGGCTCGCCGTGCAATCCGGATGCACGGCCTCTGACTGCGAATTCGTCGTACTCGCGGAGCTGCTCGGCGTGCCGCTGGTCACATTCGACCGCGAGGTCTTGGCGGCGTTTCCCGCGACGGCGATCCACCCGAGACAGTTCGCGTCGGGCGCGTTCTGGGGCGACCGGGTCTCGGAGCGGCTGGCGGAGCTCTACGGCGCCCGAGCGAGCCGCGGGCGCGGGACGCGACGACGCGCCGTGGCTTGAGCGCCCCAGGCCAGCGGAAAAGAGGCGGGGCCGGGACCACTTGCGCGGCCCCGGCCCCATGAACGGAACCGACGGCGTCACGCGCACGGCGGGCGTGTCCACGTAGCCCTCCGCGCTGGTGCTCGCGGAGGCTGGTCGTCACCGCGACCAGCTGCGGTCCCGCGCCGCTGTTCACGCGGGTGCCGGCGGGCACGGTCGCCGTGAGCTGCGTGCTTGAGAGCACGGTCACTCCGGTGGCGAGCGATCCGCCCACGTTCAGGGTGAGCGATGGTCCGACCTCGAGCTCGTCGAAATTGAGGCCGCTGACGGTCACCAGCGTGCCCCCCACCCTGGGCCCGAAGTCGGGCGTGGCGGCGAAGAGCACCGGCGCCATTCGTTCGGTGATGCTTCGTGGCGCGCGACCTCGGGTGGCGCGGCAGCCCGCCGGGGACGCCCGCCGCATGCCGCTACAGCGCCAGCGTCCCGCGCACGTGGCCGATGCCGCACCACGCCGAGAGCAGCAGCAGCACGGCCACCAGCGCCCACGTCGCCGCGCGGTCGCGCAGCCGCAGAGCTCCCAGCGCCAGCGGCCAGGCGGACCATGCGTAGCGGTTGATGCTCTGGGCCGCGATGCCGGTGAAGGACAGGGCCATCAGCAGCGTGACCAGCGCGATGACCAGGAGCCGTACGTCCAGGCGCGCCAGCCCCGTGCCGAGCAGCCCCCACAGCGGCAGCGTGAGGAACAGGACCGCGACGGTCTCGGGGTCCGTGAATTCCAGCAGGCTGGCCGGCCCGCCGAGGGGCACGAAGCTCATGGCCCACAGGTCGCGCTCCACGCCCGCGAGGTCCTGCGACCAGAACTTCCAGACGAAGTAGACGGCCAGCAGCGGCACCGTGGCCAGCGCGGCCAGCGCCTCGCCCGCGGCGCGGCCGCGCGCACCACGCGGCGCGCGCACGACCCGCGCCAGTTCCACCAGCCCCAGCCCCAGCAGTGTCGCGCCCGCCACGTGCCGCATCATGGCGGCGGCACCGAACAGCCCGCCCGACGCCAGCAGCCAGCCCGCGTGCCGGCGCATTCCCCCGGCCGCCTCCGCGCGGAGGTAGGCCGTCCAGCCCAGCAGGCCGAGCAGGATGGCGCAGCTCTCGCTGTACGCCACCGTGCCCCAGACCAGCAGTCCCGGCAGGCAGGCGCAGACCAGCATGGCCGGCAGCAGGTCCTCGTCCGGCCCCGCGAGTCGCCGCGCAAGGCGCGCGAAGACCAGCAGGGCCAGCAGCGCCGCCAGGTTGCTCACCAGCACGGCCGCCACCTGCGGCTCGGGCACCAGCAGCATCGCCGCGCGGATCAGCGCGGGATAGCCGGGCGGATAGTTGCGCGAGTACTCGTCGTAGTAGCCCTCCAGGGCGATGCGCTGGTAGGCGTTGCTGTCCCAACCGCGCGCCAGCACCCAGACCGCGGCCGGCGTGCCCGGCGCGCGCGGCGCGACGTGCCGCTCGTCCGCGCTCCAGCGCAGGCCGACCGCGACCAGCAGCAGCAACAGCGCGGCCTTGGGCACCAGCGTCCACGCCAGCAGCTCGCGCGTGCCGCGCGGCCTATCGCGCATAGCCCAGTGCCTGGAGCGCCTCGATGTCCGCCGGCGTCGGTGCCGCGGCCGGACGCGCCGTCAGCGCTTCACGCCGCTGCTGCTCTGCGCGCTGCCAGTCGCCCAGCTCGCGCAGCAGGTCGGCGGGTGGCGGATGGCGGCCGTCCACCAGGTTGTGCAGCTCGCCGGGATCGGTCGCGAGGTCGTAGAGCGCGTTGTCCACCGCGCGCGGCCCGACCGTCAGCAGCCAGCGGCCCGTGCGCACCGCGCGCAGATCGTCGTCCGCGGTCGCGCGGTCCGCGAAGCGCGGCTGGTCGGGCAGCGATCCGACGCTCCGCAGCACCTCGGCCACCGAGCGGCCCTCGGCGCCGGGCAGCGGCGACAGGCCGCACAGGTCGACGAGCGTCGGCATGATGTCCACCGCACGCGCCGGGCCCGGCACGCGCGCGCCCGCCGGAAGACGCCCCGGCCAGCTCAGCACCAGCGGCACGTGCAGCAGCTCCTCGTGCAGGTTGCGGTGGCCGTGCCCGAAGGTCCCGTGCTCCCAGTGCTCGTCGCCGTGGTCCGCGACGAAGACCAGCAGCGTGTCGTCCAGCAGGCCGCGCGCGGCCAGGCCAGCCATCAGATCCCCGAAGTGCCGGTCGCTCTCCTGCACCTCGCCGTCGTAGCGGTCCTTCATGAACGTCCGCTCGCCCTCGCCCAGCTCCCACTTCTCCGCCAGCGCCCGGGTCATCACGTCCACGCTGCCGTCCAGCCGGCCCGCGGACGGCTGGTCGCCGAAGCAGCCCGGGTGCGCCTCGTAGGGCATGTGCGGCTCGACCGTGTGCAGGTAGAGGTAGAAGGGCTTGGCCGGGTCGCGGCCGTGGTCCAGCCAGTCGAGCGCGGCGTCCACGACGCGGCCGGCGGAGAAGCGCTCGCCCTCGCGGCGCTTGCGGGCCATGACGTCGAGCCCCTCGTCCAGCTCCTCGTACGTGGCGCAGCCCTGGTCGAAGCCGAACACGCGCGCGACCGCGGCGGTGACCGTGATGCCGGCCGTGTCCCAGCCGTGCTCCCAGTACCACTCCGCGCCCAGCGTCAGCGACGGCGGCACCGTGCCGCTGAAGTCGTCCGGGAACGGCAGCGGCCAGGTGCCCGACAGGATGGACAGCACCGACGGCTGCGTCCAGTTGCTCGCGGCGAAGCAGTCCTCCACCAGCACGCCGCCGGCGGCCAGCGCATCGTAGTGCGGCGACGTCGCGCGGTCCGCGCCGTAGCAGCCGAGCCGGTCGGCGCGCAGCGTGTCCACCAGCCAGATGAGCACGTTGGGCGGCGTCGGCGCGGGTGAGGCCGCGGCGGGCGGTGCCGGCGGCGTGGCCTCCCCGCTGCGTCCGCAGCCCGTGGCCCCCAGCAGCAGCAGCAGCAGCGCGGCACTCGGCGCCAGCAGGCTGTGGTCGGACGGGCGCTCGGCCACGTGCAGATCCCGGAGGGTCACGCCAGTCTACTCGCAGGCCCTGGGGGGAGCCGCGTGACGGGTACCGTCCGCGCCCTTCGACGGAAGCTTGATCGAAGCAGTGCATTTGCAGTGCCTCGCTGCGCGCGGCCGGAGCCCCACCCCGCCTCGCGCCCCGGTTATCCTGCCCGGCATGACTCGCTTCGAAGCGCGCCGCATCCAGGGCCTCGTCCAGTCCGACATCCGCAAGATGTCGCGCCGCTGCATGGAGGTCGGCGGCGTCAATCTCGGCCAGGGCATCTGCGACCAGCCCACGCCCGAGCTGGTGAAGGCCGCCGCCAAGTCGGCCATCGACGCCGACCGCTCGATCTACTCCAAGTACGAGGGCATCGACGAGCTGCGCCGCGCCATCGCGCGCAAGATGGCCAGCTACAACGGCCTGCCCTGCGACCCCGACACCGAGGTCATGGTCACCGCCGGCAGCACCGGCGGCTTCGTGGCCGCGGCCCTCTCCTTCGTGGAGGAGCAGGACGAGGTCATCCTCTTCTCGCCCTTCTACGGCTACCACCTCAACGTGCTGCGCATGGCGCGCCCCACCATCCGCAGCGTCACGCTGCGCGGCCCGCGCTGGGAGTTCGACGAGGCCGAGCTGCGCCGCGCCTTCGGCCCCCGCACCAAGGCCATCGTCATCAACACCCCGTGCAACCCGTGCGGCAAGGTCTTCACCCGCGCCGAGCTGGAGCTCATCGCGCGCCTGTGCCTCGAGCACGACTGCCTCGCCATCACGGACGAGATCTACGAGTACATCCTCTACGACGGCCACCGCCACGTCTCGCTGGCCACGCTGCCCGGCATGCGCGAGCGCACCATCACGCTGTCCGGCTTCTCCAAGACCTACAACATGACCGGCTGGCGGCTCGGCTACGCCGTGGCACCTCCCGAGCTGACCGCGCGCATGGGCATCGTCAACGACCTGCTCTACATCTGCGCGCCCACGCCGCTGCAGCACGGCGTCCTGGCGGCCTTCGACCTGCCCCCCGCCTACTACGAGCAGATGGCGCGCGACTACGACCGCAAGCGCCGGCAGACCATGGAGGCCTGCGACGCCGTCGGCCTCGCCAGCCTCCCGCCGCAGGGCAGCTACTACCTCATGGTGGACGTGCGCGGGGCCGGCTTCGCCGACGACCGCAGCGCGGCGGACGCCCTGCTCTCGCGCTGCGGCGTCGCCTCCGTGCCGGGCAGCAGCTTCTACACCGAGCCGGCCGACGGCCGGCACCAGCTGCGGCTGTGCTTCGCCAAGAAGGATGAGGACCTCGCGAAGGCCTGCGCCGGGCTGGCCAGGCTGGGCGCCCCGGGCGGCGTCGCGGCGCGGCGGGCCTGAAGGGCCGGAATCTGGCGGCAATGGGCTCTGCCGCCGCCTGAACTGAAGCATCGCTGAAGCAGTGCATTTGCAGTGCTTCAGTGCGCGGCGCGGAAAGACTCGACTCTGCTGGCTCTCCGGCGAACTGAAGCATCACGGAAGCAGTGCATATGCAGTGCTTCAGTTCACGCGACGCGACCAACCCCCTCGTCGAGGAGGCGACTCTCAGCGCTCGGCGTACAGCGGCAGCTCGGTGCCGGCGCCGCGCCCCACCACGCCGTCGAAGAAGTCCCACACCAGCAAACCGTCGTCGGCGCGCGGGTCGAGGGCCTGGAAGACGAGGCGGCCGAGCGGCTGGTCGACGGGGACGCGCAGGGTCCCCGCCGGCAGCGTGCGGCGCTGGGTCGCCACGTCCAAGGTGGCCTTGCGCTCGTGGTGCTTCTGGTACTCCTCGGCGGCGGCGGATGTGTCGCGGACGGTGAAGACGTCCACTTGGGCCTCGCGCGCCTCGGACACGGACTCGAGGCGGATGCCGTGGGTGCGCAGCACCTCGATGACGGCCTCGGGGTCGAAGTCGGGGCTGGCGGGCGGCAGATAGTAGGCGCGCGGCGCGTTGAGCGGGCCGGTGCCCTCGAACTGCACGAAGGCGGGGATCGTGACGGTGCTGCGCTCGCCGTCGGCCACACGCTCGTCCTCGCCGGTGGTGGCGTTGGGCGTGATGCGGAAGGCGCGCAGCAGCACCGGCTCGTCGCCGCGGCTGACGAGGTCGGCGCCGGTGAACTGGCGCAGCTCGCCCTGCCGCGCCTGCGCGACCGTTTCCTCGTCGGCGCGGTGGCACAGGGCCACGAGGTCGTCGCCGCGTTCGGCGGAGAGGTTCAGGATCTCGCGCACGAAGGCCTTGGTGGCGGCGATGCGCGTGCGGAAGTCGGCGTAGCTGTAGGCCTCGGACAGGATCGCGAAGCGGTTGCGCAGGCCGTATTCGTTGGTGCCGAAGCGCGGGCGGTGATCGAAGGTGCGCCAGCCGGACACCTTGTCCACCTCGTCCTTGAACTCGCCCTCCTCGAGGAAGTTCCCGTAGTCGTAGAGCTCGAAGCCGTCGCGGTCGCGGACGCGGGCGCGCAGCTCGGGCAACCAGTCCTGCTGCTCGGCGCGCAGGATGTCGGGGTGCACGGAGGGGTTGAGCGGCCCGGCATAGGTGAGGTCGTAGCCGTGCGCGCTGCCGTCGGTGGTGTGCAGGTCCACGAAGAGCAGCGGGTCCCACGCACGGTAGAGACCGGCCAGCGCGCGCGCCTCGGGGCTCTCCAGCTTCATGGCATCTCGGTTGAGGTCGAGGTCCTGCGCGTTGGCGCGCTGGCCCGCGGTGTCGGGGCCCTGCTGCAGCGGCCGGTTCTTGGGACCGAAGCGGTCGTTGCCGTCGGCGTTGTAGATGGGCGCGATGAGCGTGACGAGCTGGTCCACGGGCCACGGGTCCGCGAGCGCGCCGTCCGGGCCGGGCGCGCCCCACACCACGTCGCGCAGCAGCTGGAGCACGGCCTCCTTCCCCTCGACCTCGCCCGCGTGGATGTTGGCCATGACGAACACCACGGGCTTGCCGCTGGCGCGCGCCTCCTCGGGCGTGCGCACCGTGGGATCGGCGACGATGACCAGCGGCAGCTCGCGGCCCTCGGACGAGGTGCCGAAGCGCGAGACGACGATGCGCGGGTCCTGCGCGAGGCGCACCTGCCGCAGGAACTCCAGCACGTCGGCGTGGGAGGAGGTCTTGTGGTAGTCGCTGGACTCGGGAACGGTGAGCGGCGCGGGCTGCGAGGGGCGGGTGGACATGCAGGCGGGCAGGCAGAGGAGAGAGAAAGTGAGGGCGCGGAGCATGGGCGGGGAGCGTAGCGAGCGCCCGCGGCGCGGGGAAGCGTCAGGGAAAGCGCGCTTCGACGGTCTCGCCGGCTTTCACATCGACGTCGATGGGTCCAGCGAGGACGGAGTCGGCCGAGAGGAGCTCGACTCGGTAACGGCCCGGGAAGACGACGGGCCAACTCACCTGGTCGTGAGCCACGTGACCAAGACTCAGACGCTCGCCGAAGCCGTGGCCGTCAGCAGCGACAGCCTGGCCCCACACATGCACGTCCGGCTTGTCCTTCGCAGACTGCAGGCCACGAAGCATCACGGATCCGAAGGCAGGCACGACGAGCGTGGCCTCGGCCAGGCGGCTGTCGTGCTCGAGCGTAAACTCGCGACCGCCGACGTCGACGACGAACGTCACGGGACCCGGCACGAGTTCTTCGAATTGCCACGTCGTTGACGACCTGCGTAGCGAGTCGGGGTCGAGGGTCTCGTCCACGGCCTCGCCCTCGGGTGCGCCGTCCTCGACGCCAGCCCACGCTGCGTCGGCCATCGCCGGCCGCCCTCCCGCATCGGCGACGTGCAGGGTGACCGCGCTGCCGCGCATCAGGACGACGTGCGCGAGCGTTCCGGGAGCAAGGGCCGGCGTGTCGGCGGTCACGTAGCCCCGTAGCTCGCAGTGAAGGTCGACAGCCGGTGCATAGACATTCTCGAAGGCCGCGCGACCCTCGGCATCGGTTGCTTCCTGGTCCATCGCTCCACCCACGAACTCGGCGGCCCCGGCGCTTGCGTGCACACTCAGCTCGGCCTCGTCGACCGGCGCACCGGCCTGGTCGGTCACGAGCACGTGCAGCGTCTGTGGCTGCGACGAGACGACGGCCGCAACCTGCCGCTGCTCGCCCGCATCGAGCTTGCACGCATCGGACCAGACGATGAAGTCGGAACGGTCGATGAGCTTCAGCCCGATGGGCGCCTCGGGCTCCATGCACCCGATCTCGTAAGCGCCCAGCTTGGAGATTCGCGTCTTGGAGTAGGGCAGTTCGAGAACCGATCCATCCGGCTGGATGCGCTCGTCGCGACCATAGGAGCCCAGGTGGAACGGAATGCCGAAGCGCAGCGCCGAGTGCTGGAAGTCGCTCGCATGATCCTGCGAGCTTACGTGCCGTTCCGTGTGCATCACCAGGGCGAGGCCGTCCCGCGGCTCGCCGTCCGACGAGGACACGAGCACGTCCAGCCAGGCGCACGGGGCGAGCGACACCTCGAGAGGCGCGGAGGGCGGCTGCGCTGGCAACGGCAAGCTTGTCGGCTCGTGGCGCGGCGCGCCGAACCGGATCGTGCCGCAACCGGGCTCGACGCCATCGAGTCTTCCGAGTCCAGCCGCGTCGGTCGGCTCGCTCCTCAGCGACGTCCCGCACTCCGTCGCGCCGACGGCACCCGCGAGCGGCGTGCCGCCGGGCTCGGTGACGTGGAAAGCGATGGACCAGCGAGTGCCCAGCTCGATGTCGCCGAGGTCGAGGTCGCGTGACGCATCCTGGATGTCGAAGCGCGCCTGGACGCGGGACACTCCCGCGGCATCCGCCAGGTCCAGCTGGATGCTGAGCGCCGGCTCCCAGCGCAGCATCCGCACTTCGGCGCGGCCGTCGGCATCGCAGGCGATCGTCGTGCTGGCGCCGTTCTGGGCACCGAAGACCGTCGTCAGCCCCGTGGCGAACGGCACCGGCGCGCGCTCGCCGGCCGAGACGACGCGGAACCGGATGTGCGGGATGCGATGCAGGCGCAGGATTCGGCCGTGCTCCGGAGCCACGGCCTCCAGCTCGCGTGGGTCGTCGACGGTGTATCCATCGGCGCAATCGAACTGCCCGGCCCAGCCCGAGGGCAAACCCGAGAAGCGGAAGATGCCATCGAGGCCCACGAGCGCCCCGCAACCGTCCACGGACACGCCGGCGCTCGTGGCAGCTCGTCGCATCCGGGATTGAACCGCCTGCGGAACGAGATCGAGCACCTCGTGGTCAGACGCGAGACCGAGCGGGATGGGCTCGGGCGGTGGGCCACCGTCGACGACCACACGCCCGTCGATGACCTCACCCACCGGCAACACGAGCTCGCGCCGCCCGCGCGCTCCATCCACTGGAAAGGCAATCGGCACCAACGTCGCGCCGCCGACCCAGGCGACGACCGGGCCCGCGACGGCGTTACCCCGAGCGATGCCCTCTTCGTTCGCGAGGGCGGACCATGCGATGTCGTCGCCGGCGAGGAGCACGACCACGCAACCGCGCGCCGGCACACCGTCCGCGTGGCGCACGACGAACGTGGCCTCAGCCTCCTGCACTCCGGGCACAGCTGACTCCACCGGCGCGATCGCCGTCGGCGCAGCACCGCCCTCCGCGACCTGGGCGGAAGATTCTCGGAACTCCGGCGCCGTCGCCGCGTCGGGCCGACGCGCCAGGATCGAGGGCGCGTCGGCGCCATCCCCGCGCTCGACTCGCTCCCGCAGCAGGATGACGCCGAGCAGCAGAGTGCATGCCGCGATCGCACCGGTGACCCACGCCAGCCTGGTCATGCCTTCCTCCGGACGCCGCGGCACGCGTCGCAGGGCGGCCGTTATACCCCTCAGGTCGCCGGCGGGCGGCAATGGATGAGACGCGCGCCGCGCATTGCGTCAGCGCTCGCGGCCTCGGACGGCTTGGGCGCCTGCACCGCGTCACGGCAGCGTGACCGTCGCTTCCTCGCCGGCGCGCACCTCCGCGGCAACCGGCCCCGCGAGGATCTCCTCCGGCATGCCGAGCGAGGCCACCCGTACTAGCGTGATGCTGTACGAGCCGGGCAGGGCGACGGGCCACGTGTAGGTGCCCGCGGCCAGATCCTCCTCGTGCAGGTAGGCCTCGAGCTTCTCGTCCGCATCGGCGGCGGACTTCGCCACGAGGCGCAGGCTGCGCTCGGTCTTGGAGGCGTGCACGCCGCGTACCACGAGCCGGCCCGTGTCCGGCACCACGCAGCGCACGTCACCGACGCGTGGGTCGAACGGCTGCTCAAAGGTGCGGTTGCTGATTCGCGCGCAGGCGACGAGTGGCACGTTGGGCAGGTCGTCGAAGCGATAATCGGCAGGCGGCCAATCGCCTGGCGCGCGACTGGACAGTCCCAGCGCTGCGTAGGATTCCAAGAGCTGCGCCGCGCGCGATCGCAGCGTGAGCGACTCTCCATCGACGCGCCGCACCCACGCGCTGGTCACGGGGGAGGGGCGCCCCGCGCCGTCGACGAAGTGAACCATGACCGAGAGTCCGGCTTCCATCACCACGTGCACGACACCCACCGGCGCGACGGAGCCCAAGCGCGTGCTGGCGAAGCCGTTCCGGGTGCACTCGATGGTCACGAGAGGCGAGTAGACGTCCTTGTAGTGCGCCACGCCCGCTTCGTTGGACTGCCCGTTGATGCCGCGCCCGGGATCTTTCGGATCCGTCTCCTCGGCGGTCATCACGCGCACGGTGGCGCCAGCGACGGGCGCGCCGACCGCGTCGGTGACGAGCACGTCGAAGGCATTCGGCACCTCGGAGACGGGCGCCGTCAGCGTGACCGGCTCGCCGCGATGCATGGTGAAGGCGTCCTGCTTCCACAGGACGTGGCGCATGTTGTCCACGAGCGCGACGTCGATCGGATCGCCCGGGAACTGGCAGCCCAGCGCGACATGGCCGGACTCGGGCACCGGGTGGTCGCTGCCGCGATCCACGCTCACGGTCCCATCGGCGGCCTGATGGCTGGAGAGGGTGACGTAGGGGCCGTCGGTGGTGCCGAGCTCCTGCACGTTCTGGTCGAAGCCACCGATCCTGCGGTACGTGGCGGCGGACGTGTGGAAGCGCACGGTGAGCCCGGGGCGCGGGCGGCCATCGCCGGGCACGACCTGCACGTCGAGCGAGGCGCACGGCAGCAGCACGACGTCGATGGGTTCGGCCGGCGGTGGCGCGGGCAGCGCCACCTCGGTGATCTCGCAGCGCGCGGCGCCGACGCGCAGAGCCTCGCAGCCGGCGGGCACGCCGACCAGCCAGCCGAGGCCCTCGTAGCCAGTGGGCTCGCTCTTGATGAGCGGGCCGCACTCCGTCGCACCGATCGCCCCGCGGATGGGTTCGCCCTGGACGTCCAGCGCTCGGAAAGCCACCGCCCATGCGGCTTCGAGCACGATGTCACCGAGATTGAGATCGTGTTTCGGATCGGCGACCTCACGCTTCAGGGACAGGCGTGCCGAGTTCGCAGCATCGACGATCTCGAGCTCGAAGGACGTGGTGTCCACCCAGCGGAGCATGGGCACGACGAGACGCCCGTCGTTATCGGTGGTCCTCGAGTACCCGTCCTCGGCGTCCGGGCCGAACACTGTCGCATCGACCACCGCATGCGCTGCCGGCTCGCCCGACGGCAGCATTGCGCGCAGCAGAATGCGCGGCACGCGCCGTACGCGCAGCAGCCGCGTGCGGTCGCCAGCCTGCGCAACGAGCGTCTCGCCCTCCTCCTCCACCACCGCCTCGGGAAGCCTGAAGTTCCCTTCCCAGCCCGCGGGCAGCCCCGAGAACCGGAAGTGGCCGTCGCCCTGGATGAGCTGACCGGCTTCCGCCGGCAGCTGCAGCTCGCCGAACCCCAGCTCCGGGCACTCGAGCCGCTTCCGCACCGCGCTCGGGATGTCCTCGTCGTCGTGCGGCGCCAGCGCCAGCGCGAAGGGCTCGCCCGGCGGGCCGCCGTCGACGAGCACGCGACCCTCGAGAGTCTCGCCCGGCGGCATGCGGATCGTCACGTCGCCGCGAGGGGCCGCGAGGCCGAAGCTGTGCGGCCCGCGCAGCACGCCGTCGATCCACAGGATCGACTGGGCGTCGACCGCGGGGCCGCTCGCGACGCCGTCCGGCCCCGTGCGGCCGCTCCACCCGTCGTCCGCGGGCATCTGGAGCAGCACGAAGGCGCCCACGGCGGGCACGCCGTCGGAGTGCAGCACCGTGATGCGCAGCCCCTCGTCGCCGGCGGCCGCCGGCGCCGCAGGCGCAGCCGGCGCGATCCCGGTCGGCGCCGCCGCGCCCCGCTCGCCCGCCCCGTCCGCGGCGAAGCTGGGCAGCGACTCATCCCGTCGCGCGCCCCGCAGCACGTCGCCAGCGCCCGCGCCGCCCGAATCGCTGCGCGAGAGCAGCGCGACCAGTGCGGCGACCCCGACGATGACGACGATGATGACGAGACGTCGCAGCATCGCGCTCGGCCCTGCCCTCCAGCAACGCGGCCGTTATACTCCCCCGCCGCACCCCCATGCCCCGCGTCACCTTCACCGCCAACATCCAGCGCCACGTCGAGTGCCCGCCGGTCGACGTGAGCGGCGCCACGGTGCGCGCGGTGCTCGAGCAGGTCTTCGCGCAGAACCCGCGCGCCCGCAGCTACGTGCTCGACGACCAGGGGGCGCTGCGCCACCACATGCAGGTGTTCGTCGGGGGCGCGCAGCTGCGCGATCGCGCCGGGCTGTCGGACGCGGTGCCGGCGGGCGCGGAGGTGTACGTGATGCAGGCCCTGTCGGGCGGCTGAGCGGCCGCCGGGAATCCCACGGAGGAGTCATGAGCGAGACGTTCCTGGTCGCCACGAAGAAGGGCCTTTTCACCGTGCGGCAGGGCCGCGAGAAGCGCTGGAGCATCGCGCGCCGGCAGTTCCTGGGAGACCACACGGCGCTCGTGTCGGGCGACCCGCGCAGCGGCTGGTGGTACGTGTGCTTCGAGCACGGCCACTTCGGCCCCAAGATCATGCGCAGCAAGAACCAGGGCGAGACGTGGGAGGAGACGAAGAAGCCCGAGTACCCGCCCAGGCCCGAGGGCGTGAAGGACGTGGACCCGATGCGCGGCACGGAGATCCCGTGGAGCGTGCAGCGGGTGTGGGCGCTGGAGTGCGGCACGGTGCGCAAGCCGGGGCGGCTGTGGCTGGGCTGCATTCCCGGCGGCCTGTTCCGCAGCGACGACGGCGGCGACAGCTGGGAGCTGGTGCGCAGCCTGTGGGACCACCCGGACAGGAAGCGCTGGATGGGCGGCGGCGCGGACATGGCCGGCATCCACAGCATCTGCGTCGACCCGCGCGACGACAGGCACGTGCTCGTGGCGGTGAGCTGCGGCGGCATCTGGCGCACGCGCGACGAGGGCGCGAGCTGGACCGTGAGCAGCAAGGGCCTCATCGCCCGCTACATGCCGCCCGACCAGCAGATGGACGAGGTCATGCAGGACCCGCACCGCATGGTGCAGTGCGACGCGCGGCCGGAGGTGCTGTGGATCCAGCACCACAACGGCATCTTCCACAGCACGGACAACGCGCAGAGCTGGAGCGAGATCAAGCAGGCCGGACCGTCCACCTTCGGCTTCGGTGTCGCGGTGAGCCCGCGGGACCCCAACACGGCCTGGTTCATCCCCGCGCAGAAGGACGAGCACCGCATCCCCGTGGACGGGCGCGTGGTCGTCACGCGCACGCGCGACGGCGGCAAGAGCTTCGAGGAGCTGCGCCGCGGGCTGCCGCAGCAGGACGCCTACGACCTCGTGTACAGGCACGCCTTCGACGTGGACGAGTCGGGCGAGCAGCTGGCCTTCGGCAGCACCACCGGCTCGCTCTACGTCAGCAACGACGGCGGCGACGGCTGGCAGTGCCTCGGCGAGCATCTGCCGCCGGTGGACGCGGTGCGCTTCGTCTAGACGGCGGCTGATCGGCCGGGGCGCAGGCCGCGGAGGCCGGGGCGCGCGGCAGCATGCCCCGCGCCTGGCTGCTGCGCCGGCTCGCGTCACGCGCCTGGCGCAGGACACGCTGCTCCTCGTGCCGGACGACGCGCGCGTGCAGGACTGGCTGCGCGATCCCGCGCGCCTCGCGGCCAGCCCGCCTGCGCCCTCACAGGCGGACGACCTGCTGAACGACTCGCTGCACCGCGACCAGGCGGGCGACTCCGAGGGCAGCATCGAGGCGCTCCGGCCGTGGCCGCCGCCGCGTCGTGCGCCGCGGGTGCCGGGCCGCGCCTCCGCTCAGACCGCGGGCGGCTGCCCGTAGAGCTGCGGCAGGCGCTCCGCGCGCCGGCGGTACCACGCGCGGCCGATAAGGCCCACGAGCAGCCACAGGATGCCCAGCGTCGTGGGCGCGGCCGGCCCGACACCGCCAAACGAGAACACCACGCGCGAGGACTCCGGCAGGACGATGTGCAGTCCGGCGAGGTAGAGCATGTAGGCGCCCAGGCCCGCCCACACCTCCATCATCCACACCAGCATCGGCGTGCGCGCGCGGCGCATCCTCAGCCAGGCCAGCAGCACGAGGTAAGGCGCCGCGAGCGCGACCAGCAGCAGCACGTCGAACTTGCCTGCGAGGGCCATGCAGATCATCAGCGCCGGCAGCCAGGCGATCGCACCGAGGAGCCCGCCCCACAGGTTGGCGCGGCTGGCGCCGTTGCGCCGCACGTAGGGGTCCACCAGCTCCCAGCGGAAGGCCCGCGCCGCCGCGTCGTTGCGCAGGATGAGCCGGCAGTGGCCGCAGCTGCACCAGGCGTTGTCGCCCAGCTCGGGCGGCCGCGCGAGCACGTAGCCACAGCCGGGGCACTCCAGCGTCGCCGAATCCGCCATCGCGCGTCCCTCCGTGCGTGCGATTCTATCCATCGCCCCCATGCCGCGTCCCGTGCGCAACCCGCCGAATCCGTGGACCACCGTGCACGTCGAGCTGCTCGGCCCGCCGCCGGCGGCCGCCATCCAGGTGCACGAGGAGCGCGCGCGCAGCATCGTGGCGCAGAACGAGAGCCCCGACGTGCCCTTCCGCTTCAGCGTCAACCCCTACCGGGGCTGCCAGCACGCCTGCGCCTACTGCTTCGCGCGCCCGACGCACGAGCTGCTGGGCTGGGGCGCGGGCTCGGACTTCGACACCCAGCTGGTGGTCAAGGTCAACGCGCCCGAGCTGCTGGAGAGCAAGCTGCGCTCGCCGGGCTGGACGCGCGAGCTCATCGCCTTCTCGGGCGTGACCGACTGCTACCAGCCGCTCGAGGCCAGCTACGAGCTCACGCGCCGCTGCCTCGCCGCCTGCCTGCGCTGGCGCCAGCCGGTGGCGGTGGTGACCAAGTCGGCCCTCGTGCGGCGCGACGCCGAGCTGCTGGCGGAGCTGGAGCGCGCGGCGCGCGCGGTGGTCTTCGTCTCGCTGGCCTTCGCGGACGAGGAGCAGGCCTGCCTGCTCGAGCCCTTCGCCCCGCCGCCGGCGGTACGTCTGCAGACGCTGGCCCGGCTCTCCGCCGCGGGCGTGCCCACGGGCGTGCTCGTGGCGCCGGTGATCCCGGGCCTCAACGACGACCAGGTGGCCCCGGTGCTGCAGGGCGCGGCGGCGGCGGGCGCGCGGCGCGCGGGCCTCGTGCCGCTGCGGCTGCCGGCCGAGGTCGCCCCGGTCTTCGAGGAGCGACTGCGCGAGGAGTTGCCGCTGCGCGCCGACAAGGTCATGGCCGCCGTGCGCGAGCTGCGCGGCGGGCGCCTCAACGACCCGCGCTTCGGCGCGCGCTTCGCCGGCCTCGGGCCGCGCTGGGCGGCGGTCGAGCAGGTGTTCCGCGTGCAGTGCCGTCAGCTGGGGCTGCAGCTCGCCGAGCGCGGCGAGAGCGAGCCCGCGCCGTCGACCGGGCGACAGGGACGGCTTTTCCGCGACGCCTGAAGCGCGCGGCCGGCGCGCGACCCTTCCCCCTTGCGGACGGAGGCAGGCCGCGGCATCCTCATTTCGGACGGACGCGTCCGTCCGCCTTCGGGAGCCCGCCATGTCCGCCGCCTCGCCCGCCGCGCGCGCCGCCTCCGTCCGCGGCCGGCCGAGGACCGCGCGCTGCGACGACCTGCTCGAGGTGGCGGCCGGCGTCTTCGCGCGCCGCGGCTACAGGCAGACGGACGTGCAGGAGATCGCCGACGCGCTGGGCGTGGGCAAGGCCAGCCTGTACCGCCGCTACCCCACCAAGCGTGCGCTCTTCCTCGCGGCCGCCGACCAGGGCATGCGCCGCATGCGCGAGCGGGTCCAGGCCGCCGCCGACAGGGAGCGCGATCCGCTGGCGCAGATGGCCGCCGCCATCCGCGCCTACCTCGAGCACTTCGACGAGCACCCCGAGCACGCCGAGCTGCTCATCCAGGAGCGCGCGGAGTTCCGCGACCGCGAGACCAGCACCTACTTCACCCATCGCGCGGCTTACCGCCGCCGCTGGCGCGCGCTGTACCTGGAGCTCATGCGCACCGGCCGGCTGCGTCGCATGCCGGTGGACGACCTCATGGACGTGGTGGGGCAGCTGGTCTACGGCACCATGTTCACCAATGTCTTCTCCGGCCGCACGCGCACGCCGGCGCGGCAGGCGGCCGACATCCTCGACGTGGTCTTCCACGGGATCCTGCCCGCCGGACGCCGCCGGAACGGGACGGCGCGGAGGAGCCGGCGATGAAGGCCCGCCTGCGCCTCGCCGCGGCCGTCCTGCCGGCGTTGCTGCTGGCCCTGGCCGGGTGCGACGGCGGGCAGGCCGCGGCCGCCTCGCCCGGCGCCGCGCCCGCGGTGCCCGTGACGCTGGGCCGCGCCGAGCGGCGCGACATGCCCAACCGCCTGCACGCCGTGGGCAACGTCGAGTCGCCCGCAGCGGTGATGCTGAAGCCGCGCGTCGCGGGCCAGGTGGCCGAGGTGCGCCTGCAGGAGGGCGCCGACGTGCACGCCGGCGAGGTGCTCATCCTGCTCGACGAGGCGCCCTTCAAGGCCGCGCTGGCGGCGGCCGAGGCGGCGCTGGCGCGCGACACCGTCATGGCGCAGGACGCGCAGCGCACGGCCGAGTCCTGGGACCGCCTGCCCGACCCGCGCGCCGCCTCCGCGCGCACGATCGAGCAGGCTCACGCGCAGGCCGAGGCCGCCAAGGCCGGCGTCGCCGCCGACCAGGCCGCCGTGGACGCCGCGCGCCTCGACCTGGATCACTGCGAGATCCGCGCGCCCTTCGACGGCCGCAGCGGCCGCGTGCTGGTGCGCACGGGCAGCCCGGTGAAGGAGCAGGAGACCGAGCTGGTCTCCATCGAGCAGGTCGTGCCGATCCGCGTGGCCTTCGCGCTGCCCGAGCGGCACCTGCCCGCGATCCGCGCGCGCCGCGCGCAGGGCCCCGTGCCCGTGGAGGTGAGCGTGCCGGGCGGCGGCACGCTGCAGGGCGCGCTGGGCTTCATCGACAACGCCGTGGATCCGGCCACGGGCACCATCCTGCTCATGGCCGACTTCGCCAACGCCGACCGGGCGCTGTGGCCCGGCCAGCTCGTGGACGTGGCGCTCATCGTGGGCGTGGACCAGGGCGCGGTCGTGGTGCCCGCAGGCGCGGTGCAGCCGGGCCAGAAGGGCAGCATGGTCTTCGTGGTGGGCGCCGACGGCACGGTGCAGCCGCGCGACGTGCAGGTGCTGCGCACGGACGCCGGCCTCTCGGTGCTGAGCGACGGGTTGCAGGGCGACGAGACCGTGGTCACCGACGGCCAGCTGCGGCTGGTCCCGGGCTCGCGCGTCGAGGCGGCGCCCGACAAGCCATGAGCCTGGGCGAGCTGTGCATACGCCGGCCGGTGGCCACCACGCTGGTCATGGCCGCGCTGTGCGTCTTCGGCGGCATGGCCTACCGGTTGCTGCCGGTGAGCGACCTGCCCAACGTGGACTTCCCCACCATCTCGGTGACGGCCGCGCTGCCGGGCGCCAGCCCCGAGACCATGGCCAGCGCGGTGGCCACCACGCTCGAGCGCGAGTTCTCCACCATCGCGGCCATCGACTCGATGACCAGCAGCAGCCTGCAGGGCAGCACGCAGATCACGCTGCAGTTCGCGCTGGAGCGCGACATCGACGCGGCGGCGCAGGACGTGCAGGCCGCCATCGCGCGCGCGGCCAAGCGCCTGCCGCCCGAGATGCCCACGCCCCCCAGCTACCAGAAGGTGAACCCCGCCGACCAGCCCATCATCTACCTGTCCGTCACGTCGCCCACGCTGCCGCTCTCCACCATCGACCGCTACGCCGAGATCCAGATGAGCCAGCGCCTCTCCACGCTGGCCGGCGTGGCGCAGGTGCAGGTCTTCGGCGCGCAGAAGCACGCCGTGCGCATCCAGCTCGACCCGCGCGAGCTGGCGCACCGCGGGCTGGGCCTGGACGAGGTCGCGGACGCGGCGGCCCACCTCAACGTGGACCTGCCCACGGGCCTCATGCAGGGCGCGCAGCGCGCGCTCACGGTGGAGAGCAACGGCCAGCTCATGGACGCCGACGCCTGGCGCGACGGCATCGTCGCCTGGCGCGGCGGCAGCCCGGTGCGGCTCTCGGACCTCGGGCAGGTGATCGACAGCGTCGAGAACGACAAGACCGCCGCCTGGTTCAACGGGCAGCGCGGCGTGATCCTGGCCGTGCAGCGCCAGCCCGGGGCCAACACGGTGGAGGTGGCCGCCGCGGTGCGCGCGCTGCTGCCGGCCTTCGAGCGCGAGCTGCCGGCCTCGCTCAGCGTCGGCCTGCTCTACGACCGCTCCGAGGGCATCCGCGCCTCGGTGGACGACGTGCGCTTCACGCTCGTGCTCACCCTGGTGCTGGTCGTGCTGGTCATCTTCCTCTTCCTGCGCAACCTCCGCGCGACCGCCATCCCCAGCCTGGCCATGCCGCTGTCCATCGTGGGCACCTTCGCGGTCATGTACCTGCTCGGCTTCAGCCTCGACAACATGTCGCTCATGGCGCTGACGCTCTCCGTGGGCTTCGTCGTGGACGACGCCATCGTCGTGCTCGAGAACATCGTGCGCCACATGGAGCTGGGGCGGACGCCGCGCGAGGCGGCCATCGAGGGCAGCCGCGAGATCGGCTTCACGATCATCTCGATGACGCTCTCGCTCGTGGCGGTCTTCGTGCCGGTGCTCTTCATGGCGGGCGTCATCGGGCGCCTGCTCAACGAGTTCGCGGTGACCATCGCGGTGGCCATCCTCATCTCGGGCTTCGTCTCGCTGACGCTGACGCCCATGCTGGGCAGCCGCTTCCTCGTCCCCGAGCGCAAGGCGCAGCACGGCGCGCTCTTCCGCGCCACCGAGCGGGCCTGGGACGCGGCGCTGGGCGTGTACGACCGGACGCTCTCGTGGACGCTGCGCCGGCCGGCGATCACGCTGGTCTTCTCGGCGCTGGTGCTGGCGGGCACGGTGTGGCTCTTCGGCCAGGTGCCCAAGGGCTTCCTGCCCAACGAGGACACCGGCCGCATCCTGGTGCAGACCGAGGCGGCCGAGGGCACCTCCTTCCCCGGCATGGTCCGCTACCAGCAGGCCGCGGCGGCCGTGATCGCCGCCGACCCGGACGTGGACTCGTTCATGTCCAGCATCGGCGCGCGCGGCGGGAACGCCGCGGCCGTGAACACCGGCACGCTCTTCATCCGCCTCAAGCCGCGCGACCAGCGCGCGCTGTCGGTGGACGACAAGATCCAGGAGCTGCGCCCGAAGCTGGCCGCTCTCGAGGGCCTGCGCTGCTACCCGCAGAACCTCCCGCCCATACGCATCGGCGGGCAGACCTCGCGCAGCCAGTACCAGGTGACGTTGCGCGCGGGCGACCTCGACGTGCTGCGTGCCGAGGCGCCGGCCATGGCCGAGCGCGTGGCCGCGCTGCCGGGCGTGCAGGACGTCTCGACCGACCTGCAGATCCGCAACCCGCAGGTGCGCGTGGAGGTGGACCGCGACCGCGCCGCCTCGCTGCAGGTGACGCCCGAGCAGGTGGAGACGGCCCTGTCGCTGGCCTTCGGCTCGAGCCAGATCTCCACCATCCACGCCTCGGACGACTCCTACCAGGTCATCCTGGAGCTGGCGCCGCAGTTCCAGGGCGACGTGGACTGGCTCGAGCGGCTGCACGTGCGCTCGGGCACGGGCCAGCTGCTGCCCATCACGGCGGTGGCCGACATCCACGAGGACGTCGGGCCACTGTCCGTGAACCACTCGGGCCAGCTGCCGGCGGTGACCATCTCCTTCAACCTCGCGCCGGGCCACGCGCTGGGCACGGCGGTGGACGGCATCGACGCGCTCGCGCGCAAGACGCTGCCGCCGACGGTGACCACCAGCTTCCAGGGCGCAGCGCAGGTGTTCCAGTCGTCGCTGCAGGGCCTGGGGCTGCTGCTCTTCGCGGCGGTGCTGGTCATGTACATCATCCTCGGCGTCCTCTACGAGAGCTTCATCCACCCGCTCACGATCCTGTCGGCGCTGCCCTTCGCCGGCTTCGGCGCGCTGGCCACGCTGTGGCTCTTCGGCGTGGAGCTCTCGCTCTACGGCTTCGTGGGCGTGATCCTGCTCGTCGGCCTGGTGAAGAAGAACGGCATCATGATGGTGGACTTCGCGCTGCAGGCGCAGGCCGAGGGGCTGGGCGCGCGCGAGGCCATCCACAAGGCCTGCCTCGTGCGCTTCCGGCCGATCATGATGACCACCATGGCCGCGCTCATGGGCACGCTGCCCATCGCGGTGGGCTTTGGCGCGGGCTCCGAGTCGCGCCGGCCGCTGGGCCTCGCGGTCGTGGGCGGCCTGGTCTTCTCGCAGGTCGTGACCCTGTACGTGACGCCGGTCTTCTACGAGCTGGCGGACGGGCTGCAGCGGCGGATCCAGCGGCGCCGGGCGCCCGCGGTGGCGCCGGAGGTCGCGTCCGCCGCAGCGGGCTGAGCGTCGCGCGCCCCGGCCGCCGCGAAGGATCCCTCGCCCACGTGACACCATGCTCCCGATGGACACGCTGCTGGAGGTCGAGGAGCTGACCTACCGCTACGGCGAGCGCGTCGCCGTCGACCGCGTCAGCCTCGAGGTGCACCGGGGCGAGGTCTTCGGCCTGCTGGGGCCCAACGGCGCCGGCAAGACCACCTTCATCTCCTGCCTTGCCGGCCTGCTCACGCCGGCCTCGGGCAGCCTGTGGTTCGACGGCGCCGTGTTCACGCCGCGCACGCGCCCGGAGCAGCGCGCGCGCCTCGGGCTCGTGCCGCAGGAGACGGCCGTGTACGACGAGCTGAGCGCGCGCGAGAACCTGGCCTTCTTCGCGCGCCTGCTGGGCGCGGCCGACGAGCCCGCCGCCGTGGCCGCGGGCCTGCAGCTCGCCGGCCTCGACGGCCGCGCCGACGAGCGCGTGCAGACCTACAGCGGCGGCATGAAGCGCCGCCTCAACCTGGCCGTCGCGCTGCTGCACCGCCCCGCGCTCACGCTGCTGGACGAGCCCACCGTGGGCGTGGACCCGCAATCGCGCCACCACCTCTTCTCGAACATCGAGGCGCTGCGCCGCGAGGGCCACGCGATGGTGTACACGAGCCACTCCATGGACGAGGTCCAGCGGCTGTGCGACCGCGTGGCCATCCTGGACCGCGGGCGGCTCGTGGGCTGTGGCACGCCGGACGAGCTGGCCGTGCGCGCCGGCGTGCCGGGCGCGGACCTCGAGCGCACCTTCCTCGAGCTCACCGGCCGCAGCCTGCGCGACGCGGAGGCCGGCTGATGCTGCGCGCGGCCTGGCAGCTCGCGCGCAAGGACCTGCGCATCTTCTTCCGCGATCGCACCGGCATGCTGCTGGGCTTCGCGCTGCCCATCGCGCTGGTGGGCATCTTCGGCTTCATCATGGGCGCGCTGGGCGGCAAGGGCGGCGGCGACCTGTCGCCCATCGAGGTGGCCGTGCTGGACGAGGACGTCTCGCCCGCCTCGGCCACCTTCCTGCAGGCGCTGCGGGACAGCCCCAGCATTGCGCCCGTCTTCGCCAAGGAGGGCGCGTTCACGCGCGACCAGCTGCAGGAGCGCGTGAGCGACGGCAAGGAGGCCTTCGCGGTCATCGTGCCGCAGGGCTTCGCCGACGGCGCCGACCTGGTGCTGCTGCGCGACCCCGGCCGCAGCCTCGAGGCGCGCCTGGTGGAATTCGGGCTCGTGGCGGCGCTGTTCAAGGCGCGCGGCGGCGACGCCGCCTGGGACATGGCCCGCCGCGGGCTGGCCCAGTCGGGCCTGCCGCCCGAGGACGCCGCGCGGGCCGAGAGCCTCATGGCGCCCCTCCGCATGGGGCTGGACTCGATGTTCTCGCAGGCCGAGAGCACGGGCCGGCTCACGGAAGGCACCGGTGGCAAGGACGACGACGAGCCGGACGCCTTCGGCTTCATGGAGCGCGCGCTGCCCATGCAGCTCCAGGACGTCGCGCCCGCCGGCCGCGACCAGCAGATCAACTACTACGTCAGCCACGCGGTGTCGGGCATGACCGTGATGATGCTGCTCTTCACGCTCACCGGCGCCGCGCGCTCGCTGCTCACGGAGCGCGACAGGGGCACGCTGCGGCGGCTGCTGGCGGCGCCCATGCGCCCGGGCAGCATCCTCCTGGGCAAGTTCCTCATGGCCTGGCTGCTGGGCCTCGTGCTCGTCAGCGTGCTGTACGTCTTCGCGTGGCTGGTCTTCCACGTGGACATCGTGTCGCGCTGGGACACGCTGCTGGTGATCTCGGCGGCCACGGCGGCGGCCTGCACCTCCTTCGCGATCGCCATCGCGGCCTGGGCGCGCACCGACAAGCAGGCCGACGGCGTGAGCACGCTGATCATCCTGTCCATGTCGGCCCTGGGCGGCTCGTGGTTCCCCACCATCGCCATGCCGCCCGCCGCGCAGACGGTGGCGAAGTTCACGCTGACCTACTGGTCGCTGCGCGGCTACCAGGGCACGCTGTGGTACGGCAAGACGTGGACGGACCCGGACGTGCTCTTGTCCCTCGGCGTGGTCATGGCCGTGGCCGTGGCGCTGGGGGTGCTGGCGATGGTGCTGTTCCGGCGGCGGTATCTCGCGGGCTGAGGGCGCCGAGCCGTAAGATGCCGGCCCGCGGCGCGTGGAGGCGCCGCGCGGCGCGCCGCCGCGCGCCCACCGACCGGAGACCTGCCATGCTCACCGCCCTCCTGCTGCCCGCCCTGCTGGCCGCGCCGCCCGCCGACGGCGCTGCGCCGCTCACCAGCCGCATCACCGAGGTCGTGGTGCACGCGGACAGCGCGCGCGTGCGGCGCTCGGCGCAGGTCGAGCGCTCCGGGCCGTACGTCCTGGCGGGCCTGCCCGGCTCCCTTAACCCCGACGCCCTGCGCGTGCGCCTGGCGGCGGGCAGCGTGCTGGGCGTGGAGGTGGCCGACCGCTGGCAGCAGGCCGTGCCCGACGCCGAGGTGCAGGCGCTGCGCACCGAGCTCGACGCGCTGCGCTGGCAGCAGCGCGAGCTGGACGACCAGCGCGCCACGCTGAAGATCCTGCGCGAGCACGTCTCGCGGCTGCTCTCGCAGCAGGGCCGCAGCGTCACGGACGAGACCGCTGCCGGCACGCCCGACCCGGCCGCGTGGCAGAAGGTGCTGACCTTCGCCGCCGAGCAGCTGGCCCAGCTCGACGCGCAGGCGCGCGACGCGGACCGCGCCTCGGCGGACCTCGGCACACGCGAGGCGGACCTGCAGTCCCGGCTCGACGCCTCGCAGTCCCAGCAGCGCGTGCACCTGCGCGACGTCACGGTGGAGGTCCAGGTGGACGCGCCCGCGGCCCTCGACGTGGAGTACTTCGTCGCGGACGCCGGCTGGGCGCCGCTCTATGACCTGCGCACCGCCGCCGACGGCACGAGCGTGGATCTCGCCTACCGCGCCCGCGTCTGGCAGCGCACGGGCGAGCCGTGGAGCGACGTCGACCTCGTCCTCTCGACCGCGCAGCCGCAGCGCGGCGCGCAGGGGCCGGAGCCCGTGGCCCTGCGCCTGCACGTGGCGGCGCCGGCGGCGCCGGCGGCGGCCGCGGGCAAGCTCACCGGACGGGGCCGGGCGGCCGAGGACGAGCTGGCCAAGGCCGCCAACGAGCGGGAGGCCAGCGCCGACGGCGCCATGGCGGCCCCGGCCCCCACCACCGCCGTCATGGCGCAGGGCCTCTCGGTGCAGTTCAAGCTGCCGCGCAAGGAGTCGGTGCCGTCCCGCAAGGAGCCTGTGACGGTGCTCATCGGCGAGCAGGCGCTGCCGGTGGCGCTCGAGCGCCAGTGCGTGCCGGAGCTGGACACGACGGTGTGGGTGCGCGGCCTCACGCGCAACGGCACGCCGTGGACGATGCTGCCCGGCGAGGCGGCCGTGTCCTTCGGGCAGGACTACGTGGGCCAGTCCTGGTTCGGCGAGCCGGTGCTGCCCGAGCAGGAGTTCACCCTGCACCTCGGCGCCGATCCGGGGCTGAAGGTCGAGCGCGTCAAGACCGACGAGCAGCACGAGGAGCCGGGCCTGTTCTCCAAGCGCCAGTCGGACTCGGTCGCCTGGCGCGTGCGCCTCACCAACAATGGCGCCCAGCCGGCGCGCCCGGACGGCAGCGTGGACGTGCTCGTGCGCGAGGCCGTGCCGCTGGCGGCCGACGAGCGCATCGAGGTGGAGCTCTCGGACGAGAGCCACGCGGCGCTGACCGACGAGCGCTGGATCAAGGACCTGGAGGAGCAGGGCATCCGGACCTGGCGGCTGTCCGTGCCGCGCGGCGCGAGCGCGGACCTGAGCTTCCGGGTCACCACGACCTGGCCCGAGAAGACCGCGCTCGAGACGGCACGGTGAAGGCCGCGCTGCTCGCCGTCGCGCTGCTGCTGCTCCCGGCGTCGGGCGCCGCGCAGACCGCGCAGACCGCGCAGACCGCGCACGACCTCGGACCGGACGAGGCGGCGTGGGTCGACAAGAACCTCATCATCACGCTGGCCGACCTCGACCGCTACCTGGCCACGGTCTACGCGCGCAAGCAGGAGGGCCAGGCGGCGCTGCTGCAAGTGCTGCAGGAGGCCATCGTGCGGCACGAGGCGGGGGCGGCCGGCATCACGGCCAGCGACGCGGAGGTGAACGAGGCCATCAAGGAGCTGGACGCCTCGGCGCGCGCGTCGGGCGGTGGCAGCCTCGCGGACGCGCTCACCGCGGACGTCGGCGGCGCCGAGCTGCGCGACGCCGTGCGCCTGCACGTGCTCGAGGAGCGCCTCGTGCGCGCCGCCGACCAGCTCGCGCCCGACGCCCCCGTCAGCGCCGAGCGCCTGCAGTCCTGGCTCGACACCCACGTGCAGGAGGCCGCGCTGCAGGAGGCGCCGCTGGACGACGCGCGGGCGGCCACGTGGTCCGGCGGCGAGCTGGCCAAGGTCGACGTCGGCACGCGCCTGCGCGCCGTGCTGCCCAAGGACTCGCTCACCGGCATCCTCACCGAGATGATCGGCGTGCAGCTCGTCCGCCGCCGCGCCGCGGAGCTGGACATCGACCTCACGCCCGCCGAGGTCACGCGCGAGGTGCTGCTGCGCGACGCGGCGCTCAAGGAGCACGCTTCCGGGCAGCAGGTGTCCTACACCCAGTACGTGCAGCAGCTCGAGCACCGCTCGCTGGCCGAGCACATCCAGAGCGATGCCTTCACCACCGAGGTCCTCGTGCGCCTCATCTCGGAGCGGCTCTACACCGAGGACAAGGCGCGGGCCTTCTGGGAGCAGCACCGCGACGCCTACGGGGAGCGCGGCCCGGACTGGGAGAGCGCGCGCCTCGCGGTGTGGAAGGACATCCGGCAGATCATCTACAAGCAACTCTTCACCAACAGCAGCATCGTGCGCCGCTACTGAGGCGCGCGGCGGAGCCCTCGCGATGTTCATCGGCAAGGTGGTCGGCACCGTGGTGTCCTCCGTGAAGGACCCCAAGGTCGCGGCGCTGAAGTTCCAGGTCGTGCAGGAGCTGGACGAGTTCGCCAAGCCGCGCAGCAAGTACGTGGTCGCCGTCGACACGGTCGGCGCCGGCCAGGGCGACCTCGTGCTCTTCGCGCAGGGCAGCTCGGCGCGCCAGACCACGCTGACCGACGGACGCCCCATCGACGCCGCCATCTTCGCGGTGGTCGACTCCTGGGACGTGGACGACAAGCTCGTCTACCAGAAGGAAGGCCTCGAGGCCTTCGTGCGGCAGCCGCGGGAGGACTGATGCACCTGGGGCGCGTCATCGGCCGCGTGGTCACCACCCGCCGGCTGCCCGGCCTGCTGGGCGAGAAGTTCCTGCTGGTGCGCCCGCTGGACGAGCGGCGCGAGCCCTGCGGCGAGACGCTCGTGGCCTGCGACGCCGTGGACTCCGGCCTGGGCGACGTGGTGCACGTGTGCGACGGGCGCGAATCGGTCTATGCCCTGCACGACCCCTTCGTGCCCATCGACGCCACCATCGTCGGGCACGTCGAGGAGTTCGATCACGAGGGCCCCGGCCCGCAGATCCCCGGCGCCGAGGCGCCAGGCGCGTCATGAAAATCGGCCGCGTGGTCGGCACCGTGGTCACGCCCGTGCAGCACCCGGCCTACGACGGCCGCCGCCTGCTCGCCGTGCGCCCCCTGGACCCCGACGGCCGCGAGGCCGCCGACCGCATGTTCGTGGCCGTGGACCGCGCCCAGGCCGGGGTGGGCGACCGCGTCCTGCTCATGGCCGAGGGCAGCTCGGTGCGGGCCATCGTGGGCGACGACAAGGCCCCCATCCGCTGCGCCGTGGTCGGCGTCATCGACGAGATCACCGTGGACGGAACGGTGGTCTACCCGGCGGGCTGACCCCCCGGGCGCAGTCGCGCCCTTCGGGACGTGACGCGGCGGCCCCCCCGGGGGGCCTTGTCCATTTGCCAGCGCATCGCCAGGCGCACTACGATGGTGCGCCCATCCGAAAGCGCCGGCGGCACCACCCATGGGCACGACCCAATCACGTCGCGACGTCAGCCGGGAGCTGCCCAAGGCGCCCACAGGGATCGCGGGCTTCGACGAGATCACCGGCGGCGGGCTGCCCCGCGGTCGCCCCTCGCTGGTGTGCGGCAGCGCGGGCTGCGGCAAGACCCTGTTCGCGATGGAGTTCCTGGTGCGCGGCGCGACGCAGTTCGGCGAGCCGGGCGTCTTCATGGCCTTCGAGGAGACCGGTGAGGACCTGGCGCAGAACGTGCGGTCCCTGGGCTTCGACCTGGCCGCGCTGGCCGCACAGGACAAGCTGGTCGTCGACTACGTGCACATCGAGCGCAGCGAGATCGAGGAGACGGGCGAGTACGACCTCGAGGGCCTCTTCCTGCGCCTCGGCCTCGCCATCGACTCGATCGGTGCCAAGCGCGTGGTGCTCGACACGGTCGAGGCGCTGTTCGGCGGCATGTCCAACGAGAGCATCCTGCGCGCCGAGCTGCGCCGGTTGTTCCGCTGGCTGAAGGAGCGCGGCGTCACCGCCATCATCACCGCCGAGCGCGGCGGCGGCACGCTCACGCGCCACGGCCTCGAGGAATACGTGTCGGACTGCGTCATCCTGCTCGACCACCGCGTCATGGACCAGCGGTCCACGCGGCGCCTGCGCGTGGTCAAGTACCGCGGCACGGTGCACGGCACGAACGAGTACCCCTTCATCATCGACGAGACCGGCATCTCGGTGCTGCCCGTCACGTCCATGGGGCTCCAGCACGCGGCCGGCACGGAGCGCATCTCCAGCGGCATCCCCGAGCTGGACCGCATGCTGGGCGGCAAGGGCTATTACCGCGGCAGCAGCGTGCTCCTGAGCGGCACCGCGGGCGCGGGCAAGACCAGCTTCGCGGCGCACCTCGTGGACGCCGCGTGCCGCCGCGGCGAGCGCTGCCTGTACTTCGCCTTCGAGGAGTCGGAGCAGCAGTTCGTGCGCAACATGCGCTCCATCGGTCTCGAGCTGCAGCCGCACATCGCCGCGGGCCTGCTGCGCTTCGAGGCCTCGCGGCCCACCCTGCACGGGCTGGAGTCGCACCTCGTCGCCATCCACAAGTCGGTCAGCGAGTTCTCGCCGCAGCTCGTGGTGATCGATCCGCT
>DASUFI010000349.1:0-2890 GCA_036274635.1 Planctomycetota bacterium
AGCTCGTGGTGATCGATCCGCTGACGACCTTCGAGGATTCGGGCAGCGACCACGAGGTCGCCACGATGCTGATCCGCCTGGTCGACTACCTGAAGTCGCAGGGCATCACCGGCTTCTTCACCAGCCTCACCTCCGGCGGGACGGACGCGGAGCGGACCGATCTGCAGGTCGCCTCGCTCATCGACACGTGGCTGCTGCTGCGCGACATCGAGCTCGGCGGCGAGCGCAACCGGGGGATCTACGTGCTCAAGTCGCGCGGCATGCCGCACAGCAACCAGATCCGCGAGTTCCTGCTCACCGCGCAGGGCGCGCGCATCGTCGACGTCTACGTGGGGCCCGACGGCGTGCTCACCGGCTCCATGCGGCGCAGCCAGGAGGCGCGCGAGCAGGCGGCCACGCTGACCCGGCGGCAGGAGCGCGCCGCACGGCGGCGCGAGCTGCTGCGCCGGCGGCGCGCGCTCGAGGTGCAGCTGGCCTCGCTGCGCGCCGAGTTCGAGGCCGTGTCCGAGGAGACGGAGCTCATCACGCACGAGGAGGACGAGCGCGAGCAGCGCCTGACCGAGGAGCGCGCCGACATGGCCCGCCAGCGCGGCTCCCTCGACGAGAACGGGACGCCATGACCCACCCCACCCACGCCAGCCCCGACGGCGGCGCCAGCGCGACGGGCAGCGCGGAGCGCTGGGATCTGCGCCTGTACGTCGCCGGCCAGACGCCCAAGTCCATGCTGGCCTTCGACAACCTCAAGCGGCTGTGCGAGGAGCACCTGCAGGGCCGCTACCGCATCGAGGTCATCGACCTGGTGGAGACGCCCAAGCTGGCGCGCGACGACCAGATCGTGGCCATCCCGACGCTGGTGCGGAAGCTGCCGCAGCCCATCCGCAAGATCATCGGCGACCTGTCCGACACCGAGCGGACCCTGGTGGGCCTGCAGATCCGGCCCGCGCGCCCATGAGCGACACGCTGTCAGACGTCGAGGCGCTGCGGCACGAGCTGACCGACCTGCGCCAGCGCCTCGAGGTGGCCGAAGCCATCGTGCGCGCCATCGACCAGAGCGAGGTGGACGCCTTCGTCGTGCGGCCCGGCGGCGCCGAGGAATCCGAGGTGCTGGTGCTCGGCAACGCCGACCGGCCCTACCGCCTGCTCATCGAGCGCATGCAGCAGGGCGCGGCCACGCTGGCCCGCGACGGCACCATCCTCTATTCGAACCGGCGCCTCGCGGAGATGGCCGGCTCCGAGCGCCCCGGGCTGTCGGGCTGCAGCCTCTTCGATCTCGTCGCGGTCCGCGACCGCGCGGCGGTCCAGGCGGCCGTGACGCGCGGCAGCCGCGAGCCGACGGAGACGGCCGTGACGCTTGCGCCCGAGGGCGCGGACGAGCTGCGCGTGCAGCTCACCGTGAGCCCGCTGCTCGACGGCTCCGGCCTCGCCTGCGCGGTCGTGTCCGACCTGAGCAGCCAGCGCGAGATCGAGCGCCAGCGCGAGCGCCTGCTGCAGGAGGAGGCCGCGCGCGCCGTCGCCGACCACACCGCGCGCGTCCTGCGCGAGGCCGACCAGCGCAAGGACGTCTTCCTGGCCACGCTGGGGCACGAGCTGCGCAACCCCCTCGGCGCGCTGGGCAACGGCCTGCACGTGCTGCGCCTCAAGCAGTCGGGTGAGGCGGTCGTCCAGCGGACGCACGAGATCCTGGCGCGACAGCTCGACACGCTCGTGCGCCTCGTGGACGACCTGCTCGACCTCAGCCGCCTCACGCAGGGCAAGATCAGCCTGCAGCGCTCGCGCTTCGACCTGCGCCAGGTGGTCGGCCGCGCGCTCGATACCTGCCAGGCCCAGATCGCCGAGCGCAGGCACCACCTGGAGACCACGCTGGCCGATCAGCCCGTGCTCGTCGAGGCCGACGAGGTGCGGGTCACGCAGGTGCTCACGAACCTGCTCAACAATGCCGCCAAGTACACGCCCGAGGGCGGGCGCATCGCGCTGCGCGTCGAGGCCTCGCCGGCCCGCGGCGACGCCGTGCTGCGCGTCTCCGACACGGGCATCGGGATCGCGGCCGACGTGCTGGGCCGCATCTTCGAGCCCTTCGCGCAGGTGGACACGGGGACACCCCGCGCGACCGGCGGCCTGGGCATCGGCCTGACGTTGTCGCGCAGCCTGGTGGAGATGCACGGCGGGACGCTCACCGCCAGCAGCCAGGGCCCCGGACACGGCAGCGAGTTCGTCGTGCGCCTGCCGCTGGCCAAGGCGCAGCGCGAGCCCACCACGCTGCGCGGGCCCCTGACTGGCCGGCCGGAGCCGCGCGCCGCCCGCATCCCGACGCGCATCCTCGTCGTCGACGACAACTGTGATGCCGCCGAGAGCCTCGGGCTGCTGCTGCGCCACCTCGGCCACGAGGTCAGGCTGGAGCACTGCTCCCTGCAGGTCCACGAATCCGTGCTGGCTTTCCAGCCCGCCGTCGTGCTGCTCGACATCGGCCTGCCCGACATCGACGGCTACGAGGTGGCGCGGCGGCTGCGCTCCGATCCGCGCTGCCGCGGGGTCCTCATCATCGCCCTCAGCGGCTACGCCTCGGACGCCGACCGCAGGCGGTCCCTCGCGGCGGGCTTCGACGGGCACTGCGCCAAGCCCATCGACGTCAGGGAGCTCGACCGGCTGCTGAGCCTGGCCGCGCCCGCGCCACGCGATCCGCAGTCCGACGACGCGGCCTCCGCGGCCGCGGACTGAGCCGCCTCGCGCGCGCTGGCACCCTGCAGCGTGCCCCCTTCCCTGCGCGCAGCGCCGCCGCTTCAATGATCGCGACGTTCCCGTAGCTCAATTGGATAGAGCTTCGGTCTTCGGAACCGAAGGTTGCAGGTTCGAGTCCTGCCGGGAACGCCAAGTCAGAGCAGCGTCCGCGAAC
>DASUFI010000350.1:0-2224 GCA_036274635.1 Planctomycetota bacterium
GGCTCCGCGCCGCGCGCCGACGAAGGCCTGCGCCGCCTGCACCGCGCGCACCTCGCCGTCCTGCGCTGGAACGAGCCCGGCGTGCGCGCCGACCTCGACAGCGAGTTCCTGCACGACCTGCGCGTCGCGGTGCGCCGCACGCGCAGCCTGCTGGGCCAGTTCAAGCAGGTCTTCCCGGAGGCCGAGGTCACGCACTTCCGCGCCGAGCTGGGCTGGCTGGGTCGGCTCACGGGCCCGACGCGCGACCTGGACGTCTTCTGCGAGGACGTCCGGGACACCTTGGAAGCCGATCCGTCGCTCGCGGCGCTGGCGCCGATGCTGGCCGTCCTGCAGGCGCGGCAGCGGCGCGAGCACGCGGCCCTGGTCGAAGGGCTGGACTCGCCGCGCGCCCGCGAGCTTCTTGCCGGCTGGGAGGCCTTCCTCGCGCGCACGCCCGAGTCGGCGCCGGGGCCGGCGCACGCGCGACGGCCGCTGGCGGGCCTCGCCGCGCGTCGCGTGGAGAAGCTGTACCGGCGCATCGTGGACGCGGGCCAGGCGCTCGGCCCCGAGGCACCCGCCGACGCGCTGCACGGCCTGCGCATCGAGTGCAAGAAGATGCGCTACGTGCTCGATGGCACGCGGCGGCTGCTCGCGGCGCAGCCGGCGTCCGAGGTGCTGGCCGCACTCAAGCAGCTGCAGTCCGCGCTGGGCCAGGCCAACGACGCGCACGTCCAGGACGGCCTGCTGCAGACGGCGCTCGGCGAGCTGGCCGCCAGCGGCGCGATCGAGCCGGCCACGCTGCTGGCCGCAGGCCGCCTGGCCGAGCGCATCGCGGCCCGCGGCGGGGTGGCGCGCGCGGACTTCGCGCCGCGCTTCGCCGCGTTCGCGGCCGAGGCCACGCGCGCGCGCGTGCGGCGCCTCGCGCCCCGGCCGCGGAAGCGGGCGCGATGAGCGTCGTGGCGCTCACGCACCTCAAGGGCGGCGTGGGCAAGACCACGGCCGCCGTGAACCTGGCCGTCCTCGCGGCGCGCGACGGGCCGACGCTCTTGTGGGACCTCGATCCGCAGGGCGCCGCCAGCTTCTGCTTCCGCGTGCGGCCGCGCACGCCCGTCGGCGCCGCGCGCCTGCTGCGCGACGACGAGGCGCGCGAGGACGCCATCCGCGGCACGGACGTGCCTGACCTGGACCTGCTGCCGGCGGACTTCAGCAACCGCAAGCTGGACGCGCTGCTGGCGCGCTCCGACGCGCGCGGCCGCGGCCTGTCGCGCGCCCTGCAGCCGCTGCGCGAGTCCTACCGCCACGTGCTGCTGGACGGCCCGCCCGGCATCTCCTTCCTGGCCGAGAGCATCTTCGAAACCTCCGACCTGCTGCTCGCGCCGACGCCGCCCACCGTGCTCGCGCTGCGCTCGCTGGCGCGCCTCGCGCGGCACGTCGCGCACCGCCGCGGCCCGCCCGCGCGCCTGCTGCCCTTCCTCTCCATGGTCGACCGCCGCAAGGACGTGCACCACCGCGTCGTCGCCTGGGCCCGCGCGCACGGCGAGCTCGTGCTGCGCAACGACATCCCTTACGCCAGCCTCATCGAGGCCATGGGCGTGCAACGCGCGCCGCTGGCCAGCTTCGCCGCGGGCAGCGTGCCGGCGCAGGCCTTCGAGGCCCTGTGGCGCGAGGCCCTCGCGCGCCTGCGCGAGCCGGCGCCCGACGCCGCGCGGCTGGCCGATGCCCTCGACGAGCTGCTCGCGGGCCTGGACGAGGTGGAGGCGCCAGCCGCCGCCGCCACGCCGCCACGCCGCGCGCCGGCTCCCGCGCCGACGGCCGGCGGCCGCGAGGTGGAGTTCAAGATCGCGCTGGAGGGCGAGCCCGAGCTGGCCGCGCTGCTGGCCGCCCTGCCGGCCGGCGCGCCCGAGCCGCAGCCGCCCCACGAGCAGCTCAACCACTTCTTCGACACGGCGCGCGGCGAGCTGCGTCGCGCCGGCCTCGCGCTGCGGCTGCGCGAGGAAGCGGGCCGCTTCGTGCTCACCGCCAAGGGCGCGCCGGCGCCGGGCGGCAAGGGCGTGCTCACGGATCGCGCCGAGGACGAGGTCGCGCTCGACGGCGCCTGGGCCTTCGAGGTGCTGGGCGGCCTGCGCTCGCCCCTCGACGTGCTCGCCGCGCGGCTCGCGTCCGGGCCCACGCCGCTGCTGGCCGCGCTGCGCGCCGCGGCGGGCACCCGGCCGCTGGTGCGCGTGGGCAGCTTCCGCAACCGGCG
>DASUFI010000351.1:0-24528 GCA_036274635.1 Planctomycetota bacterium
ATTGTCCCGGATCCGTTCCCAGGGTTTCCTCAGGGCCCGCCACCACCCATCGACTACAACGGCCAGCCCAATGACACGGCAGATCGACGAATTGCCAGGAGAGAACGATGTGAACCGCCAACGCCTGTCGCGTCTTCTGACTGCCGCGCTTTGGAATGCCTCGCTGACACTCGCTTGGGCCTGCAGTGCGGCGGACTCGCCGACGGCCGCTGACGTCGGCGGGGCCAGTGAGGGCCAGTCCTCTGTCGCCTTCGAGGTGCGGGACTCGTGGGGGCGGGACGGCTATTGGCTCAGCGTGTCCCCATCCGGTGAGGTGTCGATTGCAGAGTCAGATGAAGCCCTGGAGGCAATCGATCAGCATCGCGCATCGTGCCGAGCTGCCAGCATCGAGGCGTACGACACATTGCACAGCGCATCGCACGGCACTCTGCCTGTGGAACGAGATGCACGGAAGTACCTGGCCGTAGTTCCGAGTCCCACGGGACGATGGGCCTTCATCCATGGAGTGCATCACGCGGCTTTGGACTTCGCTGACCTCGCGACGGGCACGCTCCGCATGTTGCCCGGAGAGCTGAGTTCGCACGGGACTGGACCGGTCGTGTGGAGTCCGAACGGCCGGCGGGTCGCGCTCTTCCGTCGCAGTGAGAACGATCAAGAACCGGTGCGGCAGCTGGTGGTGCTCGACATCGAGGAGAAGGCCGTCGTGCTCGAGACGCAACTCGGACCCGATTTCAGTGCGATGTCGTGGAGTCCGGACGGCACGAAGCTTGCTGTGCTCATGCGCCAAGTCCAGCCAGACGAGGGGGTTGTGGGTCGAGTCACCAAGGCGATGGGCCACGGGACGTACTCGTCGACGTTCGATCTTGTCGTGGTCGATATCCCGAGCGGGTCTCAGCACCGAGGCGCACTCTTGTCGCAGGTCAGCGGTGGCAGGGGCGAAATCGTGTGGGACGCTCACAGCACATCGTCGATGATGGGTGACGTGTTCGGTGGACTGGTGAAGCAGGCCGAGCCGCCAAGTGATTGATTCCTCCCCAACATGATGCGCTCGGGAGGTTGGCCTGTTGCTGGACCGGAGCACCTACCCCCGCACACTCACCGCGCCTTGCTGCCGATCACGTAACCGACCTGCACCGCGCCGAACGAGACGATCGTCAACAGGGACGACACGATGCCCTGCACGCTGCGCGCTGCATCGTGTTCGCCGTCGAAACCCGCGTCGCGCAGCGTCTGGGCATACTGCCTGAGGTGTCGGACGTCGGCGAGCAACACGCGGCCGCCGACTCTCAGCACCCGCGCGATCTCGCGCACGGCAGCCTGGCGTTCGCCGGCGTTGTAGATGTTGTGCAGCGACGCGCTGGCGAGCACGAGGTCGAAGCTGGCATCGTCGAATGGCAAATGGCGTGCGTCGGCGGTCTGCACGTCGACGCGCTCGGCGACCCCTTCGATCCTCGCGTTGTTCAAGGTGGCCGCGGGGTGGTTGCCACTGAGATCCTCGGCCTGCCATATGTCGATGCCAATGGCCCGGCCCGTGGTCACTCGCTTGGCCGCGCCGATCAGGAACAGACCGCGCCCGCAGCCCACATCCAGCACGCGCTCGTCGCCACGCCACTCGAGCAGATCGAGATAGGTTTCGCGTTCGCGCACCTTGCCGAACTTGGCGGACCAGACCATCCAGCCCGCCATCACGCCGCACGACAGGCCTGCCGAGATCAGCGGGCGGCCGAGCAGGGCGAAGCCCGACTCTCTGTCCCACAAACCCGCCGCCCGCGTGATCAGCGAGATGATCCCCAACGCGCAGACGATCAGCAGATTGCGGACCACGGTCGGCGCATCCACGCCGTAATCAGCACGCGCCGGTTTGCCCATCGCCACGATCTTGATCCAGACATGTCCGCGATGACAAGACCGTCGGCCGGACCGGATCCCACACGTGGCACATCCTCGACGAGGAGGCCTACTTCGACTGGGTCGAGCAGGTTCCACCGCTCGAACGCCTCCCCCGGACCTTCGAGTACGTCACGCACCGCGACAGCACGAGCAGCTACTGCATCATCACACGCAGCGCGGCAGCATCCTCATCCTGCCGGCCGGACCCGGAGCGATCGCGGCCAGCCTCTTCCGAGTTCCGTCGCCGGACCTGAGCCCCGACGGCAAGCAGGGCACGCTGACCGAGGCGCGCGCGTCAGCCGCACCCCCGCTCCGCGCCAAACCGGCTACCCTCATGTGCGCCGCGCGCTGGAGGCGGCGCCTCAGGGAGGGCGTTGATCATGGATGTGGCCACGAACGTCGAGCTGCCGCAGATCCTGTCCGTGTTCACCGAGGAGATCACCAACCGATCCGGCGAGGTCGTCGACGTCTTCGTCAAGCCCTCGTACGTGCAGGCGCGCTCGGTGCTGCCCCGTTTCGCGGCGGCCAGACCCGGCGACAGACTTCAGGCCGGGGTGGCGCTGCGGGCCGCCCGCGGTGACGTCCGCGTGCATCCCTACCTCTTCCGCCTCGTGTGCCGGAACGGCGCCATCCTGGTCGAGGCCGCGCAGAGTCAGCGCCTGATTGAAATCGAGCTTCTGGAGGTGCCGGAAGCCATGGCGGTCCTTCGACAGTCCATCGGCGCCTGCTGCGCCGCGGAGGCGTTCACCGAGGCGATGGCGCGGGTGCGCGACGGGGCCGCGGTGCGCGACGTCCATGCCATCCAGATGATGCCGATCATGGCGCACATGGCGCGTCGCGGCTCGGGCTTCGATCCGGGCGAGATTTGGCGCCGCTTCCTGCGGGAGGCTGACCCGACACCTTACGGCCTGGCCAACGCCATCACGTCCGTCGCGCGCGACACCAGCGACCGCCGACTCCGCTGGGACCTCGAGGAGCTCGGCGGGGCGGTCCTCACCGGAGATCTGGGTCCTCAGCCTCACCTTTCTCCACAGGCTGCACGGGCGACGAGCGTCGACGGCGTGCTGGTCTAGGGAGCCCGGCTCGTCGCGGGCTCGGTGCGCGTGACACCGTGTCGATCAAGGTGTCGGTGTTCGTCATGGTGCGCGGCGTGTCGTAGCGAGAGCATGGCTCGCGTCCACCCGGCCCTCGCACCCCGTACAGGAAAGCCAAGGCATGCGCATCATCGTCGGACTGTCCATCTTCGCTACGACGTGCCTCGGGACCGGCAGCCTTCGGGCCCAGGTGGTGCTCGGGCCGGCAACCCTTTCGCCCCCCGAACTGGTCCCCGACGCGTGGCTGGCCGCGGCAGACCTGGATGGCGACGGCGACCTCGATCTGGGAGCGCTCCATCTGGGTTCGACCCAGGTGCATCTCGGGGATGGCCGTGGCCAGTTCTCAGCCGGTGTGGATACCGATCCGCAGCTCGTTCTCAACGCCCTGGATCTGGGAGACATCGATGGAGATGGCCGGCCCGATCTCGTGGGCCTGCGGATCGTGCCGGCGGCCAAGCAGCTGTACGTGATGCTCGGCCTAGGAGCCCGTTGAAGAAGTCATTCGCGCCGGGCAGCGGATCCTTCGCGCCGGCTCGTCGTTGCGCGATCCTCGTCGGCCCTCTAGGCCGACTCCGGTCGCGCGCCTGGATCCGACGCGAAATCTCTCGCTGCCGGCATCGAAGCACTTCTTCAACGGGCTCCTAGGGGGCGAGCAATTCGACCTGGTGGCGATCTACGTCGTTCCAGGGGAGCCGGGCGCAGGAAATGGGCGTGTCACCCTCTCGGATGCGGACGGCGACGGCGACCTCGATGGCCTCGTGGCCTCCGGGACCGCGTCGGGATCGCGCCTCGATGTGTTCAGCAATGACGGCCTTGGCCACTTCACCGACCATGTCGTCTCGACGGGCGTCGTTCCGTTCGCCGCGGTGGACGCGGATGGCGACGCCGATGTCGTCGAGTGCGATGGCAGCCCACTCCAGCCACCGATGGTCACGCACGTGCTCCTCGGGCAGCCGGACGCCAGCTTCGTGTCCACCGTCACGTGGAATGCTTCGCAGCTGGTCGCGGTGGCGGACCTCGACCTGGATGGCGCCCTGGACGTGCTGGCCTGGGACAGCGAGCTGCTGGCGCTCCGTGCGCACATGGGGGTGGGCGACGGCAGCTTCACGGACGGTCCCGTGACCGCTGTGGCACCGATCGGAGGGGGCACCGACCGTGTCGCAGACTTCGATGGCGACGGTCTGCCCGATCTCCTGGTCACCGTGCCCGATCCGGACGGCCACACGGCCATCCGGCTGGGAGATGGACAGGGCGGCTTCGGGACCACCGACGCCGTGGCTCTCGATATGGGCAGCGTGGTCACGCTCATCATCGCGGACGTCGTCGCTGACGGCCGCCCCGACGTCGTCACGTCGCGGAGCGGCGGCTTCCAGAACGCGAGCCTCGCCGTGTTCCCCAACTGGACCTATCCCGTCGGCGGACCGCTGCTGGACCTCGGGTACGCCAAGCCGGGAAACGGCTATCCGGTCATGCTGGCCTCTGGCGGCTTCACCGCGGGCGACGCCGTGGAGTTCCACCTCTTCTCCGCCTGGCCACAGGGACCGACGGCGCTGAACGCTGGCTTCTCCGAGGCCTACGCGCCCTTCCATGGTGGCACGCTCGTGCCATCGCCGGACGTCGTGCTGGGGCTCTTCGTCACCGCCGCGCAGGGCGACCTGGGGGTGCAGGCGCATTGGCCGCCGGGCGTGCCCAGAGGCACCCGGGTGACTTTGCAGTTCTGGAGCCAATGGCCCTTCTCCGTCCCGGTGCCGTACGTCGCCAGCAGCGCGGTGCGCGTCACCGCGCCCTGACGGCGGATCGGCGAGCTCGAGCCTCGGCTCCAACTCACGGTCACTCGGCAAGATCGCGAACGCGTTCGCGACGTTCCGTTTCGACTTCTCTCTCGACGACGTTCACGGCGCGCGATCGGTCGTCGATCCGCGACAACTCGGGTTGAGCTGACGGCGACCGATCGATCGCTGGACTGACGGGGAAGCGCTCGACTCGGTGGCAGGCACCGGGGGCGGCATGGCTCTGCTTTCGAAGGGCCGGCGATCCAATCGCGGGGCTTTCCAGCGGCGGGCGTGCCCGCTGCCGACAGTTCCCATGTCCCGACGCCACTCAGCTACCGAGGTCCCGATCATGCGTCATGTCGCAGCGGCTGCGCTTCTCTTCGCCCTGCTGAGCGGTCCCGCGCTCGCTCACGGCGGCCAGTACAAGGGGCCCTCGGATGCCGGCGGGCCCGGGGGCGGCAGTGGAGGCACGGGGGCTCCTCCCACCAATCCGGGTGGGCCCGTCGTGGCAGGCCCGGGAGCGCCCCACGGCGGGACTCCGACGGTCCCCGGACCCACGGGCCCGAATCGCTCGCACCCCGCACAAGCCACCGGCTCGCTGGGCGATGTCACCGAGTCCTGCGAGATCTGGGAGTTCTGGTGGGAGAACAACAAGGACCAGTACCTCGACCTCAAGAGCCGACTCTCACACGGCGTCATCCTGTCGGGCACGCCGAGCGTGCTCACCGGCGTTGGTCGCAGCAGCGACGCACTCAGCACCAGCCGCGCGAGCCAGCAAGTCATCGAGAGCGTCGTGATCCCTTCGCTCATCCAGCTGCTGCATCAGTCCGACAACCAAGACATCCTCGATTCCGCGGTCCTGGCGCTGGGCCGCACGGCGCGCGGCGAGACGGCGGACCAGATGATCGATGCGGTGCAGCCGCTGCTCGCGCACAAGGAGCTGTCCGTGCAGACGGCCGCGACGCTGAGCCTCGGCGTGCTGGGCTCGCCGAAGGCCGTGCCGGTCCTGACGGAGCTGATGACCAACTCGTCCAGGGGCCAGCAGCTCGCGGGCGGCGGCGACGTGCATTGGCTGATGCGCGCCTTCGCGGCGTTGTCCCTCGGCCTGATCAACGACGGGAGCTCCGTCGAGCCGCTGATCAACATCATCCAGAACACGAGGGACTCGGAGCACGACCTCAAGGCCTGCGCCATCGTGGCCCTGGGCCTCATGGACAACGACGAGGTCCGCAAGGCCTACGAGTTCCTGATGAAGGAGCTGGATGACCGCGAGCTCGACGCGGTCGTGAAGAGCTACATCCCGACCACCCTCGCCAAGATGGGGCACGGCACCAGGATCGAGGCCAAGGGCGCGCTGCTGAAGACCTTCCTCGACAAGGACGTGGACAACGACGTGCGGCAGTCGGCCGCCATCGCGCTGGGACTGCTCGGCAACATGACGGACAAGGACCTCGTCGACGGCCTGCTGCAGTACGTGGCCGAAGGCAAGGACATGCAGACGCGGCACTTCGGCTTCATCGCCCTGGCCGAGATCGGCAAGCGCGACAAGGACACGGAGGCGGCGAACGCGGCGACCCACCAGAAGATCACGGAGCTGTTCGCCAGGGAGATCGTCAAGCCCAGCATCAGGACGAACCGCTCGTGGGCCGCGCTGGCCGGCGCGATCTATGCCAAGGACATCGTCTCGGCGGCGCCGGTGCTCATCGAGCAGCTCAGCCGCGCGTACAAGAGCGAGAAGGATCCCTCGTTCAAGAGCGCCTTCGCCCTGGCCCTCGGGCTGCTGAACGTGCAGCCCATGGCCGAGACGATCCACGAGGACTTCCGGGAGTCCAAGGACGAGGGCTTCCGCGGCTACGCGGCCGTCGCGCTGGGCTTCCTGAATTGCACCCAGGCGGCGGACGACCTGCGCGGCCTGTGCCAGGACAAGACCATCGCGCCCACCTTCCGCCTGCAGGTGGCCACGGGACTGGGCCTGATGAAGGACACGGAGGCCGTCAAGGTGCTGGTGAGCACGCTGAAGGACGCGCAGACACTGGGCGTGAGCTCCGCCGTCGCCAAGGCCCTCGGCATCATCGGCGACGAGAAGGCGATCGAGCCGCTGAAGGAGATCGCCTTCGACGCGTCCGTCCAGAACATCACGCGCGCCTTCGCCTGCGTGGCGCTCGGCATGGTGTGCGAGAAGACGGATCTGCCGTGGAACGCACGCATCAGCCAGGACAACAACTACCGGGCGCGCGTCCCGGCCATCGACGAGGTGCTCGACATCCTCTGAGCGGTCGGCGGCGGGCGCACGATCCGCGAGGCCGCGCGAGCGGTCTCGCGGTGTTTCACGAGGTCAGGGCGTGACGCCACGCAGACCATTGCTGGCCGCGAGGCCGTGCGGTCCGCCCGCGTCGGGCACCCACACCTGGAAGTCCAGCTCCGTGTCCGGAGGGATGCCCGCGGGGAGCGTGAAGGGCAGTGTCGCGGCGCCGGACGCGTCCGTGGGCAGGCCCAGCAGCAGGAGCGGCGTCGGCACGAGCGTGCCGCCCTTGAAAGGGGCATCGATCACGGACAGGCCGAAGACCAGTGTGGCCGCGGCCGAAGGCGCGGCTCCGCCGAGGGTGAGCTGGTCCGCCTGGCCCGCGCACAGCGTGCCGGTGCCCAGGAGCGACGGCACGCCGGCTGCGCCTGCGAGGCCGGCGCCCAGGTCCGTCCAGGCTTGCAAGCCGCCGAAGGTGTAGGCCGAGCCGCCCTGCGTGACGCCCACGGACTCGATGAAGGCGCCCGCCACCGCGGCGTTGCCGTCCATCGCGACCGCATTGCCCAGCCAGTTGGCCGAGCCGCTGGGGTCGGGCAGGAACAGGGCTGTCTGCACGAAGGCGCCGGCCACGCGCTGGTAGGCGTAGACTCCGCCGAGCAGCGGGAAGGAGGCGAAGCGGCTGGCCGCGCCGACGATCAGCCGGTCGCCCTGGATGGCCACGCCCGAGCCGAACTCGTCCTGGAGCGAGCCGTCCGTCGCGACGAGTTTCTGGGTCGGCTGCCACACGCTTCCGTCCCAGTCGAAGACGAAGGCCTCGCCGTTGCCCGAGCCGACGGTCGAGAAGAAGTCCTGCCACGCGCCCACGACGATCTCGTCCCCGGCGATGTCCACCGAGATGCCGAACTGATCGTGTTCCTGCGGCGTGGTGGCCGCGAGCACCGCGGTCTGGACGAAGCTGCCTGCCTGCTCGGTGTAGACGAACGCGCGCCCGAACTGCGGGTCGCCGTCGCCGGACGAGAAGCGCTCGCTCGCGCCGACGACCGCGCGGCCGCCGTCGAGCGCCACGCTCCAGCCGAAGTCGTCCTCCGCCGCCGGCGCGGTGTGCAGCAGCTTCTGTGTCTGTGCCCAGGTGCCGCCGCTGCGGCGGAAGACGTAGGCCGAGCCGGCGTGCACGGCGCCCGCATTGTCCCAGAAGCGCCCGATGACCGCCGTGTCGCCCTGGAGCGCGACCGAGAAGCCGAAGAAGCCGCCGCTCGCCGCGTCCGTGGCCGTGAACTCCTGCACCTGCACCCACTGGGTGCCCACGAGGTCGAAAGCGTAGACGCGGCCCATCGCGCCGGACTGCGCGCTGTCCACGCCGTCCGCGCCGACGAGGATCGTGTCGCCGTCGATGGCGACCGCGACGCCGAACTCGTCGAAGGCCGCGCCGTCGCTGGCCTTCAACTGGGCCTCGAAGGTCCAGCCCGTCGCGTCGTGGTGATAGACATAGGCGAGGCCGCGCTGGCCCAGTCCGGCCGGCTTGGCGTCGGGCGCGCCGACCACCAGGCGGTTGCCCGAGAGGGCCACGGCCCTGCCGAACCTGGAGAAGGCCTGCTGCACGTCGGCCACGACCTTGTCGGTCTGGCACTGCGCCGCGGCCGGGGCGGGGAGCAGCGCCGCTGCGGCCAGGGCCGCCGCGGCGAACACGAAGGTCCGTCGGGTCATGGGATGTCTCGGGTCGGGATCGGGAGGGCGGCCGAGGAGCCGCGAGCCGGACTCTAACCGGCTACGAGCGGCCGTGAGTCGCTGACGATCGGCGCTACCTCTGCGCCGCCAGCACCTCGGCGTGGGCCATGAGCTCGGCGTAGAGCCGGTCGGCGATGACGCGGTGGCCGGCCGCGTTCGGGTGGTAGTCGACGTTGTTCAGGATCAGGCCGTCCAGCACGTGGCCCTGGAAGACGTCCTGCATGTCGATGATGACGAAGCCCGCCTGGCGGGCCGTGTCGAGCAGCGCAGGCTTCCCCGCGAAGCGCACGGGGTCGTGCGGCAACGGGATGAGCGCGAGGACCGGCACGGCGCCCATCCCGCGCGCCGCGTCCGCCACGCCGGTGAAGATCCACTGCGCGAGGACGTCGCGGTGCGGCAGGAGCGCGCGCGACACCTCGGTCTCCGACACGGCGGCGTCCAGCGCGACGTCCGGCAGCCTCTTCAGCAGAGACTCGGGCAGCGGGCGGCCGTCCGTCATGCGCTTCCAGAAGTCCGCCGCGATGGCCTTGGGCCAGTTCATGTGCACGACGACGAGCACCACGTCCGGCTGGAACTCGGCCACGCGCCCGCTCGTGACGATGGCGGAGATCTCGGCCAGCGAGGCCCGGGGCAGGCCGAGGTTGAGCAGCTCGTAGTGCACGCCCGAGGAGGGTGACCGCTCGGCGTTGAGCCGGTCCTCGACCACCTGCTCGAAGGGCTCGCCGTCGTAGACGCCCGCGCCCATCACGTACGAGGGGCCGAGCACCGCCATGCGCAGCGTCGCGTCGCCGGGCACCTTCTCGTAGTCACGGTCGCGGAAGCCCCAGCGGTTGGTGGAGAAGGTGCCGCCCTCGTAGACCGACCTCAGGAAAGGCTTGTAGCAGCGGTTGCCGTAGCCGTCGTCCTGGAAGCCGGCGGGGCCGCTGTCCGTGACGTCGGGCTCCTGGGACTGGTCGCCGCGGGCGTAGACCTCCCACAGCTCGCCGTTGAATCGATTGACGCCCGTGATCTCCTCGTAGTAGCCGCGCTGCATGCGCTCGGCGTCGAAGCGGTTGAGGTCGACGTCGCGCGCCTTCAGCGCCACCTCCGTCAGCGTGGCGGGCACGCGGCCCTCCAGCGCGGGCTCGCCCGCCAGCCAGAACAGGCCCAGCGGCAGCGCGCTGGCCGCGAGCGGATGCTGCCAGGGCTTCCTCTCCGCCAGCGCCGTGGGCGCGTCGAAGGAGAAGCGCTGGGTGAGCCAGGCCGCCGCAGCCACCGTGGCCACCACGCCCAGCACCGCCGCGACGTCGACCGGCCGCAGCGTGGCCGCCGACAGGATCGCGCGGAAGTCGTCGAAGGACGGGCTGGTCCACAGGCCCCACAGCAGCGCCATGAGCGAGAACATGCCGGCCGTCTGCAAGGCATGCCGCAGAGCGTGGCGCGGCGCGCGCGCCTGCGCCGTGAGCTGTCGCACGCGGCCGCGCCGCTGCTCGAGCAGCGTGCTGGCGACGAGGAACGCGCCGAGCGAGCCCCAGAACGCCGCGTCGGTGGCGCTGAACAGCCACGTGCCCAGCAGCCAGAACCACTGCCACGAGTGCAGGAACCACGTGATCACGATGACGCTCAGGGTCGCCACCACGAGCACCAGGGTCTGGTTGCGCCGCTTCAGGCTGAAGATGACGGGCATGTACACCATCTTCTGCATGAAGTCCTTCCAGTAGATGTTGATGCGCCGCCACAGGTCGGTGAAGCTCGCAGCCAGGTAGAAGAAGCGGTGCGTCTCGGGCAGCCGGAAGCCGAAGAGGTGCAGCACGCCCGTGATCACGTGGAACTGCCCCGACACGCGCAGGTACAGCCCGAAGTTGGCCACGAGGTACTGCACGATTCCGGCCGTCGAGCTCACCTCCGCCGGCGACAGCACCAGGTACTGGTAGACGAGCCGGTACAGCACGAGGTGCAGCAGCCCACGGTAGATCCAGCGCACGCCCTCGGCGTAGATGCCCAGCGCCGGCTTGTCGAAGTACGTGCGCCTGAAGGTCTGGAAGTCGATGACCGGGAAGAGCAGGAAGACCGTGTTGGGCAGCAGGAAGAAGTAGGACAGCACGGTGGGCGCGTCAGCCGGGCCCTGGTAGCGCAGGTCGTAGAGGTACACCGCCAGCCGGAACATGAACATCGAGCCGAGGATCGGCCAGAGCACTCCGGGCCAGGGCGTGGGCAGCCAGTCCGAGCGCATCGCCAGCAGCGCGCCGGCCGCCAGCAGCACCAGCGCCAGCCGCGCGCGGAACGGGATGGGCAGGTGGCACAGGCCGATGAGCGCGAGGCCGACGACGACCACCCAGGCCGCGGGCCCCGGCCCGAACACGAGCCCGAAGCCGAAGAGCGACAGCGCCACGAAGAACCACTTCTGCCACGCGCGCGGCAGCCAGTGGTGGACGAGGAAGCCGCCGCCCGCCAGCGGCAGCACCACCTGATAGAAGGCGGGATGCTCCAGCTGGAAGGCCCGTGCCAGCAGCAGAGCCACGCCCACCTGCAGCCCGAGGAAGGCCAGCTGCACCGCGTCGGACCACGGCACGCGCCGCGCGGCCGCGACCTCGCTGCGGGCGATGACCTGGGTGCCCGGGCTCACGTCGCCTGCTTGCCGCCCTTGGCCGCCTGCTTGGCGCGCACGAAGCCCGCGATGCGCTCCAGCGTGTCGAGGTTGTCGGCGCTGGTCTCGTGCGCCTGCACCTCGATGTCGAAGTTCTCCTCCAGGAACATGACCAGCCGCACGGTGGCCAGCGAGTCGAGGATGCCGCCCGCGATGAGCGGTGTCGTCGCCGTCAGCTCGCTGGCATCCGCATCCGGCAGGAACTCCTGCAGGATGTAGTCCTTCACGGTCGATTGGATGGGGTCCATGGGTGTCCTCGTCTCACAGTCCAAGCCAGGCGGCGATGATGTTGCGCTGCACCTCGGAGGTGCCCGAGTAGAGGGGGGCGCCGTAGGCGTCGCGCAGCGCGCGCTCGACCTCGTACTCCACGGTGTAGCCGTAGCCGCCGAAGATCTGCAGCGTGTCGGCGGCCGTCTGCACCAGCGCCTCGCTGACGAACAGCTTGGTCATGGCCGCGTCGAGCGACACGCTGCGCGTCTTCTCGAGCCGGCTGGCCGACTGGTAGGTGAGCAGCCGCGCCGCCTCGAGGCGCACCTTCATGTCGGCGATCTTGTGCGACACCGCCTGGTACTTGCCGATCCTGCGACCGCCGGCCTCGCGCGTGCGGGCGTACTCGATCGCGCGCTCCAGGAGGCGCTGCATCTGTCCCACGTGGGCCGCGAACAGGCAGATGCGCTCCCAGTCCATGGAGTGCGTGAAGACGCCCGCGCCGCCGCCCACGCCGCCCAGCACGGCGTCGTCGGGCACGCGCACGTCCTCGAAGACCAGCTCGCTGAAGGGCGAGGTGCGCAGACCCATCTTCTCGATCTTGCGGCCGACGGACACGCCGGGCGTGTCGCGCTCCAGCAGGAAGGCGGTGACGCCGCCGTGGAAGCGCGTGGCCGGGTCGGTGACCGCGAAGACGATGACCACCTGCGCCTCGGGCGCATTGGAGATGAACATCTTCGCGCCGTTGATGCGCCAGCCCTGGCCCTCGCGCACGGCCACCGCGCGCATCGCGAAGGGATCGGAGCCCGTGCCCGGCTCGGTCATGCCGTTCACGCCCACGAGCGTGCCGTCGGAGAGGCCGGGCAGGAAGCGGCGCTTCTGCTGCTCGTTGCCGAAGCGCACGATCGACACGACCGAGGCCATGATGTGCGCGCACAGGCTGAAGACGAGGCCGCTGTCGGTGCAGCCGTAGCCCAGCGCCTCGAGGGCCATCGCGGTGGAGAGCGGGTCCAGGCCGAGGCCGCCGTACTCCTCCGGCACCGGCAGGCCGGGCAGGCCCATCGTGCCGCACTCCTTCCACAGGTCGCGCGAGAAGACCTGCTCGCGGTCGCGCTCGATGACGCCCGCGTTGAGCCTCGCGCGCGCGAAGGCCACGATCTCCTTGCGCAGCTGCTGCTGGTCGGGCGTGTAGGTGAAGTCCATCAGCCGGCCTGCACGAGGCGGACGTAGTCGACCTTGTCCGTCGAGGTCTTCGGCAGCCCGTCGAGGAAACCGAAGGCGTCCGGGATCATGTAGCTGGGCAGGGCCTTGGCGCAGAAGGCGCGCATGGCGATCTGCGAGCCGCGCTCGCCATCGGCCATGACGACGAAGGCCTTGATGCGCACGCCGCCCTCGGCGTCCTTGAGCGCCACGACGGCCGCCTCCTTCACGCCCTCGTGGCGGTACAGGCCGGCCTCGATCTCGCCCAGCTCGATGCGGTAGCCGCGGCGCTTCACCATGCGGTCGCGGCGGCCGGAGAAGGCGAAGACGCCGTCGGCACCCTCGATCACCAGGTCGCCGGTGCGGTACCAGCGCCGCCCGTCGGCGTCGACGAGGAAGGCCTTGGCCGTGCGCTCGGGGTTGTTGTAGTAGCCCTGCAGCATGCCCGCGCCGTGCATGACCAGCTCGCCCTCGCTGCCGCGCGGCACGTCGCGCCCGTCCTCGTCCACGACGCGCGAGCGGAAGTGCGAGCAGGTCTTGCCGATGGGGTAGGGCGCCGTGCGCTCCGCCTCGATGACGTCGGGGATCGGGTGCCAGGTGCAGACGTTGGTCTCGGTGGGGCCGTAGAGGTTCGCGAAGCGCGCGCGCGGCAGCAGCGCCTTGACCGCGCGCAGGTGCTTGATGGGGAAGACCTCGCCCGCGAAGTTGACCTGTCGCAGCGCGGAGTAGTCGTGCTGCTCCATGCGCCCGAACTCGGCCAGGACGGACAGGATCGTGGGCGTCGAGTACCAGACGGTGAGCCGGCGCTCCGCGATGAGCTGCGCCAGCCCCAGCGGCTCCTTGCCCCGCTCGGCGTCGATGAGCAGCACCGTCGCGCCGTGCTTCAGCGGCGTGTACAGGTCGGTGATGGACAAGTCGAAGTGGAAGGGCGCGTGCGAGCTGAAGCGGTCGTCCTCGCGCGGCGCGAACGCCTCCGAGAACCAGTTCACGTGGCTCGTGGCGCAGTGGTGCGTGAGCATCACGCCCTTGGGCGTGCCCGTGGAGCCGGAGGTGTAGAGGATGTACGCCAGCGCGTCGCCGCCGACCCGCGCGTTGGCGCCGCGAGGCGCGGGGCGCAGGGCGTCCGCGCGGTCGAGGGCCGTGCGCAGGCCGCGCCCGCCGCCGAAGTCGGAGAGCTCGAGCACCTCCGGCAGCGCGCCCAGCTTGGCGGCCTCCGCGCGCCAGGCCGGCACGATCGCGGCGTCCATCACGGCCACGCGCACCGAGCAGTCGTGCAGGATGAAGGCGCTGCGCCACGGCGGCGCGGCGGGGTCCACGGGCACGTAGGCCGCGCCGGCCTTCAGCGCGCCCAGCAGCGTGGCGTAGGCGTCGATGGACTTGCGCATCGAGACGCCCACGCGGTCGCCCGGCCGCACGCCCAGCGCCAGCAGCCGGTCACGCACGCGATCCGAGAGCTGATCCAGCGCGGCGTAGGAGATGGCCCCGTCCGGCGGCTCCTCGACGGCGACGTGCGACGGCCGGCGGGCCGCGGAGGCGACCAGCAAGTCGACGATCGAATCCGACGCCGAGACCGGCGCCTCCACCGGAGGCGATTGTGAGGATGCCTTGTCCATGCCGACGCGCACCCGATCCCGAAATGGCGGGTCCGCCCGTACATTGCCCGAATGGCACGAGTTCCTGCTCGAGCCACCCCCCGGACGGTCCGGACCTGCACTCTACCCCGCTTGGCGGCGACTCACCACCGGGGGCCGGATCCTCGGGCTTCCAGCCCCGCCGACGGCGGGGTCAGGGCCCGGCGGCTGCAGCGGCCCCGGCGCTGGGCGGCGCACACGACACGCGCGACGCGGTGTCAGGTGTCGCCCTCGTCCGTGCCGAGGCGGCTGCGCTGGTGCAGCACAAAGAGGAAGCCGAGCGCGGGCAGGATGACGAGGGCCGCGACCACGCCCGTCGCCCCCGAGACGAGCACGAGCGTCAGCCCCCGCGTGGTGAGCTCCTCGAACAACTCGGGCGCGTCGGCGGCGAGCACGAAGATCCCCGCGCCGCTCAGCGCGTCCGCGACGACGCCGGCCACGAGCGCGCGCCGCCGGAAGCACGTGACCATGTCCGGCTGGCCGAGGCGGTGCGCATCGAAGGCCAGGTAGACCGCGGCGAGGTAGGCGCACACGGCCACCGCGAGCAGGCCGGTCGTCGCGGACGTAGGATTCAGCCAGCTCGACCACGCGTCGGCGGCTGCGCCTGCGCGCACGCGCCCCGAGGCGATCGCGCCCACGACCGACCCGAGGCAGTAGGGCACGACCACCGAGGCGATCGCGCCGAGGCCGGCCAGGACCACGGGCACGCCGGTCGCGAAGTGCAGCCAGGGGGCAGGCCCTTCCAGCCGTAGATGTAGATGGCGATGAAGATCGCCTCGGTGAAGAAGAACAGCCCCTCGATCGCGAAGGGGATGCCGAAGGCGGGGCCGAAGCGGTGCATGAAGTGCGGCCAGAGCAGGCCGAACTCGAAGGTGAGCACCGTGCCGGTGACCGCGCCGACGGCGAAGGTGACCGCCATGCACTTGGACCAGTGCCGCGCGAGGCGCAGCGCGTCGGCGTCGCCGTGCCGCAGGCCGCGGGCGTGCGCGACGAGCGCCATGAAGGCCCACGACACGCCGTGCGGCACGAGCACGCTGTGCACCGCGAGGGTGAAAGCCATCTGCGCCCGCGCCCAGGGCACCGGGTCGACGGCCAGCAGCCGCGACGCCGCGCTCATGGCCGCGAGTCTCGCCAAGCCAGCCGGCGGCGAGCGTGCGGCCCGCCGTGACCGTGGACGGAGCCGAGTGCTACCCTCGCGCGCGTCCGGGAGCGTGCCGCATGCGCATCGTGACCAGGCCGTGAGCGCCGTCCTCCGCGCCGTCTTCCCGCCGCTGCGCTGGCTGAAGGACTACCGGCCCGCGTGGCTGGCCAGCGATGCCATCTCGGGCGTCACGCTGGCCGCCTACGCGATCCCGGTCTCGCTGGCCTATGCCACGCTGGCCGGGCTGCCGCCCTACCACGGCATATACTGCTACCTGCTCGGCGGCCTGGCGTACGCGCTGTTCGGCAGCTCGCGCCAGCTCGCGGTCGGACCGACATCGGCCATCTCGATGCTGGTCGGGGCCACCGTGGTGGACATGGCCGGCGGCGACGCGGTCCGCTTCGCCGATATCGCCGCGCTCACCGCCGCGGTGCTGGCGGTCATGTGCGTGCTGGCCTGGCTCTTCCGGCTCAGCTCGCTCATCTCCTTCATCAGCGAGACCATCCTGCTCGGCTTCAAGGCGGGCGCGGCGCTGGTCATCGCCATGACGCAGCTGCCCAAGCTCTTCGGCGTGGCGGGCGGCGGCGAGACCTTCTTCGAGCGCGCGGCGACGCTGGGCGGCCAGCTGGGCCAGACGCAGTGGCCGGTGCTGGCCTTCGGGCTCGGCGCCCTCGGCCTGCTGCTGCTGGGCGAAAAGCTGCTGCCGGGCCGGCCGGTGGCGCTGCTCGTCGTGATCCTGTCCATCCTCGCGGTGGCCTTCACGCCGCTCGGCGGCATCGGCCTGAAGACGGTGGGCGAGCTGCCCCGCGGCCTGCCCGACGTGCACTGGCCCGTGCTGCGGCTGCGCGACGTCGATGGCGTGGTGCCCCTGGCCTTCGCGTGCTTCCTGCTGGGCTACATCGAGGGCGTCTCGGCGGCGCGTGCGCTGGCGCAGCGGCATGGCCAGGAGATCGATGCCCGCCAGGAGCTGCTCGGCCTGGGCGCCGCCAACCTGCTGGCCGCCGTGGGGCAGGGCTATCCGGTCGCCGGCGGCTTGTCGCAGTCGATGGTCAACGACAAGGCCGGCGCGAAGACGCAGCTCTCGCTGGTCTTCGCCTCGATCGCGATCGGGCTGGTGCTGGTCTTCCTCACCGGGGCGCTCGGCAGCCTGCCGACGGTCGTGCTGGCGGCCATCGTGCTGGTGGCGGTGAAGGGGCTGATCAAGCTCAGCGAGCTGCGCCGGCTGTGGACGGTGAGCCGCGGCGAGTTCGGCGTCTCGATGGTGGCGTTCGTGGGCGTGCTGGTGGAGGGCATCCTGCGCGGCGTGATCCTGGCCGCGATCGTCTCGCTGCTGCTGCTCATCCGCCGCGCGGCGCGCCCCGGCGTGGCCTTCCTCGGCCGCGTCCCGGGCACGCGCAGCTACTCCGACTTGGCGCACGACTCCGGGATCGAGGCGGTGGAGGGTGCGCTGATCTTCCGCGTGGCGTCGAGCCTGCTGTACTTCAACGTCGACCACGTGAGGGAGGCGGTGCTGCAGTGCCTCGACGCCGCCCCGGCGGAGCTGCGCTTCGCGGTGGCCGACCTGTCCTCCTCGCCCCACGTCGACGTGGCCGGCGCGCGCATGCTGGCCGGGCTGCACGCGGAGCTGCAGGCCCGCGGCCTCCGTTTCCGCGTGTGCGAGGCCAGCGTGGCGGTGCGCGACATCCTCCGGAAGGAGGGCCTGGAGGAGAGCGTCGGCGCGATCGACCACGCACTCACGCTGGCCGACGTGGTGGACGAGGAGCGGACGGCGGCTGCCGCGCGCTGAAGGTCGGCGCGGCGCGCGCGCCGCCGACGCGCGTGGCCTTGCGCTCGTTTCGACAGCCCGGTTAGCCTGCTGCAGATCAGCCCGAGTTCCAGGGTGGAGGCCGTGCCGTGAGCGCCATGGAGTCTGCGGAGAAGGATCGTCTCGAGGAAGCCCGCAAGGGCGCCGCGCCCTGGAAGAAGTGGGGCCCTTATCTCAGCGAGCGGCAGTGGGGCACCGTCCGCGAGGACTACAGCGAGAACGGCGACGCCTGGAACTACTTCTCCCACGACCAGGCTCGCTCGCGCGCCTACCGCTGGGGCGAGGATGGCCTGGCGGGCATCAGCGACGACCACCAGGTGCTGTGCTTCGCGCTGGCACTGTGGAACGGCAAGGACCCGATCCTGAAGGAGCGCGCCTTCGGCCTGGCCAACGGCGAGGGCAACCACGGCGAGGACGTCAAGGAGTACTACTTCTACCTCGACTCCACGCCGACGCACTCGTACATGAAGTGGCTGTACAAGTACCCGCAGGCGGCGTACCCGTACAACGACCTCGTCGAGACCAACCGCCGGCGCGGCAAGCACGAGCCGGAGTACGAGCTGCTCGACACCGGGGTCTTCAAGGACGACCGCTACTTCGACGTCTTCGTCGAGTACGCCAAGGGCGCGCCCGAGGACGTGCTCGTGCGCATCAGCGTGGCCAACCGCGGCCCCGAGGCGGCCACGCTGCACGTGCTGCCGACGCTGTGGTTCCGCAACACCTGGTCGCAGCCGGGGGGTGGCAGCAAGCCGGTGCTCGAGCGCCTCAAGTCCGCCGGCCGCGCGGCCGTGCGCGCGCACCACACCGACCCGCTCTTCGCCGAGTCGCTGGGAGACTACGTCCTCTCCTGCGACGCCGACGTGCCGCTGCTCTTCACCGAGAACGAGACCAACAACGCGCGGCTCTTCGGCGGCACCAACGCCTCGCCCTACGTGAAGGACGGCATCCACACCTTCCTCGTGGGGGGCGACGAGACGGCGGTGAACCCCGCGCAGCACGGCACGAAGGTGGCCGCGCACCACGTCCTCGCCGTCGGCCCCGGTGAGAAGAAGGTCATCCGCCTGCGGCTCTCGGCGCACGGGGCGAACGGCAGCGGCCGGCCTTTCGCCGATTTCGACCAGGTCTTCGCCGAGCGCCAGGCCGAGGCGGACGCCTTCTACGCGGCGCTCACGCCCGCGTCGCTGAAGAACAGGGAGGACCGCGCGAGCGTCCTGCGCCAGGCGCTGGCCGGCATGCTCTGGACCAAGCAGTACTTCTACTACGACCTCGACACGTGGCTCGACGAGCACGGGGCGGGCTCGCAGCTGCCGAAGCACGAGCGCCGCGCGGTGCGGAACGCCGACTGGGCGCACATGTTCAACGACGACATCATCTCGATGCCGGACAAGTGGGAGTACCCCTGGTACGCCGCGTGGGACCTGGCCTTCCACATGATCCCGCTGGGCATGGTGGACCCGCACTTCGCCAAGAAGCAGCTCGACCTCATGCTGCGCAACGACTACCTGCACCCGAACGGCCAGCTGCCCGCCTACGAGTGGAACTTCGGCGACGTGAACCCGCCGGTGCACGCCTGGGCCACGATGCAGCTGTACACCATCGACAAGGAGCACCAGGGCGGCAAGGGCGACATCGAGTTCCTCAAGTACGCCTTTTCCAAGCTGCTGGTGAACTTCACCTGGTGGGTCAACCGCAAGGACCGCGCCGGCGCCAACGTCTTCGAGGGCGGCTTCCTCGGGCTCGACAACATCGGGGTCTTCGACCGCTCCGCGCCGCTGCCCACGGGCGGCTACCTCGACCAGGCCGACGGCACCGCGTGGATGGTCTTCTTCAGCCAGCAGATGATGCGCATCGCCGTGGAGCTGGCGCTGCACGACCCGCTGTACGAGGAGTTCGTCGAGAAGTTCTTCACGCACACGCTGTACATCGCCGGCGCGATGGACCGCGTCGGCGATCACCGCGACGAGATGTGGGACGACGAGGACGGCTTCTTCTACGACGTGCTGCGCTTCCCGGACGGCAGCGCCACGCGGCTCAAGGTGCGCTCCATCGTCGGCCTGCTGCCGCTGGCCGCGGTGGCGGTCTTCGAGGAGGACATCCTGCTCGAGCTGCCCACCTTCCGGCAGCGGGCGAAGCTCTTCGGCCAGCGCCACCCCGAGCTGGCCGCCAGCATCCACCTGCCCTCGCAGGCCGGCGTGTCCAACCGCCGCATGCTGTCGATCCTGGACGAGACGAAGCTGCGGCGCGTGCTGGCGCGCATGCTGGACGAGTCGGAGTTCTTCGGCCCGCACGGCATCCGCGCGCTGTCGCGCCACCATCTCGATCACCCCTACGTCTTCTCGCACGGCGGCCAGGAGTTCCGCGTCGCCTACGTGCCGGGCGACTCCGACACGGGCATGTTCGGCGGCAACTCCAACTGGCGCGGCCCGGTGTGGATGCCGATCAACTTCCTGCTCTACACCGCGCTGCTGCGGCTGTACTCCTACTTCGGCGACGGCTTCAAGGTCGAGTGCCCCACGGGCTCGGGCACGATGATGACCCTGTTCGAGGTGGCGCAGGAGCTGGGCGAGCGCCTCATCCGCACCTTCGAGCGCGGGCCGTCCGGCGCGCGGCCCGTGCACGGCACCGAGCCCACGTGGCGCGACGATCCGCACTGGCGCGACCTGGTGCTGTTCTACGAGTACTTCCACGGCGACACCGGGGCCGGCGTCGGCGCGAGCCACCAGACCGGCTGGACCGGCTGCGTGGCGCGCATCATCCAGGCCAACGCCGTGCTGACGCGCGAGATGCTCCTGTCCCCCGGCGTGGAGGTCGCCGCCTTCAAGGCGCTGCAGGCCGGGCTCCTCTCCAGCAAGCCACGCCAGGGCGTGCCGGCCGGTTGAGGCCCGACGCACCCGGCGCCCGAGGGTCGTCCGGCATGAAGAGCTACTACGCGCACATGCACCTGCCCGAGCCCGTGCTCCCCAAGCCGCAGGTGCTCACGCTGCTCAAGGGGCAGACGGCGCTGGTCACCGGCGGCAACTCCGGCATCGGCCGCGCCATCGCCGTCGCGCTGGGCCGAGCCGGCGCGGACGTCGCGGTAAACTACGTGGCGCGGCCCGAGGACGCCGAGGAGGTGGCCCAGGAGATCCGCGGCTTCGGGCGGCGCGCCGCGACGGTGCAGGCCGACGTCTCCGACGAGGCGGCCGTGCAGGCGATGTTCGCGGAGGTCGTGCGCAGCTTCGGCACCGTCGACATCCTCGTCAGCAACGCGGGCCTCGAGCGCAACGCGCCCATCCACGAGATGACCGTCGCGCAGTGGGACCAGGTGCTGGGCGTCAACCTGCGCGGCGCCTTCCTGTGCGCGCGCGAGGCCGTGCGCGAGTTCCTGCGGCGCGGCGTGCGCGCCGACGTCTCGGTGTCGGCGGGCAAGATCATCTTCACCAGCTCGGTGCACGAGGTCATCCCGTGGGCCGGCCACGTCAACTACGCGGCCTCCAAGGGCGGGCTCATGCTGCTCATGAAGAGCCTGGCGCAGGAGGTGGCCGAGAAGCGCATCCGCGTCAACTCCATCGCGCCCGGCGCGATCCGCACGCCCATCAACACCGCCGCCTGGGCCACGCCCGAGGCCTACGCGGACCTCATGAAGCTCGTGCCCTACAAGCGCATCGGCGAGGCGGAGGAGATCGGGCGCGCGGCGGTGTGGCTGGCGTCGGACTTCACGGACTACGTCGTCGGCACCACGCTCTTCATCGACGGTGGCATGACCCTCTATCCCGGCTTCGAGGCCGGCGGCTGAGTCGGAGAGGAAGGCCCGTGAGCTCGCCCCGCTATCCCGCGCTCTACCAGGTCAACACGCGCGTGCTGCTGACCGAGCTGTCGCGCGCGCTGTCGCGCCCGGCCACGCTCGACGACCTCCCGGACGCCGAGCTGGACCGCTGGGCCGGCCTGGGCTTCGACTGGATCTGGCTGCTCAGCGTCTGGCACACGGGGCCCGCGGCGCAGCGCATCTCGCGCAGCCATCCCGGGTGGCGGCACGAGTTCGAGGAGACGCTGCCCGACCTGTGCGAGGACGACATCGCGGGCTCGGGCTTCGCGATCCGTGGCTACCGCGTGCACCCCGAGCTGGGGGGCGACGCGGCCCTCGCGCGGCTGCGCGGGCGCCTGCGCCAGCGCGGCCTGCGGCTCATGCTCGACTTCGTGCCCAACCACATGGCGCCCGACCACCCGTGGGTGGCCGAGCACCCGGACTGGTTCGTGGCGGGCGGCGAGGCCGACCTCGCGCGCGCCCCGCAGAACTTCTGCCGGCTGTCCACCGTGCGCGGGCCGCTGGTGCTGGCCTACGGCCGCGACCCGTACTTCGACGGCTGGCCCGACACGCTGCAGCTCGACTACTCCAACCCGGCCACGCAGGAGGCCATGATCGGCGAGCTGCTGCGCGTCGCGGGGCAGTGCGACGGCGTGCGCTGCGACATGGCCATGCTCGTGCTGCCGGAGGTCTTCGAGCGCACCTGGGGCCGCCGCGCCCCGCTCTTCTGGCCGCGCGCGACGCAGCGCGTGCGCGACCAGGTGCCGGGCTTCACCTTCATGGCCGAGGTCTACTGGGACCTCGAGTGGACCCTGCTGCAGCAGGGCTTCGACTACGCCTACGACAAGCGGCTCTACGACCGTCTGGTCGAGGGGCACGCGCGCCCCGTGCGCGAGCACCTGCAGGCCGGCCTCGACTTCCAGGACCACGTGGCGCGCTTCCTCGAGAACCACGACGAGCCGCGAGCCGCGGCGACCTTCCCGCAGCCGCAGCACGAGGCGGCGGCGATCATCACCTACCTCTCGCCCGGCCTGCGCTTCTTCCACCAGGGCCAGTTCGAGGGGCGTCGCAAGCGCATCTCGCCGCACCTCGTGCGCGCGCCGCAGGAGCCCGTCGACGGCGCGGTGCAGGCCTTCTACGGCAAGCTGCTCGCGGTGCTGCGCGCTCCGGTGGTGCGCGACGGCGGCTGGCGGCAGCTCGAGTGCGTCCCCGCGTGGGATGGCAACGGCTCGTGGGAGGGCTTCGTCGCCTCGAGCTGGTCGGCGGCGGAGGGCCAGCGCCGGCTGGTGGCCGTCAACGACGCCGATCACCAGGGCCAGTGCTACGTGCGGCTGCCGTGGGCCGAGCTGGGCGGCCGCAAGGTGACGCTGAAGGACCTGACGGGGCCCGCGCGCTACGAGCGCGACGGCAGCGAGCTGCTGGCGCGCGGCCTCTACCTGGACATGCCGGCGTGGGGCTACCACGTGTTCGACGTGACCGCGGGCTGACGGCACGCATGAAGCCGGCCCGCCCCACGGTCGACCTCGCCGGCGCGCTGGCGGCGCTGCCGCACTTCCAGGAGCTGCCGCCCGAGCTGCTGGCGCGCGTGGCCGGCATGTGCCGCGAGCTGGAGCTGCAGCCCGGCGAGCTGCTCTTCCACGCGGGCCAGCGCTGCGACGCCTTCTTCGCGGTGCGCGCGGGGCTGGTCAAGGTCTTCCGCACGGCGCCCGACGGGCGCGAGCAGGTCGTGCACCACATCGGGCCGGGCCACACCTTCGCCGAGGCGGCCCTCTTCCATCACGGCATCTTCCCCGCCAGTGCGACGGCGGTGGAGCCCAGCCGCGTGATCCGCGTCGACGGCGCACGCTTCCTGCAGCTGTTCGCCGAGGAGCGCGGGCTGGGCGCGTCCATGGTGAGCTCGCTGTGCGGCTGGCTGCACGTGCTGCTCGACCGCATCGAGGTGCTCACGCTCATCTCGGCGGGCAGCCGGCTGGCCACCTACCTGCTGCGGCTGCCGGCGCACGAGGCGGGGGGCCAGCTGGTGGTGGAGCTGCCGCTGCCCAAGAAGGACCTCGCCGCGGAGCTGTCCATCACGCCCGAGACGCTCTCGCGCCTGCTGGCCCGCTGGCGGGAGCGTGGCCTCGTCCGCGTGGATGGCCGCCGCCTGGCGCTGCTGGACGTGCGCACGCTGGAGGCCCTGGCGGAGAGCAGCGCCGCGGGCGAGTGAGGGCTCGGGGCGGCGGGAATCCGCGCGCTCTTGATCTCGGTCAAGGTGGCGCCTGCGGCGCCGGACGATCATGCCTTCGTGATCTTTCCCGTGGGGCGGGCGAGCCGACCCCACCGAACCGGAGGCCTTCGATGTCCCAGCCGCAAGCCGCTGTCACGCGTCCCCCGGAAGCCCGCTGCTGCGGGCACCACGACGCATTCGCCATCCTGCACGACTGCCACGAGCACATCCTCGAGCGCCTCGCGCGCCTCGAGTCGCTGGGGCGCGAGCTGACCCCGGCGACGGAGCTGAAGGAGGCGCACCTGGCGGTGCTGGGTGACGTGCTGACCTTCCTGGACACGGCCGTGGCCATGCACTCGGCCGACGAGGAGAAGACGCTCTTCCCGCGGCTGCGCCAGGCCATGGGCCCGACGGCGGGCCACACGCCCATGGACTGCATGGAGCGCGAGCACGGCGAGCACCAGGCCCTGCTGGCCGGGCTCAAGCGCGCCGTCGTGCGCCGTGACGCCGCCGCGGTGGCGCGCGAAGCGCTGGGCGTCGTGGGCAGCTACCGCGAGCACATCGGCAGGGAGGAGGAGGTCCTCTTCCCATGGGCGCGCCGGACGCTGACCGACCCGGTCCTCGTGCAGCGGATGACGCTCGAGATGCGCGAGCGGCGCGTCGCGGCCGGCATGCTGACCTGCTGAGGAATGGAGGCGCGGACCCCCGGTCCGCGGTTCCGCGGACCGGAGGCCGCCAGGGCCCGAGGGAGGTGGAATCATGGGGTGCGTGCAACGGTTCGACCGGGTGCGGGGCGACCGGCCCGTGAAGGCCGGCCGCGTGGCGCCGCGCGGCGCGCTGGCCGCGCTGCTGCTGCTGGCGACGACGACGGCGCAGCAGCCGCCGGCGGCCGACGCGCAGGCCGAGCGCGGCGCGCAGCTCTTCGCGCGCCAGTGCGCGGCCTGCCACGGCGACACGGGCCGCGGCGACGGCCCGGTGGCCTACCTGCTCGATCCCAAGCCGCGCAACTTCACGTCGGGCACGTTCCGCGTGGTGTCCACCGACAACGCCGTGCCCAGCGAGGACGACCTGCTCACCACGCTGCGCCGCGGCATGCCCGGCTCGGCCATGCCGCCCTGGGGCCAGCTGCCCGACGCCGACCTGCGCGCGCTCGTCGCGACGGTGCGGCGGCTGGTGGTGGAGGGCCGCGCGGACGCCGCCATGGCC
>DASUFI010000352.1:0-8101 GCA_036274635.1 Planctomycetota bacterium
GTGATGAAGCCGAGGATCCAGAAGGGGATGCCGGTCAGCACCGGGATCAGCCAGAAGACGATGGCCAGCACGAAGAGCACGGCCGTGGCCACCAGCAGGGCCACGCGCAGCAGGAGGCCGCGCTCGGTGCGCTGCTCGGGCAGGAGGTCGGGCAGCTCGTCCGGCGGCTGGGTACGGGGCTCGCTCATGGCTACAGTGCCCCCACTATGGCCGACGAGCAGCTCAACGCCACGGTCCTCGCGCGACGCGACCTGACCGAGCGGCTGGCCGTCGTGCGCGTGGCGCCGCGCGGCTGGGAGCTGCCCGACTTCCTGCCCGGCCAGTGCGCCACGCTGGGCCTGCCGGACCCGGACGGGCCGGGCAAGTTCCTGCGGCGGGTCTACTCGGTCGCGTCGGCGCCCGGCGCCGGCCATCTCGAGTTCTACATCCAGCTCGTGCGCGAAGGCCAGTTCACCACGCGCCTGTGGCACCAGCAGGAGGGCGACGCGATCTTCCTCTCGCCGCGCCTCATCGGCCGCTTCACGCTGGCCGACGTGCCGGACGAAGCGGACCTGCTCTTCCTCGGCACCGGCACGGGCCTCGCGCCCTACGTGTCCATGCTGCGCGCCTACCGCGGCAGCGGCCGCTGGCGTCGCTGCGCCGTCGTGCACGGCGCGCGCACGCAGGACGAGCTGGGCTACCGCGCCGAGCTGCTGCACTGGTGCGCCGAGGAGCGCGAGCTGGCCTACGTCCCCACGCTCACGCGCGAGCCGCACGGCGCCTGGGACGGCGCGCGCGGCCGCCTGCAGCAGCTGCTGCAGGAGGGCGAGCTCGAGCGCCGCGCGGGCTTCGCGCTGGACCCCGCGCGCTGCCACGTCTTCCTCTGCGGCCACCCGGGCATGATCGACGAGATGGAGCAGCTGCTCATGCCGCGCGGCTTCCACTTCGGGCCGCAGGGCAACCTGCACTTCGAGCGCTACTGGTAGGCGCGGCTCAGGTCTCCGACGGCGTCACGAAGGGCGCCGACTTGAGCAGCCCGTCGTCGCCCGCCGGATCCAGCGTGACGAGGCCCGCGAGGAAGTCCCAGATCTCGCCCAGGTTCAGGTACAGGCCGCCGCTCACGCCGGGCAGGAGGACCTCCCCGCCGAAGCGCCACCAGTCCAGGTACGGCGGGTCGCCGGGGCCGGGGCTCTCGAGCGCCACGAAGTCGAGCAGGAAGCCGTTGGCCGAGCCGTGGCCGGGCGAGGCATCCACGTAGAGGCCGTCGCCGCCGCCGATGAGGGCGTGGAAGAAGGCGCCGTCGCGCACCTCGATCGAGCGCCGCCCGAACCACTCGCGGGTGTACGACTGCGACGACACGCCGAGGCCGCAGCCGAGGTACATGGTGGCCTCGAGCTTGGCCCCGAGGCCGATGCCCGTGCCGTACTTCACGTCGACGACGTCGGAGAGGTCCATGAAGCGCCGGCTCAGGTAGTCGTCCCCCGTGCAGGCGGGGAGCAGCACGAGCAAGGGCAGCAGGCGGCGGAACATGGAAGGGGCTCCGGATCGAGGGCCGTGGCGGAGCCGACATGATGCCCGGAACGACCGGCTCAGCGCACCTTCTGCAGCTTGCGCCGCCCCTTGAGCCAGAGCTTCGGGCGCAAGCGCCGGCGCCACTTGGGCGAGAGCTTCTCGTCCTGCCGGTTGATCCAGCGACCGATGGCAGGCACCGAGACGCCCAGCAGCGCCAGGCCGATGATCGAGAACACGAAGCCGGGCAGGCCCGGCAGAAGGCCCGCCACGGCGCCCGCGGCGATCAGCAGCACGGAGCCGCCGATCATCACGACGCGCACCCACGGCCGCCTCGGCTTGCGCGGGATCGGGATGAGCGGCAGGAACGTCTCCGGCTCGGATGAGGGCGGGCGAGGCAGTGGCATCGGCGCATGAACCGGCCAGGTGAGCTAGCGATCCGCGACGCTGACCAGGTCCAGGAGCTCCTCGAGCGTCGCAATGCGCCGGCAGGGCTTGTCGGCGTGGAGGCCGCAGGGGTCGACGAGGATCGGCTGCAGCCCTGCCGCGCGCGCGCCGACCACGTCCACGTGGTAGATGTCGCCCACGTAAGTCGCGTGCTCCGTGCGCACGCCCATGCGCTGCAGCGCGCGCAGGAAGAGGCGCGGGTCGGGCTTCTCGATGCCCTCCACGGCCGAGTCGAGGACCACCTCGAAGGAGCCCGCGAGACCCAGCTCGGTGAGCTTGCGCTGCACGCTGCCGTTGGAGTTCGAGACGGCGCCGAGGCGACAGCCGCGCCGACGCAGCGCGGACAGCACGCCAGGCACCTCGGGCGGCACGTGCTCCCACAGGTTGTGCGCGTCGTCGTAGATGCGCAGGCGCGCCAGCGCTCCCGGCGGGAAGCCCGGCACGCCGCACTGGCGCACGATGCCGCCGAAGTAATCGTCCCAGCGGCTGCGGTCGTTCGTGCGGGCCACGAAGGCCTCGTTGTCGAGCGCGTGCCGCGCGTGCGGCTCGCGGGCGGCGAGGACGTCGGGTGCGAGGTGGACGTCGTCGCGCGCGAGCTCCTCGCTGATGAGCTGCCAGTTGGGGAAGACCAGGGTGCTGCCGACGTCGAAGAGCAGCGTCCTGAAGCGCGCCTCGTTCACGCTCACGGCCGGCCCGCTTCCAGGTCGTGCAGGAAGTCGATGACGCCCCCCATGTAGGTCGCCTGGTCGTCGTACAGGCACAGGTGGCTGCCGTTGGCGCAGTACAGGAAGCGCCCGTGCGGCAGCCTGCCAGCCATCATCTCCATGTCTTCGGGGTCCATCGTGTCGTAGCGGGCGCCGATGACCAGCGTGGGCACGGTGATGCGCGCGAGATCGTCGGTCCGTTCCCAGTCCGCCAGCCGGCCGCTCGCGCCCAGCTCGCTCGGGCCCTGCATGAGCGTGTAGAGCCCGACGTTCAGGTGCTTCATGGCGCGCTGCACAGGGTCGGGCCACTGGTCGGCGGGCATGCGCAGGATGTGCTTCTCGTAGTGGTTGGCGACGAGCAGCTCCATGTAGCGCGGGTCGTCGGTCCTGCCCTCGGCCTCGAGGCGCTGGATCTCGGCCAGCGCGGCCGGGTCCATCTGAGGCATGAGCACGTCGTGCGCGTAGCGGTTGTACGCCGGCAGGCTGGACATCATGTCGGAGAGGATCAGGCCTTCGAGGTGCTGCTGGTACTTCAGCGCGTAATCGATCGCGAGCATCGCGCCCCACGAGTGGCCGTAGAGCACGAAGTTGTCGCGGTCGAGGCCCAGCGCCTGCCGCACCTGCTCGACCTCCTCCACGAAGCGCGGCAGCTCCCACAGCGAGGTGTCGTCGGGCTGGTCGCTGTACGCGGAGCCGAGCTGATCGTAGTAGTAGTACTCGACGCCCGCGCCGGGCAGCCACCCGTCGAAGGCCTCGAGGTACTCGTGCGTGAAGCCCGGGCCGCCGTGCAGCAGCAGCACCTTGAGGTGCGGGTTGTTGCCGATGCGCTTGGTCCACACGTGGAAGTCGCCAGCCGGCGTGTGGATGGGGATCATGCGCACGCCGCCGGCGAGGACGTCGATGCGGCCGGTGTTGTCGAAGTAGGAGGATGGTGCGGCGAGTCCCGGCCCGGGCGGCGAGGCAGGCGCCGTGGCTCCGGAGCTGCACGCCGGCAGCGCGATCAGGCAGGAGAGGACCGAGACGAGGTGCCGCATGCGGGTCTCCTGGCGGTGGGATCTACCCATGGCGAACGGTTCGATCCTTGTGACCCGACCATGACCGCAGGAACACGATCTCGTCGGGCGTGCGCGGTGGCTCGAATCCTTTCAAGCCACTCGCGACGAGTGCAGAACCGAGGCAGCTCCGTCCCCTCATCCTTTCCGCGACCAGGATCTCGTCGGCCATCAGCGCGCGGATGAATGCGATGGGATCGTCCAGCGTGGCAGGGCCGGCGGGCGGCCAATCGAAGTGATCGCCGTAGTACCCGAAGTCGACGATCACCTCGTCATCTTCGGTGGTGTAGACGTGAATCGTGCTGTCCGTACGCGATGGGCCGGAATTCAACTCGACGTGCAGATGCCCTTCCTCGACGGAGGCAGCCTTCCGCGCCTCGGGAAGCGCTTCGAACAGCGCTCGCGCGAAGGACTCCGAGAAGTCATCGAGGCCCGCGAGCATCGCGATCCGCGGGCGTCAGAGCCCGGTGTTGCTTCCGCACCTCCCACGTCCGCCGCGCGGCCTCGATCTGGATGGCCACCGACATCTTGCTCTCGCCCGCCACGCGGTCCGGGAACTCGATGGGCACTTCCTTCACCACGTACCCCAACCGCTGCGCGACGTAGGCCATCTCCACCTGGAACACGTAACCGTTGGCGCTGATGCGGCGCTGGATGTCCATGCCGCGCAGCGTCTCCGCGCGCCACAGGCGGAACCCGCCGGTCATGTCGCGCAGCGTGGAGTGGAGGATGACGCGGACGTAGACCGAGTTCGCGAACCACGAGAGCAGCTTGCGGTACCAGGCCCAGTTCTCGTCCACCTTGCCGCCGGGCGCGAAGCGCGAGCCGAGCACCATGTCGGCGCCGGGCAGGGCGGCCAGCAGCACGGGCACGAAGCGCGGCGGGTGACTGAAGTCGCAGTCCATCTGCAGCACGAGATCCGCGCCGTCGGCCAGCGCGCGCGCGAAGCCCGCGAGATAGGCCTTGCCCAGGCCCTCCTTGACGGCGCGGTGCAGCACGGCCACGCGGCCGGTGGGACGCGCGGCGAGTTCGTCCGCGAGGCGGCCGGTGCCGTCGGGCGACGCATCGTCCACCACGAGGATCGAGAGCCGCGTGACGGGCAGCTGCAGCGCGAGCAGCGCGTCGACCATGCGCGGCAGGTTCTCGGCCTCGTTGTACGTCGGCAGAACGACCGTGAGGCGCCGCAGCTCAGGCATGCGCGCCGGAATCTATCAGACGGGGCGCTGCCCGCATCGCGCGGGAACCGCCGGCGGCCGTGGGGTAGGCTGGGGTCCCCCATGTCCCTGCGCACCACGCTTGTCGTCGCGACGCTGGGCGTCGCCGCGGTGCTCACGCTGTTGCTGGCCACGCACGAATGGGGCGTCGGGCGCCGGGCCAACGGCGAGATCCGCTGGAAGTACCTGCTCGAGGACGTGCACGACCGCGGCGTGTACCAGCAGCGCGGCCGCTGGCTGCCGGGGCACCTGGCCCCCTACATCGAGGAGCACAGCGAGTACCCGCAGCTCGCGACCTTGCTCATGGGCGTGCCCTATCTGTTCTTCGACAGCCACGTGCCCGTGGGCCGGCCCCAGACCGTGCAGGAACTGCGCGACCATCCGGAGGACACGGCCGCCTACTTCGACCTGCACCACGTGGACATGGCGGTGGGCTTCCTGCTGCTGGTGGCGCTCACCGCGCTGGCCGTGCGCGAGCTGGGCGGGCGGCCGGCCACCGCGCTGCTGCTCTTCCTGCCCGGGACCCTGTACTTCTCCTTCAACCGCTTCGACGCGTGGCCCGCCCTGCTCGTGGTGGGCGCGCTGCTGTGCCAGCTGCGCGGGCGCCCGCTCGCCGCGGCCGTGCTGCTGGCGCTGGGCGCGATGACCAAGTGGTACCCGGTGCTGCTGCTGCCGCTGTTCCTGTCGCACAACCTGTATGCCGGCGGCGATCCGCGGCCGTGGATCCGGCGCGTGCCCCGCGCGGTGCTGGCGCCCGGGCTGCTGGCGGCCGCGGTGTGCCTCGCCATCCTGGCCATCACGTGGTTCTGGCACCAGGGCGGCCTCGACGCGGTCGCGTACGTCTACGGGCCGAAGGGGCAGGGCGATCGCGTGCCGAACCGCAGCTCGATCGTCTACGCGCTGACCTCGAAGTACATGTGGCGCTGGTTCGAGCCCACGGACGAGGCCTTGGTGGCGCACTGGGCCACCATCGCGCAGTTCCTGCCGGCGGCGGTGCTGGCCTGGGTGCCGCTGCGCAGCCGGCGCGCGCTGGTCATGGCCTGCCTCGTGGTGGTGCTGGGCTTCATGCAGTTCGGCAAGGTGTTCTCGCCGCAGTGGATCGTGTGGGTGTCGCCGCTGGCCATCCTCGCGGGCGCGTCGAGCCCCTGGGCGCTGGCGCTGCTCGTCCTGGGCGACCTGCTGACCTATCTGCAGACCCCGGTGTTCTCCTACGAGTACGTGGACAGCCCGCCGTACCTGGCCGTCTCTCCGGCCCTGGGGCTGATGTCCACGCTGCGGATCACGGGCCTGGCGCTGTTCTGGGCGTGGAGTTTGTGGGCCTTCCTCCGTACCGTGGGTCGGCCCGAGCCCGCGGCCGAGCCGCGCTGACCACGGGCACGGCCAGGCCAGCATGGACCCGCTCAAGACCGACTGCCGCCACTTCCGCCCCGACCGCCCGTGCGCGCCGCACAAGGCGCACGGCGTCGTCTGCGCCACGTGCACCGAGTTCTACGACCCGATCACGACGCGCGTGCTCATCGTCAAGCTGGCGGCGGTGGGCGACGTCCTGCGCACCACCTGCCTGCTGCCCGGCATCCGCCGCCGCTGGTCGTCGGCGCACATCACGTGGGTCACGAGCCCGGCCGCGGCGCCGCTCTTCACGGGCAACCGGCTGGTGGATCGCGTGCTCACCTTCAGCGGCGCGGCCCCCATCGAGCTGCTCACCGAGCAGTTCGACGTCATCATCAACCCCGACGCCGCGGCCGACGCCTGCGCCCTGGCGCACCTCGCGCACGGCCGCGAGCGCCTGGGCTTCAACGTGGACGCGCGCGGCACGCCCCTGCCGCTCTCGCCAGCCGCCGAGCGCTGGCTCGAGATGGGCGTGCGCGACGACAAGAAGAAGGCCAACCGCCTGACCTACCAGGAGCACATGGCCGCCATCATGGGCGTGGAGTGGCGCCGCGAGCCGCCCATGCTCGAGCTCTTCGAGGAGGACCTGGCCACCGGGCGCCGGCTGCGCGCGCGCCATGCGCCGGCGCCGGGCGGCGCGGTCGTCGGACTGAACACCGGCGCCGGCGGCCGCTGGCGCTTCAAGCGCTGGACCGAGGCGGGCTACGAGCAGCTCGTCGCGCGCCTGCACGCCGGCCGCCACCGCGTCTTCCTGCTGGGCGGCCCGGAGGAGGTGGAGCGCAATGCGCGGCTCGCCGCGGGCAGCGCGGGCACGGCGGTGGACACCGGCTGCGACAACTCGCTGCGGCAGTTCGCGGGCATCGTGGACCAGTGCGACGTGGTCGTCACCGGCGACACGCTGGCCATGCACATCGCCATCGCGCGCGGCAAGCGCACGGTGGTGCTCTTCGGCCCCACGTCGCTGCACGAGATCGAGGTCTTCGACCGCGGCGAGCGCCTCGCGCCCGACCTCGACTGCCTCGTCTGCTACAAGTCCGACTGCGACTTCGTGCCCAACTGCATGGAGTCGCTGGACGTGGACACGGTCCACGCGGCCGTCGGGCGGCAGATCGAAGCCCTGCGCAACGGCGCGCCGGCCGGCGCCGCACGCGGCGGAGGGCGCGCGACAGGCTCGTGAAGATCGTGGTGACGATCCCGACCTGGAACGAGATCGAGAACATCGCCTCGCTGGTCGAGGCCGTGCTCGCGCAGGATGCACGCATCGAGGTGCTGGTGGCGGACGACGACTCGCCCGACGGCACGTGGAAGGCGGTGGCCGAGATGGCCGCGCGGGACCCGCGCGTGCACCTGCTGCACCGCACCACCGACCGCGGCCGGGGGCGCGCTGGGCGCGCGGCCTTCGCCTGGGCGCTGGACCACGGCGCCGACGCGGCCTTCGAGATGGACGCGGACTGGAGCCACCACCCGCGGCACCTGCCGGCGCTCATCGCGGCGCTGGAGGTGCACGACGTGGTGCTGGGCAGCCGGCGCGTGCCGGGCGGCGAGGACGTCGGGCGCACGGCGCTGCGCCGCGCCCTCACGGCCGCCAGCAACCTCTACGTGCGGCTGCTGCTGGGCGTGCCCGTCAAGGACTGCAACTCCGGCTACCGCGGCTTTCGCCGCAGCGCGCTCGAGGCCATCGCCGTGCGCCACGCCTTCAGCCCCGGCCCGGCGCTGGTGCACGAGCTACTCTACAAGGCGCGCCTGAAGCGCCTGCGCATCGCCGAGGTGCCCATCCGGTTCCAGGAGCGAGAGCGCGGCACGTCCA
>DASUFI010000353.1:0-15330 GCA_036274635.1 Planctomycetota bacterium
GCTCGAGCGCGTGGGGCCCTACGTGCTGCGTCGCCCGGATCCGCAGGCCATGTGGAGCCCCGCGCGGCCACCCGCCGAGTGGGCGGCTGCGGACCTGCGCTTCGTGCGCGAGACGGATCGCGGCGGCCGCTGGGAGGCGCGCGGCCGCGCGCCGCCGGAGAGCTGGACGCTGGAGCACGAGCGCGCGCGCTTCATCGTGCGCCCCACGCCCTTCAAGCATATCGGCGTCTTTCCCGAGCAGGCCGGCAACTGGGCCTTCGCGGCGGAGCGGCTGGCGGCGCAGCGGCGCGCGGGCGCGCAGCGGCCCGCCGTGCTCAACCTCTTCGGCTACACGGGCGCCGCCACGGTCATGGCCAGCCTCGCGGGCGCCTTCGTGACGCACGTGGACGCCAGCCGCCCGGCCCTGCGCTGGGCGCGCGAGAACGCCGCGGCCAGCGGCCTGCCCGCCGACGCGGTGCGCTGGATCGAGGACGACGCCGCCGTCTTCGTGCAACGCGAGGTGCGGCGCAGCAAGCGCTACGCGGGCATCCTGCTGGACCCGCCGCCCTACGGCCGCGGCCCCGACAACGAGCGCTGGGTCTTCGAGGAGCAGATCGCCGGCCTGCTGGGCGACTGCCGGGCGCTGCTCCACGACGGCCCGGCCTTCCTGGTGCTGTCGTGCTACGCGGTCGGCACGTCGCCGCTGGCCTTCCACAACCTGCTGGGCGAGATCGGCCCGGCCCAGGTGGTGGCCGGCGAGCTGGCCATCCCGCACGCCGAGGGCGCGCGCCTGCTGCCAGCCGGGCTCTGCGGCCGCTGGTGGCGCGATCCCGCCCGGCCGGGGACGCAGCCGTCCGGGCGGTGACGCCCGCGGGAAAAGGGCCGATCCGGGTGGTAGCGGAGGACGGACTCGAACCGTCGACGCCCGGCTTATGAAGCCGGTGCTCTAACCAACTGAGCTACTCCGCCACGCATCGGATCGCGGTCCGACCCGAACCCGCGGAGGTTACCGGAGCCGCGCGCGGGCCGGCAAGGCGAGCTTCGGGGCCGTTGCCGCGCGCGCAAAGCTGCTTGAAGCAGATCCGAGGAGCGCAGCGCCCCGCTTACCCACGGCCTATCCACAGCCTGTACCCATCTCTGTCGGGGAGGGCCCGGCGGATCGCCGTCCATGCATGAATCCGGCGAGCCCGTGGGCGCCGCTGATGGCGAGCGCGCCATGAAGTTTTCCTGCACCCCCGATGCAAGGCGGTGCCGAGAGCGCTAGTCTAGGGCCCGTTCGGTCGGGCCTCCGGATGTCCGCGGATCGAACTGCCCGACGACCGCGGATTGAACGAGACCATTCAACGGCCGGACGAGTCGTGAATATTCATTCAGCCGAGGTTGCGCCGTGACGGCGCGTAAAACCCTCCTCCCCTTTCCCGAAAAATCCTCGGCTGGATGATTTTCACCCGCCCGCGCGCAAGAGGGGATGCGCGCGCCGGTGCACCGCTGCGATCGCGACCGCGAGGGCATCCGTCGCGTCCGCCGGAAGGGTCGCCGCCGCCAGCCGCGCGCGCGTCTGCGCGCCGAGCAGCACGCCGACCATGTGCGCCACCTGCTCCTTGCTGGCCGCGCCGCGCCCGGTGACGGCCTTCTTCACCTCGGCCGGCGCGAGCTCGAGCACCGGCACCCCGCGCGCCCCCGCCGCCGCCAGCAGCGCGCCGCGCGCCTGCCCCAGCGTGACCAGCGCACGCACGTTGGGGCCGTGGAAGACCGACTCGATCGCCACGGCCTCGGGCGCATACGATTCCAGGATGCGCGAGATCTCCGCGTGCAGCAGCGCCAGCCGCCGGGCCAGCGGCTCGCCGGCGCCGGGCCGGAGCACGCCCATGTCCACGGCGCTCATGCGGCTGCCGTCGGTCTCGACGAGGCCCCAGCCCGTGCGCAGCGAGCCGGGATCGATGCCGAGGACCGCCATGCGCGCAGGATACCGGGCCGCGAGGAGCACCGGACGTGCCGGCTGAGCGCGCCGCGCTGATCGTCGTCGCCGCCGGCGCGGGCACCCGCCTGCAGGCGCCGCGCCGCAAGGCCCTCGTGCCGCTCGGCGGCCAGCCGCTCGTGGAGCACGCCCTGCGCCGCCTGCTCGCCGTGGACTGGCTGGCGCCGGTGGTCCTGGTGGGCCATCCCGGCGACCGCGCCGAGCTGACGGCGCTGCTCGCCCGCCTGCCGCGGCCCGTGACGCTGGTGGACGGCGGCGCGCGCCGCCAGGATTCCGTGCTGGCCGGCGTGCGCGCGCTGCCCGCCGCGGCCGAGATCGTGCTGGTCCACGACGCCGCGCGCCCCTTCGTGCCCCTCGAGCGCCTGGCCGAGCTGGCCGCGGCCGCCCGCTCGCTGGGGGCGGCCCTGCTGGCCGTGCCGCTGGCCGACACCGTCAAGCAGACGCGCGAGGACGACCCGCAGCGCAGCGGCGGCACGCTCGACCGCGCGCGCCTGCGCGCCGCGCAGACTCCACAGGCTTTCCGCCGCGCCGAGCTCGTCGCGCTGCTCGAGCGCGCCGCGGAGCGCGTCGTCACCGACGAGGCCGCCCTGTTCGAGGCGGCTGGATTCGCAGTGGCCTTCGTGGAAGGATCGGCGCGCAACTTCAAGATCACCACGGCCGACGACCTGGGCCTGGCCGAGGCCCTGCTGGCCGCGGAGCCGCACCGGGAGAAAGGAAGGCGCTGAGATGTCTGTTCCCAACCTCGCCATCGGGACGAGCGTCGATGTCCACCGCTTCAAGGAGGGTGGCCCGCTCGTGCTGGGCGGCGTCAAGCTGCCCTTCAGCAAGGGCATGGAGGCGCACTCGGACGGCGACGTGCTGATGCACTCCATCCTCGACGCGGTGCTCTCCGCCGCCGACCTGCCCGATCTCGGCACGCTCTTCCCCGACACCGACGAGAAGAACCGCGGCCGCAGCAGCGTGGACATGGCGCGCGAGGTCAGCCGCCGCATCAAGGTCTCCGGCGCGCGCATCCTCTCCATCGACTCGGTCATCATCTGCGAGATGCCCCAGATCGCGCCCATCCGCGGCCAGCTGCGCGAGTCCGTCGCCGCCTCGCTGGACATCGAGGTGCGGCAGGTCAACGTCAAGGGCAAGACCTACGAGCACATGGGCCCCATCGGCGAGGGCCAGTGCATCGAGGCGCGCGCCGTGGCGCTGGTGGAGCGCGCGCCGCCGCGCTAGCGGCGCCCGAGCACCTGCTCGTAGAAGTGCGTCACGGCGGCGGCCTGGCGCCGCAGGTCGAAGCGTCGCACGGCCGCTGCGCGCGCGCCTTGCCGCAGCGTCTCGCGCAGCGCCGCGTCGCCCGCCAGTCGCTCGAGGCCCTGCTCCAGGCCGCGTGCCGACTCGTCGACCACCAGGCCCGAGACGCCCTCCTCCACGATCTCCGGCAGCGGCGGGCGCGGCGAGACCAGCGCCGCGAGGCCGCAGGCCATGAGCTCGCGCAGCGCGCGGCAGGTGCCGTCGCTGCCGGGCACGAGGTAGAGGCAGGCGTCGAGCGCGCACAGCGCGGAGGGGTAGTCGTCGCCCGCGAGGTAGCCGGGCGCGATGAGCGCCCCCTGCAGGCCACGCTCGCGCACGGGCGCGAGCAGCAGCTCCTCGATGCGCGTGCCACGCCCGATGACCACGAGGCGCAGCTCCGGCCGGCGCGCGGAGACGCGCGCGAGGGCCTCGACCAGGATCTCGAAGCGCCGGTGGCCCTGCACGCGGGCCACGACGCCCACCGCCACCTGCCCCGGCTCCAGCCCCAGCCGCGCGCGCGCCGCGGCGCGGTCGAAGCGCGCCGGGTCGAAGCGCGCGAGGTCCACGCCGCCCTCGATGAGCGCCATCGGCACGGCGTGGCCGTCGACGCGCAGCGCGCCGGAACCGCCGCCCCACGCGCGCAGCGTGCCCTGCTCCGCGCCGCGCGTCACCACGATGAGGCCGTGCAGCGCTCGCCGCGCGACGAGGCGCAGGCGCAGCGTGCAGCGCAGGCCGTGCACGTCGTAGGCCGTGCGCACCAGCCGGCCGACGCCCGCCCGCGCCACGGCCGCCGCGCCGACGCGGTGATCGTTGTCGAGGTGGCAATGCACCACCTCCGGCCTGAAGTCGCGCAGCAAGTCCACCAGGCGCGCGACGTCCTGACGGTTGGCCAGCAGCCGCGCGTGCTTGGAGAGCCGCAGCCCGTCGCGCGTGGCCACACCGCGCGCCACCGCCTGCGGCAGGATGCGCGACTCCTGCCCTTCGGGCGCGCTGCCCGACACGAACAGCACCTCGTGCTCGCGCGACTGCTCCCAGGCCACGTTGAGCGCCGGCTCCGCGGGGCCGGTCCACTTCCAGTTGGCGAAAAGGTGCAGGATGCGCAGGCGACGTGCTCGGCCGGGGGGAGTGCCGCAATCTAGCCGCGCCGACGCCGCGGCCGCGAGCCCCTTGCGTGCGTCGCCGCGTGGCCCGTAATCTCTCGGCTCGTCGGACGCCGCCGCGCGGCGCCCGTCGCACCCGGGCGGGTGTAACTCAGTTGGTAGAGTGTCAGCTTCCCAAGCTGAATGTCGCGGGTTCGAGACCCGTCACCCGCTCCAGATCCAGTCCGGATGGATTCGCTGGGTGACCTTCTGTCGGCGCCGCCGGCGTCGCGCGGGTCGGCCCCCGTCGCGCGCCCGAGCGCAGCCCGCTGCGCCTCGCAATCGCCGCCGCGGCCCCCTTGCCTTCAGCGCTTCCGCGTGCCCTTGAAACAGCCTTTTGCGGCCCCTGCGGGCCCGCCCGGCGCGAGCTGTCGCTTAAATCACTGCAGCCGTCGGCCATCCCCACTACCATGGGCCGCGACTCGCCAGTCGGCCCACCGGCCGGGTTCCGGTGGAGACGTGCACCGTGCGTCCCATTTGCTGGAGCAGACCATGCCGCAGGCGGCAGGCCGGTCCCTCGTTCTCTCGCTTGGCGCCCTCCTCGCATTCGGCTGGGCGACGCTCTCGCGCGCCGCCGCGCAGACGCCCCTCGTGGACACCGAGGCGAAGATTTCGCAGACGGCGGGCGGCTTCGGCGGCGCGCTCGACAACGACGACCGCTTCGGCGGCGCGGTCGCGTCGCTCGGCGACCTCGACGGTGACGGCGTCATGGACGTCGCGGTCTCCGGCATCAAGGACGACGACGGGCAGCCGCAGGCCGGCGCCGTGTGGATCCTGTTCCTGCACAGCGACGGCACGGTCAAGGCCACCCACAAGATCAGCGCCACGAGCGGCGACTTCCCAGGCGCGCTCGATGGCGGCGACGCGTTCGGCTGGTCGCTTGCCGCGCTAGGCGATCTGGACGGCGACGGCGTCACGGACCTGGCCGCGGGAACGCCCGGGGACGACGACGGCCAACCGCAGGCCGGCGCGGTGTGGATCCTCTTCCTCGACGCCGGCGGCGGCGTGAAGTCCGCGCGCAAGATCAGCTCCACGCAGGGCGGCTTCGGCGGCAGCCTGCTCTCGAACGATGACTTCGGCAGCGCCGTGGCGGGCCTCGGCGACCTGAACGGCGACGGCCACCCGGACCTCGCCGTCGGCGCGGACGGCAACGGCGACGGGGGCGGCAGCGACGAGCTGCAGGCCAGCGGCGCCGTGTGGATCCTGAACCTGCAGGCCGACGGCGGCGTGAGCGGCTGGAGCCGCATCGGCGACGCAGCCGGCGGCTTCTCGGGCACCCTGCACCCCGGCGACGAGCTCGGCGGCGCGCTGGCGCTGCTTGGCGACCTCGACGCCGACGGCCACCCCGAGCTCGCCGCCGGCGCCCCCGGCGACGACGACGGCGGCACCGCGGCGGGCGCGATCTGGATCCTGCACCTGCAGGCCGACGGCACGACCGCGGGGCAGACGCGCCTCTCCGCCTCCAGCGGCGGCCTGGTGCTGCCGCTGCACGCGGGCGACCAGCTCGGCCGCGCGCTGGCCGCGCCCGGCGACCTCGACGGCGACGCGGTTCCCGACCTGCTCGCCGGCACGCCCGGCGCCGACGACCAGGGCGGCGTGGCCTCCGGCGAGGACCGTGGCGCCCTGCGCGCGATGCTCCTGCACGGCGACGGCACGGTCGCGGGCGAGACGCTCGTCAGCGGCCTGCAAGGCGGCTTCGGCGGCAAGCTGGACAAGGGCGACGAGTTCGGAATCGCGGTCGCGGCCGCGCCCGGCGACGCGAGCCTCGGCCATCTGCGCGCCTTTGCGGGCGCCTGGGGCGACGACGACGGCGGTCCGAACCACGGGGCCCTGTGGGTGCTCGACTTCGCCGGCTCGCAGGGCAGCGCGCCCTTTGAGCAGTTCGTCGAGACGGTCGCCGGGCAGTCCGGCCAGCCGACCATCCTGCTGCCGGGCCCGCCGCCCACGGGCGACGATTTCATCGGCGAGCCCGTCGTCGTCGTGCCTTCGGGCGACAAGGTCTTCGGCGAGCAGCCCCAGAGCTTTGGTGGCTCCCTGGGCTTCACGGCCTCGGCCTCGGCCGCCACCGGCAAGGAGCCCGTCGCCTCGCAGTCGCAGGACTACACCGGCGACGGCCAGCCCGACATCGTCACCGCCAACCGCAGCGGCGACAGCGTCTCGCTGCTCACGCAGGTCAGCTCGGTCACCGACGGCGGCGGCGGCTTCGCGCCCAAGGTGGACTTCACGCTGCCCTTCGACGACGCGCCGGTCGCCCTGCGCGCCGCGGACATGGACGGCGACGGCAACTTCGACGTCGTCGTGGCCGGCGATGGCGGCGTGACCACCTTCCTCGGCGACGGCGCGGGATCGCTCGTGGCGACGGAGTTCGCACCCGTCGCGCTGCTGGCCGACCTGGACGTGGCCGACCTCGACGGCGACGGAACGCTGGACGTCGTGACGGCCAGCGGCGCGCCGGCCACGGGCCCGGGCGCGGAGACCGGCTTCGCGACGGCGCTGCGGGGCGACGGCACGGGCGCGCTGTCGGTCGCCGGCACCTTCGCGACGGGCCACGCGGTGGCGACGGTGCTGCTGGCCGACTTCGACGGGGACGGCCCGCCGGACGCGCTGCTCGCCATCCACGACCTCGACAGCGGACCGGGCGGCGTGCCGCAGGGCCGCATCGAGCTGTACGTCGGCGACGGCGCGGGCCTGTTCCAGGCCTCGCCCGTCTTCGGCGGCTACGCGGCGCCCAACGTCGACGGCGTGCACCCGCGCTGGGGCGCGACGGCCGACGTCGACGCCGATGGCCACCCCGACGCGCTCTACACCAGCAACGACAGCCTCGCCTTCGCGGAGGGCAGCCTCGGCTCCGAGCAGCCGCCGATCGCCCTCACGCTGTTGCGCGGCGACGGCGCGGGCGGCTTCGTGGTCAGCTCCATCCCCACGGCCTACGTGGGCAAGGGCGTGGCGCCGGTGCTCTTCGACGTCGCGCCGCAGCCGGGCGACGGACACCTGGACTGCGTGCTGGTGTGGTCGCAGGACACGCTCGCGGGCGTCGGCGACGGCACCGAGGGCGATTCGGCCACGCTCACCTTCCTCGCGGCCCTCGTGGGCGACGGCACGGGCCACTTCGCCGACGCCACGCCCAACCAGTTCCTCGCCGCAGACGAGCCCGGCGATCCGAGCATCGACGAGGTCGGCAGCCCGGCGGCCGACGGCGCGGGCGGCCCCGACATCCTGCTGCCCGACATGGCCGACGGCTCGCTCGTCGTGCTGCTGGGCGACGGCAAGGGCGGCATCGCGGACAAGGTCGTGGTGCCCGACGTGGACCCGACCGACGTCGACGCGCTGCCGGCCGGCGGCGTGTGGCAGGGCGGCCCGCGCACGGCGCGGGGCCTGAACCTCGACGCGGACGCGGCGCGCGACGTGGCGGTCTGGAGCCAGTGGGACGATGTCGCGGGACTGTTCGCGTCGCAGGCGGCGCTCGCGACGCTGGTCGGCGACGGCACGGGGCATTTCGCGGCCAAGCAGGCCTTCGTGCTGCCGCACCCGGGCGACATGGCGGTGGGTGACGTGAGCGGCGACGGCCTGGCGGACGTGGCCTACACGCAGCGCGGCGGCGGCGCGCAGGACACGGTCGTGCTGCTGCGCAGCCTCGGCGACGGCACGCTCGCCGCGCCGCTCAGCGCGGCGCTGCCAGCCGGGCTGGCGCTCTCGGGCGGCCTCGGGGAGGGCGACGTGGATGGCGCGGCCGGCGACGAGCTCGTGACCGCAGCCAGCAACGGCACGACCGGCGTGCTCGTCGTCTGGAAGTCCTCCGCCGGCACGCTGCTGCCGCGCGTCTCGCAGCTGGGCGTCGCGTGGGACGAGGTGCGCAGCCTCGATCTCGGCGACATCGACGGGGACGGCGTCGCGGACGCGGCCCTGGGCGTGGCCGACGGCCGGCTCGTGCTGGCGCGCGGCCTCGCCGGCGGGTTCTTCGAGCTGCTGCCGACCAGCCCGCAGGCGGCGGCCGCGGGCGGCGACGCGATCCGCCTCGGGCTGATCGACGGCGACGGCCAGCTCGACCTCGTCTCCTCGAACGCGGCCGACGCCGGCACGCTCGACCAGGCCTTCGTGCGCGAGCTGTTCGGCACGGGCAACGGCGCCTTCGTGCTCAGCACGCTGCCGGGCGTCTCGTCGGTGGGCGCCATCGGCGCGCTGCGCCCGGCCGTCGCCGACCTCGACGGCGACGGCGCGGCCGACCTCGTGCTGGCGCACGGCGGCTCGGGCAACGTGTCGCTGCTGCTCAACGCGCTCAGCACCTTCGAGACCCTCGGCTCGGGCAAGCCCGGCACCGGCGGCATCGTGCCGGCGCTGGCCGGCCAGGGCTACACCACGCTGGGCGGCACGATCGCGGTGACGCTGGACGGCGGCCTCGGCGGCGCGCCGGGCCTGCTGCTCATCGGCTCGGGCACGATCGAGAGCTCGTGGATCGTGATCGACTCGATCCAGGTCACCGTGCCGATCTTCCTCTCCGGCGAGCCGGGCGTCCCCGGGGCCGGCAGCTGGTCCATCGGCGCGCACCTGCCCAACATCGACCGCTTCGCCGGGGTCGAGGTCGCGCTCCAGGTGCTCCTCGCCGATCCGGGCGCCGTGGGCGCGGGACTGCCGGGGAAGTCGCTGAGCAACGGGCTCTCGTTCACGATCCTGCCGTAGCCGGCAGCGCGTACCGAAGGCTCAGCGCGTCGCGGGCGGCTGCTGCTCGAGACGGGCGATCCTGGCCGCGCGCTTCGTGCGGCCGGGGTCGTCGGGACCCAGCGCGGCGAGTGCGGAGCGCGCGGATTCCAGCGCGGCCGGGACGTCGCCCGACTGCTCCTGCACCTCGGACAGCGTGTCCCAGCAGGACGAGAGGCGCATGCGGTCGAGCGCGCCGGGCGTGCAGCTGCCCTCCGCCGCGCGCTCGCCCAGCGCGATGGCGCGGCGCACGAGGCCGAGGGCTTCGGGCAGCCGCTCGTTGGAGCCCGCGGCGCGGCACTGCATGGCCAGCGCATGGGCGGCGTCGTTCAGCACCGGCTGCTGCAGGCCGTTGACCTGCACCGAGCGCACCAGCGCCTCGCTCACGGCCTGCCAACGCTCGGCGGGCACGGCCGACTCGTCGTTGGCGGCGTCGAGCAGCGCGCGGCTGAGCAGCGCGACGCCCAGGTTGTAGTGCGCCTGCCAGTAGTACGGGTCCAGCTCGATCGCCCGACGGGCGTGGGCGGCCGCTTCGTCGTACAGCGCGGCGGCCTGGTCGGCGTGATAGGGCACGAGACGGATGAGCGCGGCCGAGAGGCCCACGCGGCCGATGAGCGAGTCGCCGGGCGCCTGCGTCAGCGCCTCGTAGTCGGCGCGCGAGGACTCGAACCAGGCCACCGCCGCTTCCCCGTGGCGCTCGACGCCGGCGGCATCGTCGTTGGCCCTCGCGGCGGCGGCGAGGCCGTTCTCCTCGCGCCCGAGGTCGATGGCCCGGCGGGCACACCACTCGCGCACGAGCGGGTCGTCGCCCTGCCCGGCGCGCGCGTCGCTCACGAGCCGGCTGGCCTCGTCGCGGCGCCCGGAATCGGTGAGCAGCACGAAGCGCTGGCTCAGCCGCCCGACGGGCCCCACCGCGGGGTTCCCCTCGTAGCGGTCCACCAGCGCGCCGGCGCCGGACCAGTCGTCGCCGTGCAGGGCGATGCCGATGGCCAGCTGCAGCGCGATCGGGTTGTCGGGCTGCCACTTCATCACGTCCTGCAGCACGTCCGCCGCCTGGTCCCACTCGCACAGGCCCACCGAGACGCGGGCGAGATCGAGGTTGAGCTGGTCGCGGTCGGCGCCGGGCAGGCGCGCGGCGCGCTCGTAGCTGGCGCGCGCCTCGGTGTCGCGCTGCATGTCGAAGAGGATGTCGCCGATGCGCGCCCACACGTGCCAGTCGCGCTCGACGCCCTCGGCGGCGCGCACGCGCGCCTCGGCGGCGGTGGCGGCGGCCTCGTCGCCCAGCGCGGAGGCGATGGCGGCGTGCAGCGCGTCCTCCACCGGCGTGTCGGCGCCGGCGTCGGCGCTCGAGAGGCGCTCGGCCCACTGCGAGGCCTGCACGGGGCGCTCGCGCTTGAGGCAGCCGAGGGTGAGCAGCAGCAGATCGTCACGGTCGAAGCGCGACTCCCAGCTCGCGACGTACTGGTCGAGGTCGGAGAGGTCGGCGCGCGAGCCGGCCGTCTCCAGCTCGAGCCGGCCCTCCAGCTCGCCGCGCGCGGTGTGATGCAGCTGGGTGGTCTTCTGATCGATGGCGAGCAGGGACCCACCGGCGCCCAGCAGCAGCGCGAGGCCCAGGCCCGCCGCCGCGCCCACGGCGCGGCCGCGCGCGAGCCGCGTGCCCAGCTGCGCGAGCGGGAAGGCGAGCAGCAGGCCCGCGATCACCGCGACGATCGCGCGCGCGTCGTGGCGGGAGACGTGCTCGGCGGCGTCGCGGCGCAACAGGACGTCCGTGGCGAGCCAGGCCGTGGGGACCAGCAGCGAGAGCACGACGAGGGCCAGCATCGACTGCCGGCCGAGCCTGCGCTGCAGCTGGCCGAGCGCGCCCACGGGCCGCGCCACCGTGGTCTCGCCGCGCAGGAAGCGCGCGAGGTCCGCCGCCATCTCCTGCGCCGACGCGTAGCGGCGGTCCGGCGACTTCTCCAGCGCCTTGAGGCACACGGCCTCGAGGTCGGGGTGCACGCCGGGCTGCAGCTTGCGCGGCGGGCGCGGCTCGCGCGTGAGGATGTCGTTGAACATGCGCTGCAGGCTGTCCGCCGAGAACGGCACCTCGTGCGTCAGCATGCGGTAGAGCAGCGCGCCGAGGGCGTACACGTCGGTGCGCGCGTCGAGCGCCTCACGCCGCCCCGACACCTGCTCGGGGCTCATGTAGTGCGGCGTGCCCATGATCGTGCCCGTGTGCGAGAGGTCCATCAGGTCCGAGACCTTGGCCAGCCCGAAGTCCGCGATCTTGGGCACGCCGTCCGTGGTGAGCAGCACGTTGCCGGGCTTGATGTCGCGGTGGATGACGTTGTGCTGGTGCGCGTGCTCCAGCGCCTCGGCCAGCTGCCGGCAGGTCTGCGCCGCCCACTGGCAGGCCGCGACGTTGGTGCCCTCCTTGCGCTCGGCGCGACCGGCCAGCACCTTCTCGAGGCTGCCCCCCGTCACCAGCTCCTGCACGATGAGCGGGTAGCCCAGCGTGTCGTCGAAGCCGTAGACGGCGACGATGTTGGGGTGCGTCAGCCGCGCGGCCGCCTCCGCCTCGCGGTGGAAGCGGTCGATCTGCTCCTCGACGCGCGTGATCTCGCTGGGCAGGATCTTGACCGCCACGCTGCGCCCGAGCGAGACCTGCTGCGCCTCGAAGACCACGCCCTGGTTGCCGCGCCCCAGCTCGCGCACCAGCAGCAGGTCGCCCAGGCGCGAGCCCGGTGCGAGCGAGGGACTGGCCGGGCCGCTCACGAGCGCACCGCGCCGGGAGCGACTCCGCCCCGGGACGCCCGCCTGCCACGGCCTCTGCGACGACTGTGCACGATGCTCCCGATCAGCTCCCGGCCCTGCACTGGCTCACGCACGGTCGCCCGCGGTCCCAGTCACTCCGCGGACCTTCCGATCGTAATCCCCGGAGCGGCGACGGCGCGCGCTGCGAAGCGGGCGTTTGCGGCCCGCAGGCCTGTTTCCGGGCCCCAGGCGGCCGTGGACAGGGCCGTTTTGAAGAAAGCGGCGGCTGGCGCGGCACGGTGACGAGGGCTCGATCGGGCCCGAGCCGCGACTTGCGCGTGCACGCGGAGCGACCAACACCACATACCGACGCTTGGCCCGAAACTCGCTAGTCCGGGCTGGGGAAGCATCCCTCCACCGAAGAGGCCTCCATGCGCGGCTCCCTGCTTGCCCTGTTGCTCGTCGCGCTCGCCGGCTGCGGCATCATGCCCTACCGTCGCGCGGATCTCTCGTCCCAGGCGGTCGTGCTGCAGACTCCGCTGACGCAGCAGGACGAGATGTACGACTGCGGCCTGGCCGCGATCTCGGCCCTGTGCGGCTACTACCACGTGGAGATCCCGGCCAGCGAGCGCGCGCAGCTCGCGCAGCTCGCCTCGTCGAAGGAAGGCCTGTCGGGCACGGAGCTGGTGGCGGCCCTCGAGCGCTGCGGCATGGAGGTCTACCTCTTCGAGGGCACGCTGAAGGACGGGCCGACCAGCCTGGAGCACAACATCGTCGCGCACCGGCCGATGCTGGTGATGACGGAGATCGCGGGCAATCACCATTACGGCCTGGTGGTGGGCATCGACCCGAACGACGGCTCCGTCGTGATCGTGGATCCCGCGCTCGGCCGCATCGTCATGCCGGCCGCGGACTTCGAGCGACGGTGGGCGCTGACGAAGCACTTCACCATGCTCGCGATGCCGGCCCAGCCCAAGGTGGCTGGAAACACCGAACACTGACCCCTGGAGACCCTGGCCATGACCAAGCGACTGATTCCGTGGGTCCTCGCGACCCTGTGTGCCTTGCCGCTCGCGACCGCGCAGCAGCCCGCGACCGGAACGCCGGCGCCGAAGACCGACGCCGTGGCGTGCGTGGTGGACACGCTCGCACCGGATGTCACGGCGCTCACCGACGTGGACCGTGAAGCCTTCCAGTTCGCGCAGCGCAGCTCGGACCCGAAGCTGGGCGAGCAGCGCGGCGGCTTCCTCGGCCTGGTCATCGTGATCCTGCTCATCATCCTGATCGTGGTGCTGGTGGACTGAGAGCGGGTCCGCCGCGCCTCACCGGGGCCCCGAGACGGATCCCGCCACCCACGTTCACCTGGCTGCGAACGCCGACCCCCGACCCCTTGAGAAGCTGGCCATGACGAAACGACTGATGCCGTTGGTCCTCGCGACGATGTGTGCCCTGTGCGTGGCGCCCCAGGCGCAGACCCAGGCCGGAGCGCCGGCGCCGAAGGGCGTCACGCCCGCCTGCGCGCCCGAGCGGCTCGCAGCGGACGTCACGGCGTTCAGCGCCGCGGAACGTCAGGCCTACGAGATGGCGCAGCTCAGGTCGGATCCGCAGCTGGGAGAGCTCCGCGGCGGCAACGCCGGCCTGGTGGTCGTGCTGCTCCTCATCATCCTGATCATCGTGCTCGTCAACTGAGCGCGCGGCGGCCCGCCTGACCGGGCGCCGGCCGGGGCGCCTTCGCGGGTCGGAGCAGGACCCGGCGAAGCTTGCGGAACCGCCCAGCGGGCTGAACACCGCGTGGCAAGCCGCCCCGCGCCGCGAGCGCCATTCCGGCGCTCGCTCGACGGGCTTGCAACGGGCGGTGCCCGTTGCAAGTCCCTTCGCTGGGTCCCGCTACGATCGCGCGCCGTGCCCGCTCCCGCACTGCCCGTCGACGCGCTGTTGCCCGACTTGCTGGAGGGGCTGCGCGCGCACGGGTCGGCCGTGGTGCGGGCCCCCACCGGCTCGGGCAAGACCACGCGCGTGCCGCCCGCGCTGCTGGACGCGCTGGCCGCGCGGGCCGGCCCGCAGCCCGGAGGCCCGGCGCGCGACGTGCTCGTGCTGCAGCCCCGGCGCCTCGCCGCCCGCGCCGCCGCGCGCCGCATCGCCGAGGAGCGCGGCAGCGCGCTGGGCGACGAGGTGGGCTACGCGGTGCGCTTCGACCGCCGCGCCGGCCCGCGCACGCGGCTGCTGGTGGTCACCGAGGGCCTGCTCATGCGGATGCTGCAGGAGGACCCCTTCCTGTCGCGCGCCGGCGCGGTCGTGCTGGACGAGTTCCACGAGCGGCACCTCGACAGCGACCTCTCGCTGGCGCTGCTGCGCCGCGTGCAGGGCGAGGCACGTCCCGACCTGTGGCTGGTGGCCATGTCGGCCAGCGACCTCGGACCCGCGCTGCCGGCCTTCCTCGGCGGCGCGCCGCTGGTCGCGTGCGAGGGGCGCCTGTTCCCCGTGGAGCAGCGCTGGCGGCGCGCGGACCGTGACGAGCCGCTGCCGCGCGCGGTGGCGGCCGGGGTCGCCGAGGCGCTGGCCGGCAGCCCGGGCGACGTGCTCGTGTTCCTGCCCGGCCTCGGCGAGATCCGCCGCTGCGGCGAGGAGCTCGCGCCGCTGGCCGCCCGCGCCGGCGCCGCGCTGGTGGAGCTCTACGGCGACCTGCCCGCCGAGCGCCAGGACGAGGCGCTGCGCGCGGGCCCGCGCCGGCGCGTGATCCTCGCCACCAACGTGGCCGAGACCTCCGTCACCGTCGAGGGCGTCACGGCCGTGGTGGACAGCGGGCTGCAGCGCCAGCTGCGCTTCGATCCGGCTGTCGGCCTCGACCGCCTCGAGCTGGTGCGCATCTCGCGCGCCTCGGCCGAGCAGCGCGCCGGCCGCGCCGGCCGCACCGCGCCGGGCCTGTGCGTGCGGCTGTGGAGCGAGCACGAGCAGCGCGCCCTCGTGGAGCGCGACGAGCCCGAGGTGCTGCGCGTGGACCTCGCCGGCCCGGCCCTGCAGCTGCTGGCGTGGGGCGAGCGCGACCTGTTCGGGTTCCCCTGGCTGCAGGCGCCGCCGCGCGCCGCGCTGGAGGAGGCGCTGGCGCTGCTCGCGCGGCTGCAGGCGGCCGACGAGCGCGGCCTGTCCGCGGAAGGTCGCGCGATGGCCCGCCTGCCGGTGCACCCGCGGCTCGCGCGCCTGCTGCTCGAGGGCGCGCGGCGCGGCGTGCCCGAAGCGGCGGCCACCGCGGCCGCGCTGCTCTCGGAGCGCGACCCCTTCCTGCGCGGCCCGCAGCGTCCAGGCGGCCGCGCACCCACGCACGTGTCGCGCTCGGACATGGGCGACCGCCTCGCCGCGCTGCACGACTTCGAGCGCCGCGGCCTGCGCCATTCCGAGCTGGGCGAGCTGCACCAGGCCGGCGCGCGCTCGGTGCTCCGCGTGCGGGACCAGCTCCTCGCCCTGTTGCGCGAGGCGGGCGGGCCGCCGGCCCGCGCGCGCGCGGCCGCGCACGCGGACGAGGCGCTG
>DASUFI010000354.1:0-5769 GCA_036274635.1 Planctomycetota bacterium
CTGCACGCCGTCGTCGTCGAAGCCGGTGGGGCGGCCTCCGCTCACGGACAGCGCGGCGTCCCGCAGCACGACGCGCGTCAGCGTGCGGCCCGCGCCGTCGTGCACGACGTCCACGGTGAAGCCCGGCTCGCCCGGCGGGGCGCCCAGCGCGAGCAGGGTGCTGCGGAAGGAAAGCAGCGCCGGCGTCGCGCCGGCCTCACGCAGCCTCGCCGCCGCGCGGTCGAGCGCCCAGCCCTTGCCGGAGGCGCCGGGGTCGAGGCGCAGGCCGGGCACGCTGCGCGTGGCGGTGCCGGCCGCCGCGTCCAGGTGCAGCAGCGACCAGCCGCAGGCCGCGCGCGCGGCGGCGAGCGCCTCGGCGGTCGGGCGGGCGGGCGTCGGGCCGCGCAGGCCCCAGGCCTGCATGAGCGCGCCCACCGTCGGATCGAAGGCGCCCTCGCTGGCCTGCACCCAGCGCTGCGCGTCCTGCAGCCACGCCATGAGGTCCGGGCCGCAGGCGAAAGCCTCGCCGGCGGGCGCCGCGTCGAGGCGCGCCCGCGGCGTGTCGTCGCGCCAGTCGGAGAGCACGCCGTCCCAGCGTGTGACCTCCTCCAGCGCGCCCTGTGCGGCGGCGGCGAGGGCGGCGCGGTCCGGCCCGCCCTCGCGCGGCACGATCTCGATCGAGCACAGCGTGCCCATGACCGCGCGCTCGGCGCGCACGCGCCCGGCCGACGACGGCGTGTCGACCACGGTGCCCGGGGTCGCGTCGGTCCCCTGCGCCAGCAGCGCGGCGCGCGCGGCCGCGTCGCGGTCGAGCAGCACGACCTGCACCACGGCCAGCGCCTTGCGCACGCCGCGGCAGATGGCGTGCGCCGACAGCGTGGATCCCGCCACGTTGATGACGTCGCGGTCCACGCGGATGGGGTCGGCCAGCGTCTTGCCCGCGTACTGCGCCATGAAGCGCTCGCTGGCCACGTCCGCGCCGTGTGACTCGCGGTAGATCATCACGGCGACCCGCCCGCAGGTGCCGTCCGGCCGCACCTCGACGATGTGCGTGATGGGCCGGACCTTGCCGATCTCGGCGACGATGGCGGCGTAGGACACCGGAGCGCCGTCGCGCTCCTCCGCGTAGAGGTAGAAGCCGCCCTCGTCGAGGCGCGAGCCCAGGAGGTGCTCCACCGCGCCCGTCTCCTCGGCCGTCAGCAGGTGCCGCAGCTCCACCACGCGCGGCGCACCCGGGAAGAGCAGCGCCAGCGCCTGCTGCTTGGTGAGCAGCACCTGCGCGTCGTCCTGGGCCGCGGCGGGCGCCGCGAGCAGGAGCAGGGCGAGCGCGGCGCCTCGGAGCATCGAGGGCCTCAGAAGTAGGTCGCCATCGAGAAGACGAGGGCGTTGTTGTCGTTCTCGCCCTCGAGCTCGCCGGAGTCGCTGTTGATCTGGTAGTCGAGCTTGAACACGGTGTCCTCCACGTTGGGCCGGAAGTTCAGGCCGAAGGTGGTGCGGCGGCGGTCGTAGGTGTCGAGGTGCACCCGATCGTAGCGCGTCACGAAGGTGAAGTGCGCCATCTCGTCCACCGTGCCGTTGCGCTTCCAGCTCGAGATGAAGGCCGGGTCGAAGCGGTAGTTGGCCTGCACGTAGTAGCCGTTGAAGTCGTTGGGCACGCCGCTGGCCTTGGCGAAGTCGTCGCGCTCGATGGCGTCCCACGCGGCCTCGCCCAGCACCTCCACGGCGTCGGGCAGGAAGGCCACCGCCTTGCCGTCGACGCTGGCGTCGAGGGCATAGATGTTGAGCCGGTTGTCGTTGGCCTGGTCGTAGTGGTCGAACAAGACCGAGACGCCGAACTCCGTGCCCAGCAGCGGCTTGTAGGCCACGCGCCCGGCGTAGGCGAAGGAGGAGTTCATCTGCTCGTAGGGCTCGCCGAGGCCGTCTTCCTGCGGCGCCGCGTCGTGCATGCCGTCCGACAGCGTGATCGCGCTGGTGCCGGCGTCGTCGAGGCCGCGGAAGCCGTTGGTGATCGTGGTCTGGTAGCTGACCTCGTCGGAGAGCGCGCCCCAGAAGCCGAAGCCCACGTCGCGCAGCGTGGTGGGGATCACGAGCTCGTCCACCAGCGGCTTGTCGGTCAGCTCCTGGATGGGCGCGTCGTGCACCTCGTTGAACTTGCCCACCGGCAGCAGCTGCACGCCGGCGCGCAGGTTCAAGGCCCGCGTGAACAGGTAGTCCATCTGGGCGAACTCGACCTCGACCTCGTGGCCGTGGTCGTACTCGATCTCGGCGGCCACCTTCACGCGGTCGGAGACGTCCGCGTAGATGAAGGGCGTGAAGGGCGCGAGGTCGAAGTTCTTGTTGTCCTCGGAGCCCTTCGAGGAGGTGCCCTTGACGTTGATGTACCCGCCCAGGTGCACGCGGTCGCCGAGGTTGGCGAGGAAGGGCTTGGTGTAGATGTTGCCCTGCGACTGCGGCTGGCCGCTCTCCTGGAAGTCGGTGGCGAGGCGCGGGATGTAGAACTCGTCCTCCGAGCCGGGCGCCGGCTGCCCGACCGACTTGAGCTGCGCCTGCAGGCCCTCGACCTGGCCGTGCAGCGACGTGATCTCGGCGCGCATGGCCGCCATCTCCTTCTGCATGGCCTCCCACGCCTCCTGCGAGATGGTCTGCGCGGCCAGGACGGGCGCGAGCAGCAGGGCGAGCAGGGGCGGCAGGCAGGCGCGGACGGGGGCGGACATGGCTCGGGCGGCCTCCGGGTTGTTGAGACGTGGGCTCAGCAGGGCGGAGGTTCTACATGAGATGGGATCTCACGACAAGGGGGCCGTCCGGCCGCGCGGAGGGCCGAGGACCCAGCCCCCTCCGCTACGGGCAGAGCGTGCCCGCGAGTCCGTTGCTCAGCTTCCAGCCGCCCGCGATCTGCACCACCTGCCAATGCAGGGGCAGACCGGCCAGCGCGGCGTCGGCCGGCACGGCGAGCGGGATGGACGCGGCGCCGGCGGCGTCGGTGGCGAAGCCCAGCAGCAGCCACGTCGTGGGCGAGACCAGCAGCGTGCCGCCCTTGAAGCTCGCCGAGAGCGGCGCGGTGGAGTCGATCAGCGTGGCGGCCGAGGACGGCGCCGCGCCGGCGACGTCCAGCACGTGCGTCGTGCCCAGCGTCGTGGGCGAGGCGCTGTCCAGCGTGATCACGTTGGCGCCGCCCAAGCCGGTGCCGTAAGCCTCGTAGGCGCACGGCGAGTCGAGGCTGTAGTCCCAGATGCCGCGCCCGTAGGTGCCGAAGCGCACCGCGTGGGCCGACGCCACGTACTCCGCGCTCCACCAGATGGTGACCGGCGCCTGGTTCGAGGTGATGTCGACCCACGTGCTGCTGCCCGGATCGAGCCGGTACGCGGCGGTCTCGGTGCCCGCGAACACGCTGCCGTCGGGGGCCTCGACCAGCGAGTACACCAGCGTGGGCGGCAGGCCATCACCCAGCGCCGCCCACGTCGCGCCGCCATTCACGGTCTTGCGCACCGCCGGCCCGGAGTAGCCGCTGCCGCCCACGTACGCCACGTCCGGATCGAGCTGCGAGGCCACCAGCGCGTTGCCGTAGAAGTCGTGCTCGTCCGGCGCGCTGCCCGTGCCCTTGGTCCACGTGAGGCCGTGGTCCTCGCTGTGGAACAGCCGCCCGGCGCTGGTCACCGCGTAGGCACGCTGGTGGTCGCCCGGCGCGAAGGCGAGGCCCGTGAGGTACTCGCCGGCGCTGCCGGCGAAGTCGAAGCTGCTGGACTGCGACAGCGTCCACGTGTTGATGCCGACCGTGCTCTTCTTGTATCGCCAGAGATGGCTGGCACAGAAGAAGCAGCTCTTGATGTCGTCCGGATCGGCCACGACCGTGGGCAGCCAGCCGTAGCTCTCGCCCGACGGGAAGTCGTCGGTGATGAGCGTCGGGTTGTTCTCGCCCTTGTGGATGAGCAGGAAGCCCGGATAGACCGAGTAGACGAAGGCGTGCGTGCCGTCGCCCGAGGTCGCGTGCCCGTAGTCGCCCGAGATGATCTGGTCGAAGTCGATCTGGCCGTCGGCGCCGGGCGGGTTGTCGGTCCACTGGTAGCCCTGGTCCTGCGCGCCGGCGACGATGTGCAGCGGGTTCGCGGCGGAGGTGAGCGTGGTGTAGTACTGGCTCACGTCGAGGCCCGACAACGAGAGGTTGTGCACGCTGGCGAGCTCGTCCGTCGAGCGGTACGTGCCGCCGTGCGTGTTGACGTACCAGACCTCTCCGCCCGCGCCGTCGGGGTAGACGTCGAAGCCCATCATGTCCGCGTGCAGCTTGTTGGCGGGGTCGCCGTAGTAGTCGCCCCAGCCGTTCTGCTTGACGAAGCTGCCGCCGCCGTCGGTGGTCTTGAACAGCTCCACGCCGCCGTAGGCGAAGAGGCCCGCGTCGGTGATGGAGGCGTTGAGTGCGCCCCAGTAGTCGGCGAGCGTGGACAGCACGGTCCAGTGCGCGCCGGCGTCGTCGGAGCGGTAGAGGTTGGCGCTGGCGCCCTCCTGCAGGACGGCCCAGAGCCGCGGCGCACCGGCCTCGCTGCCGGTCAGCTCGGCGTCGCTGCTCGCGTTCATGGCGCCGACGTCGGTCCAGTGCTCGCCCTTGTCCGTGGACGTCTCGAGCATGCCGTTGCGCGCGCAGTACAGCACCGTCGCGCCCGTGCGCGTGGCCCACAGGTCGCCCGCGAAGGCGCCGAGGTTTTCCACCTTCTGGAAGCTCTGCGCGCCGTCGGTGCTGCGGTAGACGCCCCACTTCCTGGTCTGGATCACGCCGTCCAGCGCGTGCGCCACGAGGAAGACGGTGTGCGTGCCGTCCTCGGTGACCAGCACGCGGCGCATGCCGTCGCAACCGGGCAGGCCGGCGGGCGGGAGCCACGTGGCGCCCTCGTCGCGCGAGACGTCGATGAGGCCGCCGTCCGTGGAGCGCAGGATCACGTCCGGGTCGGTGGGCAGCGCGCCGGGCAGGATGGCCAGCCACGCGGCGCCGCCCCAGGTGTTGTCGCCCAGCGGCTCCCACGCACTGCCGTCCAGCGGCGAGCGCCAGGTGCCGCCCAGCGCCGAGCCGACGTAGAGCCGCGTGCCGTCTGGCGCCGGGAAGGCCGACATCGAGTTGCCCGCCTGGTTGTGGCTGCCGCGCTCGGTCCAGCGGCTCGCGACCGCCGCCAGCTTGGCCAGGCCGTTGCGTTTGCTGCGCTGCGCCTCGCCGTTGCGCCGCTCGACCGCGCGCCAGTCCGTGCCCGGCGCCGCGCGGTGCATGGCCTCGATCCACGCCGCGCGCGCGCCCTCGTTCTCCTCCTCGGCGTCCTCGTCGAGGATGTGCTCGGTGGGCGCGGGAAGCCTGCCGCCTTCGAGCCGCGCCTGCAGGGCCACGCGGATCTGCTCGCCGGGCTGCTCGTCGAGCTCGCAGCCGGCCAGCAGCACGAGCGCGAGCGGCACCCAAGCGGACGGAGACGGCCGGCGGAGATGCATGCGGGACATCGGCGGCGGGAGCGAGGGGCGAGCCGCGCCGGTTCGAGCGGACGCGGGCGGTGCGGCCGGGCTCAGCGCGCCCCGGCCGGCAGCAACCCAGTGTAGATCCGCTCCTGCTCGGCGACCATGCGGGTCTCGCTGAACTCCTCGACCGCCGCGCGTCCGGCCGCGCCGAAGCGGGCGGCGAGGGCCGGATCGGAGAGCAGGCGCAGCACGCCGTCGGCGGCCTTGCCGATGTCGCCCGGGGCGAAGAGGAAGCCGTTGCGGCCGTCGACCACGGCCTCGGGCACGCCGTCCACCGCGCTCGCCACGATGGGACGGCCGGCC
>DASUFI010000355.1:0-31692 GCA_036274635.1 Planctomycetota bacterium
CACGCTGCAGGACGACCTCGTCGGCCCGGCGAACTGGGTCAAGTCCGCCGAGCTCGCCGACCGGCAGCAGGAGCTGGAGAAGATGCGCGGGCAGTCGGGCCTGTCCACCGCGGAGCTGGACCGCGTGGCCCAGGAGCTGGACGCGGTGAAGGCCGAGTCCAAGACCTTCCACGCCTCGGGCCGCATGAACGACCGCACCAAGGTGCCGTTCACGATGAAGCTGGACAAGCAGGCGCACGCCGTCGACTTCGACGTGGCCGGCACGAAGTTCCGCGTCGCGCAGGGCGACTGGAGCCCGATGGTGCCGGTGACCTTCGAGCTCAACTCGATGTTCCAGGCGCACGGCCTGGCGGTCTTCCACGTCGTGCGCTGCGACGACCAGGAGGTGCGCGTCTTCGTGCCGCCCATCAACATCGACCCCGAGGGCGTGCCGTCGCAGCTGCCCATCTCCGCGCCGGCGGGCTTCGCGGCCGAGCTCGAGCAGGAGGCCGGCCACCCCTACGAGACGCTGGGCTGGGCCTGCATCACCAACCCGCTCAAGGACCAGCTCGACAGCAAGATCCCCGAGCAATCCTTCATGGACGACATGGTCTCCACCGAGGCGCTGCGCGAGGACCTGCTCATGGCCAGCCTCGCGCGGCCGGATGACTGGGACGTCTACTTCCAGGTCTTCTCCACGCCCGACCGCGTGGGCCACATGCTGTACCGCGAGTTCGACCCGGAGCACCCCAAGTACGACGCGGCGCTGGCCGACACGGAGGTGCACGCCTTCGGCAAGACCTTCCCGCTCAAGGACGCCATCCGGCAGGTCTACGTGAACGAGGACCGCATGGTGGGCAAGGTGCTGGACGCGCTCCAGGCCGGGCGCTTCGGCGACGACGCGCTGCTGCTGGTCGTCTCCGACCACGGCTTCACCTCGTTCCGCCGGCAGGTCAACCTGAACAACGTGCTGCACGACCTCGGCTTCCTGCAGTTCAAGTTCAAGACCGACGAGAACGGCCAGCCCACCACGGAGCGCTACACGCTCGACGAGCTCTTCACCGGCCCCGCCAGCCAGCACGACATGCTGCGCTACGTGGACTGGACGGCCACGCGTGCCTACTCGCTGGGCCTCGGTGAAGTGTTCGTCAACCTCAAGGGCCGCGAGCCCAAGGGCATCGTCGAGCCCGCGCAATACGACGAGGTCGTGGAGGCCATCCGCAGCGGGCTGCTCGAGCTGACCGATCCGAAGGACGGCACGAAGTACGTCACCTCGGCCTCGCGGCGCGACAAGCTGTACAACGGCCCGTGGTGGCACGAGGGCACGGCCAGGCGCAAGACCGTGGGCGGGCGCGAGGAGGAGGTGGGCCACGACGGCTTCGGCGACATCTTCCTCGGTTACGCGCCGCACTACCGCGTGTCGTGGGGCAACACCATGGGCGGCCTCGACGACGCCACGGTGACCGACAACGACAACCACTGGTCGGGGGACCACGTGTCCGTGGACCCCAGCCACGTGCCGGGCGTGCTGTTCAGCAACCGCAAGCTGCCCGCGGGCACGGTGGCCGGGCTCATCGACGTCGCGCCCACCATCCTCACGCGCTACGGCCTCGATCCCTCGCCGCCGCACACGGAGATGGACGGCAAGGTGCTGCCCTTCGAGAACCTCACGCGATGAGCCTCACGCTCGTCACCGGAGGCACCGGCTTCCTCGGCCGGCACCTCGTGGCACGCCTGCGCCGGGACGGCCGCGCCGTCCGCGTGCTGGCGCGCCCGAGCTCGGACGTCGCCGGCCTCGACGGCTGCGAAGTCGTGCGCGGCGACGTCACGCGCAAGGACGACCTCGCCGCCGCGCTGGCCGGCGTCACGCGCGTCTTTCACTGCGCCGCCGAGACGCGCGACGGCCGCCCGCGCGACGAGTACCGCCGCGTCAACGTCGACGCCGTGGAGGCGCTGCTCGACCTCGCCCACGAGCGCGGCATCCAGCGCGTGGTGCACACCAGCAGCTACTTCGCCATCGGCCGCACCGGCCCGCCGCGCAATGCCGAGGGCTTCGTGGCCGACGAGTACTGGACCCACGATCCGGCCGACATGCACGACGAGCACGAGCAGTCCAAGTACGACGCCGAGCACCCGGTGAACCAGCACGTCTCGGTGGGCCACCCCGTGCTCGCGCTGTGCCCTACGCTCATGTACGGCCCCGAGCTGCGGCCGGTGAAGCGCGTCGAGGACCTCGCCGCGGGCAACCGCATCACGCGCATGCTGGCCGAGCACGCCGCCGGCCGCTACGGCACGCTGCCCGGCGACGGCCGGCAGCTGTGGAACCTGGTGCACGTGCAGGACGTGGCCGCCGGCCACGTGGCCGCGATGGACGCGCAGGACGCCGCCGGCCGCTGGCCGCCGCCCAACTGGCAGCACTGGCACTACCTGCTGGGCGGCGAGAACGTGGCCGTCGCGGACATGTGGCGAGCCTTCGCCGAGCTGGCAGGCACCGCGCCGCCCAAGCCCGCCGGCGGCCTCTTCCGCAAGCTGTTGGGCGGCGCGCCCGCCACGCGCAGCAAGGAGCGCGAGGCCATGGACAGCCACAGCTGGGCCTACACCTCGGCCATGGCCGAGGGCGACTTCCACTATGCGGCGCGACCGTTCCGGCAGGGGCTGCAGGAAACCGTGGCCTGGATGCGCAGCTGCGGCCTGCCGGGAATCGGGGGCGGGAGATGACCGTCCAAGCGGCCATGGGGTCCCGCCTCTCGCTCGCCGCGCTCACCTTGCTGGCCGGCTGCGGCCTGCCCAGCGGCCCGGAGTTCCCGACCGAGGGCGTGGCCACGGCCGAGGGCACGCACCTCATCTCCTCCACGCCGCAGGACCGCCAGAGCCAGGCGGAGATGCTCGACAGCCAGCCGCCGCTGCCCATCACGCACGGCGCCCTCTCGCGCGAGCGCAGCGCGGAGCTGGCCGGCAAGCTCGACCAGATGCTGGCGGTGGTCCTGCCCGAGATCGACGGCCTGCACGCCGACCTGGACAAGGCCATCGCCGCGCTGCCGCGGCCCGAGCACCTCGCCACCGCGGACCCGGTGCTCAAGACCTGGCGCGCCGACGACATCGCCGCCTACCAGGACCGCATCACGCTCTACTTCGACGAGGCCGCGCGCCGCCTGACCGAGCTGCGCGACGCGACGCTGACCGAGGCCATCGCGCAGGCGCGCACGCTGGCCACGCCGCGCGGCCCGATGGACACGGGCGCCACCGGCGACCCGGCCCTGGACACCCAGCTCGAGACCTTCGAGGAGGTGCTCGACGGCGCCGTGGCCATGAACGCCCTGAACGTCAAGAAGAGCGGCGCCCTCGTGCGTCGCCTCGACCTGTTCGAGGCCTTCAGCACCTTCGGCGTGCCGCAGGAGGCCGCGATGGGCGGCCGCATCCTGCTCTTCGTCGGCGGCGACGAGACCGGCGGCGTGCCGCGCGGCGTGCTGGCCTTCCGCATCGACGACGAGCGCGACCCCAAGCGCCTGCACGTGGTGCAGGCCCTGCGCCACCGCATCCTGCGCGGCAACACCATGGTGGCCGACCTCGGCTGGCGCCTGGCGCCCGTCCCCTCCGGCACGGGCAAGCTGGCCACCGAGACGCTCGACAACCTGCTCATCGTCCCGCACTTCGAGCCCGTCATCGACCAGAACGCGCCCGCCTACGACCAGCTCAAGGACATGCGCATCCAGGTGGACGGCCAGCTGGCCGTCTTCGACGGCGACAAGCTGCTGGGCGGCGCCGACTGGCGCGTGGAGTTCGTGGTGGACCTGCGCGGCCAGCTCTCCTGGCAGGTGGGCCAGGGCAAGATGATGTTCGACGAGAAGTGCGAGGAGGTGCTGGGGCTGGGCGGGAAGTAGGGGGTGGCCGGTCCGGCGGCGGTTCGTGGCCGCTTCTCGACCCCTTTGACGCATGACTTCTGATTCCCACGTGGATCAGCCGAGCTTGCGCATCAAAGTCATTGCCACCGTCGCCATCGCGGTCGTTGCCGTGGTCTGGACGGTACTCATGCTCCGCGAGACCTGGGCCGTAGCGCCCTCGGCCGAGGGCGTCCTTGGCTCAAAGCCTGCCGAGTCAGTGCTGCCGCAACTGCCCGAGCCTGCGCCCACAGAATTGCAGCTTCCGGCACCACAGGAACCACCCCCGCCCGCGCTTGCGCCAGAGCCCGACGCGGTCGATGTCTTCGGTCAAATACGCCGATCACTCATCGATGCCTTCCCGCCCCATGACGTCCTCGTCCAAGTGGTCGATGCGCATGGCCGACCGGTGGGGGACGCCACCATCGAAGTCTGGCCGTCCATGGACGGGCCTGGGCCCAATAACACTTCGCACATCACGGACGCTGAGGGCAACGCGCGACTTGTTGGTGTAGCCGGCGGTGCGGTGCTGTTCGCAAGCAAGAAGGGCGTCGGGACTTCCGGCCGTTTCGACACGGGCGGCAACGCCGTCGATCGCGCGTTCACCTCGGACAGGCGACCCGACGGAACGGTGGATCTCGGTCTCGGGGCGACCCAGAGCATCGTTCTCACGCTGCGCCCCGTCGGCCACTTGACGGGAAGGGTGCTCTCCGCGCGTGGCCAGCCGCTTCCCGGAGCCGAAGTCAGCTTCTGCTCCGACGTGACGCTGGACCCTATCGATGGCGCCGTCTCCCGCTTGCCACGGCCTTCGCTGACCGATGCGGAGGGACACTTCGACATCGAGGTAGACGCGCCATTCTTCGCCGACGGCGTAGCCACGTTCGCAGGGGAGCAGACGCCCTCGAGCATCTTCTCCGTCGATCCGGGCGATCGCGACGAAGAGGACCTCCGCTTTCCCGGCGGCTATTGGGTCGCCGGCCGGATCATCTACGGGCTGGAGCCGCCGCCGCGTCTCGACATCAGAGTGCACGCCATCCACACGGAAGAGGGACAGCACACATCCGCTGTAGCTGCCGACGACGGCGAGTACCGAGTCGACCTCTCCAAGCCGGGCGACTACGCGCTCTATGCGCGGGCTCCCGGCATGATCGAGAGCGCGCCGGTGATTGTGCGCGTCGACGACGAACACGTGTCGGCGCAGCGAGACCTGCGCGTCGTTGAAACGACGAGCATCAGTGGTCGCGTCGTCGATGAATTGGGAAAGCCTGTGGCGTCATTCAATGCCGAGGCCAGTGGGGAGGACAGCGTAACCGGCCGGACCATGCAGGACGATGTCATTGACGACGCATACCTCATGGACATCAAGTACGGGAGTGACGGGAGCTTCAAGCTCGAGCCAGTATCGTCCGAGCGGGACTACAGCGTTTACCTGAACGGGCAGTACGAGGATCGACTGCGCCATGTGCGCGGCGGCACTCAGGACGTCGTGCTCGTCCAGCGCGATCGGAACAAGGTGTTCGCAACGGTACGTGGCACAGTCACGGATGCGGAGACGGGAGCCCCGGTGACGCACTTCAAGCTCGAGGTCCCAGGCGCCACGGTGCAGGACTTCAATGATCTGCAAGGAGGCTACGAACTCAAGGATCTGCGCGTCGACAACGAGTGGACGATCACGGTCTCGGCGCTGGGATTCGAGTCACTCGCCGCGGAGCCGATCTGGCTGCAGCCCGGCGACACCACGGTCGACTTCCGTCTCGGGCAGCCCGGGGGCCTGATGATCGCCGTGACAAATGCCGCGGGTCAGCCGGCGGCCGGCGCCGCAGTGGACTGGTTCCCGGTCGGCTCGGTCGGTTTGTACTCACAGGCCGGAACCTTGCACGCAGTCGCGAGCGAGGAGGGCATTGCCGAATTCCAGGACGTCGACCCGGGCGATGGCTGGCTCCTCGCCGCGCTCGGTCAGGAGCACGCAGGACCCATGCGTGTTGCGGTGCCGGCGGGGCGGAACGGCACGGCGAGCGTCCGTCTGGCAAGCACACAGCAGACCGGCCGTATCGATGTCGAGATCGCAAACGCCCAAGCTGAAACACTTCAGGGACTCGTGGTCGTGCTGGTGGTCAGTCAACGCGTGAGTGAAGCGCTCCGCTGGGGCCACGAGATGCAGACACTGCCGTTGCCCGACGGAACGGCAACCTTCAACGACGTTGCGCCCGGCCTCTACGCCGTCTGCTTGCGCCATGCTCCCGATGATGAGAGATATCGCCGCGTCGTGGTCGAACCCGGTGGGCGACTGCGCGTACGCCTGAAGGCGCCGTGATCCATCACCTCATCAGCGCCTCGTACCTTGCCCGCGTCTCGCTCGCCGCCTGCTCGAGATCCACCAGCAGCAGGTGCCCCGCGTCGCCCTCCGCGGTGTCCGCGTAGCCCAGCCGCAGCGCCAGCTGCCGGCACGCCTCCGGATCCTCCGGGATCTCCTTCGTATCCAGGCCCAGCGCGATCTGCAGCCGGGTCTCCACGCGCCGGAAGAACAGGTACGTGTCCCTCAGCCACAGCGCGTCGGCCGGCGGCAGCACGCCCGCCTCGCCCAGCAGCTCGAGCGCGCGCGGCGTCTCGGGCACCAGCAGCTGCGGCTGGCGGCCGCCGTGCCGGAGCTGCAGGTACTGCGTGAGGAACTCGATGTCCACCATGCCGCCGGTGCCGCGCTTGAGGTCGCGCGCGCCGGCCTGGGCCTCGATCTTCGCGCGCATCTCGCGCAGGCGGCCGGCGAGGTCGGTGACGGGGCCGCCGCCCGCGTCCGTCTCGAGGCCGCGCACCACGGAGCGCACCAGCTGCAGCACGCGCTGGCCCAGCTCGGCGTCGCCCGCGGCGATGCGCGCCTTGAGCAGCGCCTGCCGCTCGAAGAGCGCCGCGCGCCCGCCGTGGTAGTAGGCCTCGAAGGCGCGGAAGCCCGTGACCAGCGGCCCCTTGGCGCCCTCGGGCCGCAGCCGCGTGTCGATGCGATAGAGCCGCGGCCCGCCGCGCTGGCCCTGCACGCGCGCCAGGAACTCCTCGGCCACCTTGGCGAAGAAGACGCTGTTGGGCAGGCCGCGCTCGGTCTCGCCGTCGGCCGTGTACACGAACATGAGGTCCGCGTCGCTGGCGTAGTTGGCCTCGAGACCGCCCACCTTGCCCAGCGCGAGCACGACGAGGCCCGCCGACGCGCGCGCGGACACGCCGCGGATGCAGATGGGCTCGCCGTGCTCCCGCACCGCGCGCGCCAGCACCACGTCGAGCGCGCGACGCAGCACGTCGAGGCACAGCTGCGAGAGGTCGGCCAGCGTCTGGCGAATCGGCGCCGCGTCCTGCAGATCGAGCAATCCCAGGCGCAGGGTCTCCAGCTTCTTGTGGTCCGAGAGCAGCAGCCACGGGTCCACGCCCGGGCGGTCGAGGCCCGCCAGCAGCTCGCGCCGCCGCTGCTGGCCGCGCAGGCCGGTGAGCAGCGCGTCCACGAGGTCGTCGAGGATGTGCGGCTCGCCCGCCAGCAGGTCCGTGAGGTACGGGCTGCCGGCGGCGAGGTCGCACAGCATGGCCAGCAGGCGCGGCTCGTGGTCGAGCTGCTCGTACAGCACCTCGCGCGCGCCGACGCCGCGGGTCATGCGCTCGAAGCGGTCGAGGGCCGCGTCCGGGTCGGGCGCGAGCGCCAGCCGCTCCAGCAGCCGCGGCGCCACGGACGCGAAGGCCGACTGCAGCCGGGCCTGGCTGGGGAGGAAGCGCGAGACGGGCGCGGCCGCGCGGCGCAGCACGGCGACGCTGCTGGCCGGCCGCGGCAGGCCGGCGTCGGCCAGCGTCCGCAGCGCGCCCTCGTCCCCCGGCAGCCCGGCCAGCACCAGCTCGGAGACCGCGGCCGCCGGCCCCTCGAGGCCCGCGAACGCCCGCTCGAAGTGCCGCTCGAACACGGCGCGCACGCGCCGGCGGTGCTCGTCCAGCTCAACGTCGAAAGCCGCCGCGTCGCGCCGGCCCATGAGGCGCGCGACGGGCAGGTGGTCGGCGGGGAGAGCGTGAGTCTGCACCCTGTGCATCACCTGCAGCAGGTTTTCCACGCGACGGTGGAAGCGGTAGGCCGCGCGCAGGTGGGCCGCCTCCAGCGAGTTGATGGCGCCCGCGACGCGCAGGCGCTCGAGCGAGAGCAGCGTGGAGTTGGTCACCAGCGCCGGCTGCTGCCCGCAGTGCTGCAGCGCCAGGAACTGCACGATGGTCTCGATGTCGCGGATGCCGCCCGGCGCCTGCTTCACGTCCGCCCGGTCCTCGGGGCCGCGATGGCGCGCCTCGCTCGCGGACTTCAGCCGCTTGAACTGCCGGATGGCCGCCGCGTCGAGGCCGGCCGCGAGGATCCACGCGCGCGTGAAGGCCAGCAGCCCCGCGCCCGCGCCGTCGGCCTCGGCCACCACGCGCGCCTTGGTCAGCATCTGCCGCTCCCACGGCCGGCCGACGCTGCGGTAGTACTGCGCGCAGCTGCCCAGCGTGCGCGTGAGCTGGCCCGCGCCGCCCTCCGGCCGCAGCCGCATGTCCACGCGGTACAGGTGCCCATCCGGCGTCTGGCTGCCCAGCAGCTTGATGAGCGCGCGCGCCACGCGGTCGGCCGTGGCCTGGTCCGTGGCGGCCTCCGGCCGCACGAAGATGAGGTCGATGTCGCTGGAGTAGTTCAGCTCGCGGCCGCCCAGCTTCCCGAGCGCGATGATCGCGAAGTGCCGCAGCGCCTCCACGCCCGCCGCGGCGCCCGCGATGGCCGCGTCGGCCAGCGCCGAGAGGCGCGCCGTGACCTGCTCCACGTCGAGGCCTTCCACGAGATCGGCCCAGGCGATCGCGAGCAGGTCCTCCTGCTGCAGGCGCCGCAGCGCGCGCTCGCGATCGGCGCCGGCGCCGGCCGCGCGGTAGCGCTCGGCCGCGCCCGCCTCGTCGAAGGGCGCGCCGAGGCGGCCGAGCAGCTCGGGGCGCCGCAGCAGCAGGTCGGCCATGTGCTGGCTGGCGCCCACGAAGGCCGCGAGGTCGGCCGCTGCGACTCCCGGCGCCGGGCGCTCGGGCAGCTGCAGCAGCCGCGCGACGTTGATGAGCGCGCGCGGCGGATCGGCCGAGGCGGCGGCGCCGGCCAGCAGCTCCTCCGCCGGCAGCCCGTCGGGCGCGGCGGCCAGCACCTGCGCCAGCGCGTCGGCCGCCGCGCGCGGGTCGTGGAAGCCGGCGGCGGTCAGCTCCGCGCGCAGGCCATCGTCGTCGAGGCGCAGGGCGCGATGCTCGTCCAGCAGCGCGCGCCAGCGTGGTGCGTCCGCGCGCGCCGCAGCCCGGTGCGTGCTCACCGCGCGCCCTCCAGCAGCTCGCCCGCCGCCGCCGCCACCGGTCCAACGTCCAGCCACTCCATGCAGATGCGATCGCCGCAGCGGCGAAGCGTGCACGGGCTGCAGGCCACGCCCGAGCGCAGCACCCGCGCGCCATCGAAGTACGGCCCGGTGACGGCCGGCTCCTTCGGGCCGTAGAGCCCGAGCACCGGCGTGCCCAGCGCATTGGCGAGGTGCAGGGGCAAGCTGTCCGACGCGACCACGAGCTGCGCGCGCTCCAGCAGCGCGGCGAGGTCCATCAGGCCCGAGGGCTGCGGCGCCAGCGCTGGCGCCCGCAGCGCGCGACGCACGGCGTCCACCAGCTCGCGCTCGCCCGGGCCGCCGGTGACGACCAGCCGCGCGCCGTGCCGCGCGACGAGCGCGTCGCCCAGCTCCGCGAAGCGCTCGGGCGCCCAGCGCTTGAGCTCGCCGAAGGCCGAGGTGCCCGGGTGCAGCACCACCACCGGCCCGTCGCCCGCCAGCGCCTGCGCAGCGCGCCGGCGCGCGCCCTCGTCCAGCGCCAGCCGCGGACGCTGCGCCACGCGCGGCACCGGCACGCCCAGCGCCGCCACGAGCTGCAGCGCCTGGGCCACGCGGTGGCGCGCGCCCTGCGGCGAGACCGTCGTGTCATAGGCGCGGTGGGCGCCCTCGCGCGCGACCGAGGCGTCGAAGCCCACCGTGCGGGCCGCCCGCAGGCACACGAGCTGGATGCGCGTCTTCAGCGTGCCCTGCAGGTCCAGCACGAGGTCGTCGCGGCGCGCGAGCAGGCGCGCGAAGTGCGCCGGCCAGCGCGACGGCTGCTTGCGCGGGAAGACCAGCACCTCGTGCAGGCCGGGCAGCAGCGCCAGCAGCGGCGCCGCGCGGTCCTCGACCAGCCACGTCACGCGCGCCGCGCGGCCGCTGTCCAGCAACGCCTGCACCGCGGGCATGGCGAAGAGCACGTCGCCCAGCGCGGACAGGCGCACGATGAGCACCGAGCCGAGTGTCGTCGCGGGCGTCGCGTTCACGGGGCGCCGAGCGTAGCAGGCGGCCGCGTGGATCGCGCGCGGGGCCACGGGTAAGGTGCCACGCATGCGCCCCCCGGACCTGCCGCCCAGCCTGCAGGGCAGCCACCGCCTCCTCGTGCGCGGCGCCGTGCGCCTCCTCGTGCGCCGCGACTGGGAGCCCGCGCTGCCGCTCGAGCGCCTGCTCGACGGTGCGCCGCCCGAGGCCTGGGGGCGCTCCGTGCCGCACGCGCTGCGGGGCCGTGCGGCGGTGCACGTGCTGGCGACGCCGCGCGGGGAGATCGTGGCCAAGAGGCTGCAGCGCGGCGGGATGCTGGGCGGCGTGCTGCGCGGGCTGTACGGCGACGCGTCAAGGTCGGTGCGCGAAGCGCAGGCGGCGGAGGAGCTTGCGGCGCGCGGGGTGGCGACGCCGCCGGTCATCGCTGCGCGCGCGACGCGCGTGATGCCGCTGCTGTGGAGGCTCGAGGTGGCGACGGCGCGGCTGCCGGCGGAAGGGGATCTGCTGGAGGTGTTGCGCGCGAGAGGCAGCGTGCCGGGGCTGCCGCTGGCGGTGGGGCGCACGCTGCGGAGCGCGCACGATGCGGGGCTGCGGCATCGCGATCTGCAGGTGAAGAATCTGCTCGTGCCGGCAGGGTTTCCGGGGATGGGGGGAGCGAGCGAGCCGGTGGCGCTCGTGCTGCTCGATCTGGATCGGTGCGAGGTGGCGGCGCCGCTGAGCGAGGAGGAGCGGCTGGCGGCGCTGGCACGGTTCGCGCGCTCACTCGCGAAGCAGAACGTCCTGCCCGCCGCGCGCCACGTGCGCTCGTTCGCGCGGGGCTACGGCGCGACGGGGGGCTTCCTGCGGCGGCTCGCCGCGCGGGCCGCGCGGCAGGTGAGCTGGCATCGCTGGGCGTGGGAGTAGCGCCGCAGCGCTCGCGCAGCCCGCCCTTCCCTCAGAACACCTTCCCCAGCAACTGCGCCAGCAGCAGCGACACCGCCGCCAGGATCGCGCTCCCTCCCAAAAACGTGAGCCACCTCCGCACGCCGCGCTTCGCCGCAGCGCGCACCGAGTCCTCGTGCAGCGCGTGGTAGACGAGGCACACGAAGAGCGAGAGCACGAAGAACCAGAAGAGGTGCTCCGCCAGAGCGAGCGGCCCGACCGCGCCCGGGATCATGCGCGCTTCCCGCCGGGGGTCGCGGTCGCGCCGCGCGTGCGCGCGATGGTGTAGGCGTCCACGATGGCGACCACGTTCATGATGCCGGCCACGGTGGTGAAGACCACGCCGAGCTCGAGGCGGTCGATGGTGTGGTCCTGGGCGCGCAGGCCGAGGAAGCGGTTGGCCAGCAGCGCGGGCGCGCCGGCGCACACCTGCCCCCACCAGTGGTAGGGGAACTTCACCGACGCGACGCTGTAGCCCTGCCCGAGCAGCAGGCCGATGCCGAAGGCCGCGAGGATGAGGCCGCCCATGTACAGGCCCTTGGCGGTGCGGCCGAGCAGGATGTGCCCGAGGCCGGGCACGAACCAGGCGGCCAGGGCGATGAGGGGCGGTGGCAGGGACATGGGGCGCCCCATGATCCACGACGCCCGGGCTTGCGCCAAACGGCCTCGTTGTGCGGAACTGCGCGCATGAGCGACTGCGTCGTCCCGATCCGGCCCCGCTATGGCGAGGTGGACGCCATGGGTGTGGTCTACCACGCCCACTACCTCGTGTACTTCGACGTCGGCCGCACGGAATGGATGCGCGCGGCCGGCATCCCTTACGCCGGCCTCGAGGCGCGCGGCTACCGGCTGGTCGTGGTGGACGTGGGGCTGCGCTACCTGCGGCCCGCGCGCTACGACGAGCAGCTGTCCCTGACCACACGCGTCACCGAGGTGGGCGGCGCCTCCGTGCTCTTCACCTACGAGCTGCGCGGGCCCGCCGGCCTGCTGGCCACCGGCCACACGCGGCTGGGCTGCCTCGACCACGGCAACCGCCCCGTGCGACTGCCCCAGGACGCCCTCGCCTGCCTGCGCCGGGGAATCCAGGCGGGCCCCTCGCCGTCGGAGTCGCCATGAGAGTCGCCCTGTGCGCCGCCCTGCCCGTCCTGCTGTTCGCCTGCTCGAGCCCCGAGCCGGCGCACCCGATCCCCGTGCACCCTGAAGCCGCGACGCGCGACGACTTTCTGCACCGCCTCGCCGAGGCCAAGGCCAAGCCTGACCCCGAGGACGTGGACACGGTGATGAACAACCTCGAGCACCTCTTGCCCGCCTGGCAGACGGAGCAGCGCCGCGGCACGGAGACGCCGCTCGAGAACATCCTCACGATCAAGGTGGTCACGCGCTTCGATGACGTGCTCGCGGCCTTCGTCTCGGGCCCGCGCGAGCGCCGCCTCGTGGCCGCGTGGGCGCTGGGCTTCGCGCGCGTGCCGGACAACGACCTCGGGCTGCAGTCGCCGCACGCCCAGGCGCGCGACGCGCTCGTCGCCGCGCTGCACGAGACCGACGACGAGCTCCTGCGCAACGTGCTCCTCGGCCTGTGGAAGCTGGGCGACCCGGACACGCCGGTGCAGCCGGTCGTGGACCTGCTGGTGCAGCACCACGATCCCGACGTGCGCGCCAACGCCGCGCTGTGCCTCACCGCCATCCTGACGGCCGAGACCGCCAGCTCCGCCATGGACGCCGCGCTCGTGGCCCTGGGCGACGACGACGCGCGCGTGCGCCTGCACGCCACGGGCGTCGTGAGGCGCTTCCCGTCGGCCGCCGGTACCGAGCGTCTGCAGCAGCTGCTGCCTGACGAGGACATGCCCTTGGTGCGCGCCGCGATCGCCAATGCGCTCGGCGCGGCGCGCGCGCGCTCGGCGACGGCGATGCTGGCGAGCATGTTGTCGAGCACGCACGAGATCGAGGCCGTCGCGGCGCATCGGGCGCTGGTGGAGATCTATGGGCAGGATCTCGGACCGAAGCCGGCCGACTGGGCGGAGATGCTGCAGTAGGCGAGTCGGCGCACTGCGCCGCCAGCGGCCCGTCGAAGAAGTCATTCCGGCCTGGACGGGCGTCTTTCGCGCCGGCTCTTCGTTGCACGCCCTGCGCCGAATCTCTGATTCGGCTCGGTCGCGCGCCTCGATCCGACGCGAAATCCATCCCGTCCAGCTCCGAAGCACTTCTTCGACGGGCCGCTAGCGTGCGGCATATCGTCCTCCCGCCACGCGCACCACCCGTCCCTGCAGCTCCAGCGCCACGAGCTTTGCCCGCACCTCCGACACCGGCCGCATCAGCCTGCGCGCCAGCTCGTCCGGCGGCAGAACGGCGCTGCCCAGCGCGGCGAGCAGCGGATCGCGCGAGCCCTTCGGGCCCGCGGCAGGCGTGAGGCCGAGCGCGAGCAGCAGGTCGTCCACGTCGAGGATGGGCTGCGCGCCGTCGGCGATGAGCCGATTGGTGCCCTGCGACGTGGCGCTGTCGATCGGCCCCGGCACGACCAGCACGGCGTGGTCCAGCTCGATGGCGTGCCTGGCCGTGATGAGCGCGCCGCTCTTGCTGCTGGCCTCCACGACCAGCAGCCAGCGCGCCAGCGCCGCGATGAGGCGGTTGCGGCGCGGGAAGGTCCAGTGGGTGGGCGGGTCGTGCAGCGTGAACTCGCTGATGAGCGTGCCCTCGCGGGCGATGGTCTCCTGCAGCTCCGCGTGCTCGGGCGGGTACGGGATGCCGAGGCCGTTGCCGAGCACGGCGATGGGGCAGGCGCCCTCGGCCAGCGCCGCGTCGTGCGCGGCGCGGTCGATGCCGCGGGCCAGGCCCGAGACGAGGGCCACGCCGGCGCGCGCCGCCGCGCCCGCCAGCCGGCGCGTGGCATTGAGGCCGTAGGGGGTGGCGGCCCGCGAGCCGACCACGCCCAGCGCAGGCTCGGGCGGCGGCCAGCGCCCCCGCACCGCCAGCACCAGGGGGGCCTGGGGCAGCCCGCGCAGGACGGCCGGGAAATCGTCCTCCTCGCACCAGACCAGGCGGATGCCCCGCTCCGCGCAGGCCGCCGCCTCGGCCTGGGCCGCCCGGCCCTCGGGGTCCGAGAACACCAGCCGGACCAGGGCCTTTGGCAGACCGGCCTCGCCCCACTCGTCCGGGCTGCGCTCGCGCCATGGACCCGGCGACCCGAAGGCCTGGACCAGTTTCACGCACTCGTCGGCCGTGCCCCCCGCAACATGCAGGCACAGCACGTCCATCGGGATCAGACTGCTCATGACCCTCAGTCGGCGGCGGCCCGCGGCGATTACGGCGCACGGGAATTGCCGCTCCGGAAGGGCCCGGCCGCTCGGCTGGACCCTCCTCCGGCACGGGGATAGACTTCGAACTCCGCACATATCCGCAGGTACTTGAGCAACAAGTGTTTACGACTCACATCGTGTCCCGCGGCGTCCTCCTGATCGCCCTGCTGTCCTGCGCGACGGCGGCGCAGACCACCTTGCAGCTCGCCAACATGTCGGGCGAGCGCGGCCTGATCTGCCAGGGCGTGCTGGGGGTGTCCGGCCCGCCGCTGAAGCCGGTGGCCGGCGACCTCGGGCGCAGCTCGGCGGTGGTGGACCTCAACGGCGACGGCTTCGACGACCTCGTGGTGGGCGCGCCGCTGCTGCCCACCGCGCCCGCCTCGGGCGTGCTGGACGACGCCGGGCACGTGTACGTGCTCTTCGGCTCGGCCGCCAAGGGCCTGCCGGGCAGCAGCCCGGACTTCAGCTTCGGCTCCTTCTCGCAGGGGCAGGCCGTCGACCTCGCGGGCGACCCGGGCGATCACGCCGGCGCCTCGGTCAGCGCGGCGGGCGACGTGGACGGCGACGGCTTCGACGACGTGGTCATCGGCGCGCCCAGTCGCACGGTGGGCGGCCGCACATCGGCGGGCGGCGCCTATCTCGTGCTCGGGCGCGGCGACTTCGCGACGCTGCCCAAGGTCCTCGTGCTCTCGGCGCTGGCGGGGGGCAACCGCGCGGTGTTCCTGGAGGGCGCGCACGAGTTCGGGGCCAGCGGCAGCGCGGTGAGCGGCGGCGTGGACTGCAACCACGACGGCTTCGACGACGTGGTGCTGGGCGCGCCGCTGGACTCGACCAACGGGCACTCGCAGAACGGCACGGCGACCGTGTTCTACGGGCGCGCGGGCCTCGGCGCGCTGAACGTCCTCGACCTCTCGACGCAGGGCGCGGGCCAGGTCACCGTGGTGCACGGCGGCGCCGACTTCGCCTTCATGGGCCAGGCGGTCGCGGGCATCGGCAAGTTCGATCCGGTGCTGCCGATGACCAGCAACCAGGTCAACCTGTTCTTCGGCGACGACGTGGCGCTGGGCGCGCCCGGCACGAGCAACGGCGCCAGCTTCTTCACGGGCGCGGTCTACGTGCTGCGCGGCGTGGCCAGCGGCGTGCCGGCGGTCAGCTACACGACCGCCGACTTCGGCAACGGCCCGTTCAAGGCGGGCATCGTCTACACCGGCGCGGCCGCGGGCGACCAGCTGGGCTCATGGCTCGCGCCGGCGGGCGACCTGGTGGCGCTCGACGGCGAGGGCTTCGAGGACTTCCTCGTCACCGCGCCGTTCAACGACGGCCTCGGCAAGCCGGACTGCGGGGCCGTGTACGTGCTCGTCGGCCGGCTCGTCGGGCAGAACCCGCAGGGCTTCAACGTGTCGCTGCTGGGCCAGGGCCTGCCGAACGTGCTCGGCATCTACATCCAGGGCGCCGTCTCCGCGGGCGGCCAGAGCGGGGTGTGGGCGATCAAGGCCGGCGACTGGAACGGCGACAACGTGCCCGACGTCGCGGTGGGCTTCCCCAACGTGGCCACGCTGGCCGGCACCGTCTTCCAGGCGGCGGGCGTCACGCGCATCCTCGACGGCAGCAAGGTGCTCTTCGCGGCGGGCACCGTGGACCTGGGGAACCCCGTCGCCAGCTGGGACCTGATGCAGCTGCAGGGCGAGGCCACCGGCGCCCACGTGGGCTCGGGCCTCGCCATGGGTGACTTCAACGGCGACGGCGCCTCGGACCTCTCCATCGGCGCGAGCGGCGCGCCCTCCGATCCGTCGCCCTTCGATCCGACCGGCCTCGCGCACCTGAAGACCGGGCGCGCGCACGTGCTCTACGGGCCGATGACGCGCCTGATCTCGGTCACGCCGTCCTCGAGCTGGTTCGGCGGCCCGCAGGTGACGCTCGCGGCCTTCAGCGTGCCGGCCAGCGGCGTCAGCGTGAAGGTGGACGGGCTGGCGGCCACCGTGGTGAGCGTCACGCCGGGCGACAGCGGCTCGATCGTCATCGCGCCGCCTGCGCCGACGGCCTTCGGCGCGCTGGCCGACATCAGCCTGGACACGCCGTCGGGCGACATCAGCTACAAGGACCTGCTGCAGTACGTGCCGCTCGCCATCACGGGCGGGCCCACGCCCAGCAGCGGCTCGCCCGGCATGTCGATCGCGCTCACGGGCCAGGCCTTCTCCACGGTGCCCAACACGATCATCACGGTGGGGGGCTTCCCGGCCACGGTCACGGCCGTCGACGGCCTCGCCGGCACGCTGTCCTTCACGCTCCCCAGCGGCCCCACCTTCGGCGTGCCGCTGGACCTGAAGGTGACCAACGCCAACGGCAGCAAGACCCTGCCGGGCGCGATCCAGTACCTGCCCATCTCGGTGCAGAGCATCACGCCCAACTCGGCCCAGCAGGACTCGGGCGTGTTCTCGGCCAGCGCCGTGCCGTACCAGGGCGAGCCGCCCACGCCGGTGCAGATCACCGTGGGCAGCACCATCGGCCCGCCGCCGCCCGACGTGCTGGTGGAGTTCGGCACGGCCGCGCTGGGCTACCGCACGGCGCACGTCACCGGCGTCGCCGGCAACGTGATCAGCGCCGAGGTGCCGCCCTTCCTGCTCGGTCCGCAGACGCTGGTGGACGTGCGCGTCACCTACAGCGGCGAGAGCGGCGTCCTCAGCAACGGCTTCACCTACCTGAAGTCCGACTTCAAGGAGCTGAACCAGTACGCCCAGGCGGGCTACGGCGCCAAGCCGCCGCGCGCGCTCATGGCCGGCCAGTTCACCAACGGCGCCGCCGTGCTCTGCCAGGTCGACCAGATCCCGCCGCAGACGCAGAACGCCATCCTCTTCCTCGGCCTCGGCCTGAAGGACCCGCCGCCCACCATCCACGGCGGGCCGTTCCCCATCGACATCGGCCTGCCCTTCTTCGTCGTCTTCCTGCCGCCGCTGTCGACCGTCTCGATCTCGAAGGCGATGCCAACCAACATCGACCCGTCGAGCGACGGCGCCTCGCTCTACATCCACATCCTCACGAAGGAGAAGTCGGGCGGCGTCGTGAAGTGGGGCTTCTCGAACATCCTGCAGATGACGGTCGACCTCTGAGGACGGCGCGAGGCTGCGGGCCGCATCGCAACTCGCTTGCCTTCAGGAAGATCCGCTCTGGCGGATCTTCCTGAGGGCTGCGGACGAGTTGCGATGCGGCCCGCAGCCTCGCGCCTGTCACACGAGGGCGTCGAGTATCTCGCCCAAGGTCTTCCGGCCTGCGGCTCCGCCATCCACGCGCAAACCGTAGAGGAAGTTGTGGGCTTCGCGGCCGATGCGGGCCACGGTGGCGGTGAGGCGCGCGGGCTCGGGGCGGCCGGGGAGGTCCACTTCCACCTCGAGGCGCGTGCCCTCCGCGAACCAGCTCTGGCTGGTGCGCACGGAGCGCACGCCGAGGCCGCTCGCGGAGAGGTCCACGAGCTTGCCTTTGATCGACTGCTTCTCGCCGCGGATCTGCACGGACAGGCGCGCGGGCAGCGGGTTGACGCGGCGGCGCTCGCCGCGGCGGCGCTCGCAAGGGGCCACCAGCGACGGCGCCTCGAGCACCACGCGCGCCGAGGTCGGCCGGTCGCGGTAGGGCGTCCAGTCGTGGATGGACGTGAGGAAGGTGTGCACGGCGCTCTCGCCGTCGAGGAAGAAGCCGCGCACCGCGGCGCCCGTGCGCATGATCCCCACGAAGCCCTCGGGCAGGGTCGCGGAGAGCTGCGGGCGGCCGCGCTCGTCGGTGCGCAGGAAGCTGCCCGAGCACTGCACGATCTCGCCGTTGACGAGGATCCACAGCTCGACGGGATGTCCGCCGGAGCACGCGTGGGCGAGCGGCGGAGGCAAGACGTGGGTGGCGCCCATGACCGGCCCCTTATCGGCCGGCCGGCCCGTGCAATCTGAACCCTATTCCAGGACGGCGGCCAGCGCTTGACGGACTGTCTCGGCCTGCACTTCGATCACCTCCGCGTGGCCGGGTGCCAGCGGCAGCACGCAGCGCAGCGCGCCGCCGCGGCGCTTCTTGTCACGCCGCAGCTGAGCCTCCACGGCGGCGGCCGGCAGGGACAGCCGGTCGGGCAGGTCCCAGCGCCGCAGGATCGCGCGCAGGCGCGCCTCGAGGCCGGCGGTGGTGCCGGGACGCACGCCGGCCGCCAGGCGCGCGGCGCACAGCAGGCCCGCGGCCACGGCCTCGCCGTGCAGCAGCGCGGGCAGCGCCGCGGCCTCCAAGGCGTGCCCGAAGGTGTGACCCAGGTTGAGCAGGCGGCGTCTGCCCTCGTCCAGCGGGTCCTCGTCCACCAGCGCCGCCTTGTGCCGCGCGCAGACCTCGATGACGCCCACGCCCGCGGGCGTCGCGCGCGCGAAGTCGTCCGGCGCGAGCCGCTCGACGCGCGCGAGCGCCGCCTCGCCCTGCAGCAGCGCGGACTTGAGCACCTCGCCGAGACCCGCGCGCAGGTGGCGCGCGGGCAGGGTCGCCAGCGCGCGCGGGTCCACCACGACGCGCGCCGGGAAGTGGAAGGTGCCCAGCGTGTTCTTGCCGCCACCGTGGTCCACCGCGGTCTTGCCGCCGATGGCGGCGTCCACCTGGCCCACGAGCGTCGTCGGCACCGCCGTCCACGCCACGCCGCGCCGGTGCAGCGAGGCGGCGAGGCCGGCGATGTCCGTCACCACGCCGCCGCCGACGGCCAGCACGTGGCCGTCGCGGTCGAGGCCGGCGGCGTCCAGCGCGGCCAGCAGGCGCCCGAGCTCATCCCAGGTCTTGTGCTCCTCGCCCGGCGCGAGGACGTGCCGCGGCAGCGTGGCCAGCGCGCCAGGCAGCAGCGGCGCGACGTTGGCGTCCGTGACCACGAACGTGCCGCCCGGCGCGTCGGGGGGGGCCAGCGTGGCCAGCGCGCCGGCGCGCACCTCGAGCGTGGCGGCGGCGCGGCGCGGCGCGCTCGCGGGACTAGGGGACACGCGCGGCCTGGCGCGGCGCGCCGGAGGCCGGCTGCTCGCGCGCGGCCGCGACCAGCGCCTCGAACAGGCGCGCGCTGCCGGCCTCGTCGGCCATGCGCTCGGGATGCCATTGGACGCCGACGAGGAAGCGCGAGCCGTCCGCCTCCCAGGCCTCGATGATGCCGTCCGGCGCGCGCGCGACGACGCGCAGGCCCGCGCCGAGGCGGTGCACGGCCTGGTGGTGGTGGCTGTTCACGGCCACGGCGCGCCCGAGCAGCGCGGCGAGGCGCGAGTCGGCATCCACCGCGACGGCGTGGCGCGCGACGTAGGTGTCGTCGCTGTGCTCGACCGCGGCTCCTGTGCCGGCGGTGACGTCGGGCACGTGCTGGTGCAGGCTGCCGCCGGCCGCGACGTTGAGCGTCTGCATGCCGCCGCAGATGCCCAGCGTCGGCGCGCGCCGCTCCAGCGCTGCGCGCGCCCAGGCCATCTCGGCCGTCATGCGGGCGGGATGCATCAGCTCGGTGCGCGGGTGCTGGGCCTCGCCCCACAGCGCGGGGTCGAGGTCGTCGCTTCCGCTGAAGACCACGCCAGCCAGCCGCGCAAGGATCTCGGCCGCCTCCTGCGTGGTGCACACGTGGGGCAGCGGCACCGGCAGCGCGCCGGCGAGGAGCAGCGCCTGCAGGTAGGGCACGCCGGCCACGGGCCGGCCCGCCTCGTCCGTGCTGCAGGTCACGCCGATGAAGGGTCGCATCGCAGCGGATTATAGTGGCCCGCACATGACCGCCGCGACACCGGGCACGCCGCTGGAGCAGAGATTGGCGGGCCTGCTCGACCTCGAGCGCTCGCGCGCCTTCCACGCCGGCCGGTTGGCGCTGGACCTCTCGCGCATGGAGGCCCTGCTGGCCGCGCTCCCGCCGCTGCCGCGCCCGGCGCTGGCCGTGCACGTGGCCGGCAGCGAGGGCAAGACCAGCACCACGGAGTTCATCACGGCCGGCCTGCTGGGCGCCGGCCTCACGGCGGCCTGCTTCACCTCGCCGCACCTGCTGGACGTGCGCGAGCGCCTGCGCATCGGCCTGCGGCTGCCGCCCGAGCCGCTGCTGCTGCGCGCCGCCGACGCGGTCGAGGCCGCCGCCGCGCGCGCCGCCGTGCGTCCCTCGTACTTCGAGTTCCTCACCGCCCTCGCGCGCGTGCTCTTCGCCGAGGCCTGCGTGGACGCGGCGGTGTGGGAGACGGGGCTCGGCGGGCGCCTCGACGCGACGCGCCTGCTGCCGGCCGACCTGTGCCTCGTCACCTCCATCAGCCTCGAGCACACGGCCGTGCTCGGGCAGACGCTGCCGGCCATCGCGGCCGAGAAGGCCGGCATCCTGCGGCCCGGTGCGCCGCTGCTGCTGGGCGCGTCGGTCCCGCTCGCCGCGCGGCAGGTGCTGGCGGAGCACGCGGCGGGCCTCGGCTGCCGCGTCGTGCAGCAGCCGCCGCGCGCGCCAGGCGAGGTGGACGCGCTGGCCGCCAACCGCGACCTCGCGCGCCTCGCGCTCGACGTGCTCGCCGACGAGCACCAGGCGCCGCCGCGCACGCCGGCCATGGACGCCGCCATCGAGGCGCACGGCGTCGCGGGCCGCTGGCAGCGCGTGGGCGACGTGCTCCTCGACGGCGCGCACACCGCCGCCGCCAGCGACGCCCTGGCGCGGCGCCTGGCGGCCGAGCAGGCGGCCGGCAGCCTCGACCTCGGCGCGCTGGTCTTCGGGGCCACGCTCGGGCGCGACCCCGCGCCCATGATCGCGGCCCTGGCCGCCGCGCTGCCGCCCGCCGCCGGCCTGCTGCTCACCACCGCGCCCGGCGAGCGCGGCGTGCCCGCCGCCGAGTTGCTGGCCGCCGCGCGCGGCGTACAGCGCGCCGTGGCCGTGGACGATCCCGCCGAGGCGCTGTCGCGCGCGCGCTCCGTGGCCGGCGGCCGCACGGTCGTGGTGACGGGTTCGCTCTACCTCGTGGGCCAGCTGCTGGCCGCGCTGCTCGGCCGCCGCGCGCTGCAGTCCGTGGGCGGCGCGTGAACGTCGCGCTGCTCGCGCTGGTGCCGCTGGCGGCCTGCGGCTACGCGGCCGCCGCGCTGACGGGCTGGCTGGTGCGCGCCTTCGCGGGCGTGGCGCCCGGTGTGCCGCCCGCGTGGTGGAGCGTGCTGCCGCCCGCGCTGCTGCTCTTCGCGGCGGGCGCCTGGCTGGCGGCGCGCCGCGTTGCGCGCAGCGCCGAGCCGCTGCGCGCGGCCTCGCGCTGGCTGGCGGCGGCGGCGGCGGGCGCGCTGGTGGCGCCATCGCTGCCGGGCGCGCTGCTGCCGACCTTTCCGGCCGAGGCCTGGCGCGTTGCGGCGACTGCCTGGCTGCCGGGCGCGGTGACGTCGCTGGCCTGCGGCGTGGCCCTCGTGCTGCTCGCGCAGGCGCGCGCCGTCGCCGGCGGCGCCGCGCACGCGTCGATCTCGGCCTTTGCGCTGGGCGTCGCGCTGGCGTGCGCCGAGGGAGCGCCCGCTGCGCTGCTGGGCCTGCCGTTGCACCCGACCGCGACGCAGGCCGCGGTCGCGGCGGCCGGCGCCGGTCTGCTCGCGCTGCTCATCGCGGGCGGCGCGCGGCCGGCGTCCGCGCGCCCGCGAAGCGCCGCGGCGCTCGCACCGGGCTTCCTGCTGTGTGGCTTCGGCGCCGTGCTCGCGGGCCTGCTGGGCCTGCTCGGCGGCGCGCGGTCCGCCAGCGGCGCGGCCGGTCCGTGGCTGGCCACAGCGCTGGCGCTCGCGGCGCTGCCGGGCCTCGTCGCGCGGCCGCGGCCGGAGCGCGCCTCGCGCGGCCGGCTGGCGCTGGCCCTCTGCGCGCACGTGCTGTTCGCCGTGGCCATCCTCGTCGCGGCGCTGGCCTGGCTGGAGGGGCGCGGCCTCGCGGAGCCCTCGGCCTGGCCGGTGCAGGGCGCGGCGGCGCTGGCTCTGCTGGCCACGCTGGCGGGCGTCGCGCGCGCGACGCGCGACGGCGAGCCGGGCGCCGGGGCGCGCTTCGGGCTGCACGTCGGCGCCCTGGCCGCGGGCGGCGCCGCGTGGGTGCTGCTGCACGCGCACCTCGCGGCCGGCGGTCAGCCGCCGGAGACCACGCAGGAGCTGGGCTGGCTGCTGGCCGCCACCATCGGCCTGATCGTGGGCACGCTCTTCACGGCGGCGCGCGAGCACGCGGCCGGCGCGGCGCTGAAGGCCGGGCTGGCGGTGCTGCTGGTGGGCGCGGTGCTGTGCGTGCCCTGGCTGCGGCGCATCGAGCGGCCATGGCGCATGGCGGCCGACGACGGCACGCTGCTGGCGCAGGTCGAGGGCCTGCGCTCGCACGACACCATCGTCGCGCGGCCGGGCGGCCAGGCCTCCGTGCGCCAGGACGGCCTGCCGCTGCTGGGCGAGGAGCTGGGCCGCCTGCACGCGCGGCGCCTCGGGCGCCTCGCCGCCGCGCTCAAGCCGGACGCGAAGGACGCGGCGCTGCTGCTGCGCGACGACGGCCAGCTGCTCGCCGCGCTGGCCGCCGCCACGCCCGCTCACGTCACCTGCGTGGAGCCCGACGCCGCGCTGGTCGTGCTGCAGCCCGAGATCACCTACGAGCCGGGCCAGTCCGCGCGCGGCGGCGCGCCGGCGCTGCACGTCGACGACCCGCGCGCCTGGTTGCTGGCGCACCGGGGCGAGCTGGACCTCGTCGTCGCCAACGTCTTCAGGCCCGACGTGCCCGGACGCGAGGACTGGCTCACCGCCGAGCACTTCCTCGCGCTGCGCGGCGCGCTGCGGCCCGACGGCGTGGCCGTGGTCGCGCTGCCGCTGCAGCTGCTGCCCTGGCCCGCGCTGCAGCGCGTGGGCGCGGCCTTCCTCGAGGCCTTCCCCGATGCGCGCCTCTTCATCGGCTCGCTGCGCGCGGACGTGCCGGTGGCGCTGCTGGCCGGCGGCCTCGCCCACGGCCTCCCGGGCACGAAGGCGCTGGACGAGCTGCTTTCGAGCACTCCGTCGGTGGCCGGCATCAACGGCTCGCCCGACGTGTACGACCTCTATGTCTGCGACGGCTGGACGCTGGCCTCGCGCTGGCGCGACGAGCCGCTGGCCACGCTGGAGCAGCCGTGGGGCGCGTGGCTCTCGGCCGGCCGCGCGGGCGACGCCGCGCTGCTCGCGCGCCTCAACCTGCGCCTGCTGGCCGACCTGGCCGTGCCACTGGACACCAGCTCGCTCCAGGCACGACCGATCGCGGACAAGGACGACCGCCACCTCGGCGCCGAGCTGACCGCCCGCTCGGCCGCGCTCTCCGGCCTGCTCGTGGCGCGCGCGGCGCAGCTTGCGCTCGACGCCGCGGGCAGGGGCGAGCTGTCCGGCGACGAGCGCCTCGCGCGCGAGACCGAGCTGTCCTCCGCGCTGCTCTACGCCTGGCACGCGGCGCCGGGGCACCTCGACGTGCGCGACGCGCTGCTCGAGCGCGCCAGCCGCCTGGCCCAGGAGCGCCGCGACGAGCCGGCCGCCGAGCTGCTCGACCGCGCGCAGCAGGTCCTCGACGACCCGCGCCTCGCCGGCGTGCTGGGTGGCCTGCTCCTGCGCCTCGACCAGCCCGACGAGGCGCTCGAGCTGCTGACCTCGGCTCGCAAGCGCGCGCCCGAGGATCGCAGCGTGCTGATCAACCTGGCCACGGCCCTGCTGCTGGCGGGCCGCGACGCCGAGGGTCATGCGCGCCTCGAGGATGCGGCGCGCGCCTTCGCGCCGGCGTCGCTGCCGGCCTTGCCCGCGGCCGCGCTCGGCCTGCTGCGCGGCGACGTGGCCGCGGTTGCGCCCGCACGCCAGCTGTTGGGCGGCCTGCCTGCGGACGAGCCCTGGGCGAAGGTGCTCGCGCACCTTCTGGTCACGCCGCCGGCCGGGTCGCCGCCGCCGCGCTAGCTACTGGTCCCGCATCACCAGCTCGACGCGCGCGCGCAGCCCGTCCGCCTCGAAGGTGAGCCCCGCCTGCGCGCTCGCAAGCCGCAGCAGCGCTGGCGGCAGCGACGGCCCGCGCTTCGGCGCTCCCGGGTGGCCGTACACGCTCGACTCCATCGTCTGCCACTCCTCGTTCCAGCGATAGCTGCCGCCGCCGGGGCAGGCCAGCTCGCGCTGGAACAGGCGCTGGTGCGTGGCCACCGGATCCTCGCCGGGGAACAGGTGGTGCCACTCGTTGAGGATGGGGAGGTTGGCGAAGGACAGGGCGCGCAGTCCCTCGTCACGGTCCTTGGAGGCGATGTCGTCCAGGATGCCCAGCAGCTTGCCGTCGACGCGCACGCACAGCTGGTCGCCCAGCCAGGCCGGCGGCGGCTGCGCGCTGCGCGCCGCGCGGCGCCCGATGCGGCGCTTCAGCGCGCGCTCGAGCAGCGACTGGTCCAGCGTGAGCACGAGGCCCTCGGCCGAGGGCGCGTAGCGCACGGCGAGGTCCGCGGGCATGCCGCTGTCGGCCATGGCGTCCTGCGTGGGGCGCACGACCACGTAGGGCTCGCCCTCGAAGGTGGCGTTCTCCCAGCGCAGCATGCCCGGCGCGCTCTGGTCGGCGAGTCCGCGCAGGGCCACCAGCGCGCCGGTGAGCAGCAGCGGGTTGCCCACCTCCGCGTGCAGCGCGACGGGCAGCCGCGCGAGGCCCGCCTCGAGCGCGTCGTCGGGCACGTCCGCCCGGCGCACCTCGTCCCAGAGCGGGCCGTCCTCCACGTACAGCGACACGCTGCTGCCCAGCCACGCGAGCGGATCCATCTGCGGCAGCATCGCGCGCAGCATCCCGCTGCCCTCGCCGAAGAGCGAGGACTTGCTGTCCACGGCCATCACCACTTGCAGCAGCGCATCGTCGTGCGGGTCGCAGGCCTGCGGCGCGATCTTCGCGCCGCGGCACATGTCCAGGAACTCGCGGTACTCCGTGCCGGCGATCAACGGCCGGATCGTCAGGTCCAGCCCGAGCCGCTGCGGTCCGAGGCTGAAGCGCACCGCGAGCGGATCGAAGACGCCGGTGAAGTTGTTCTGGTAGCCGTCGCGCCAGCGGCCGTAGAGGTCGGCCTCCTCCGCGCTCACCCGCGCGAGGTCCAGCTCCGCGATGGGCGTGAGGAAGCCGAGCGTGCCGTACAGCGACGAGCGCACGCCGTCGGCCGTGCGCTCCACCGTGCCGAGCCCTGCGGGAGCGTCCGCCAGCGGCCCGAGGCCGCCGGCCTTGCCGTGTGCGACGTCGTCCGCGGCGGCGGCCTGCAGCTCGGCCAGCTGCGCCTCCGCGCGCGTGCGGCGGGAGTCGCCGATGCGCCAGCGCGGCCCGCACCAGCGGCGGATGCACGGGTCGGACACGACCAGCAACGCAGTCTCTGCCGCGTCGCCCAGCGGGTAGCGGTCGCGGAAGAAGACGTACTCGGGCAGCGCGGACAGCGCCGGAACGCTGCCCTTGCCCACCGTCGCGAGCCGCGCCAGCTGCGCCGGCGAGTTGCTCACGACGACCGCGCCGCCCAGCCGCGCCACGTACGAGGACACGCGCCGCCCCGGCGAGACGCGCGCGGTCCACTCGAGGCCGTCGCTCGTGCCCGTCTTCGTCTCGCAGCCCGGCTCGGAGGCCGTGGCGGCGGCCACGCGCGCCAGCACCAGCGACAGCAGCACCGCCGGGTCGTTGGCCTCGAGCAGCACCGCCACGTCCGAGCCCGCGCGCAGGTACGGGTCGCCGCCCGTCATCGCGACGCTGCGGATGAGCTGCGGCCCCAGGAGCCGCGCGATCTCGGTCATGGGCAGCCCGAGCTGCTGCTCGTAGCGCTGCCGCGAGCGCGCCTCCTCGGCCGGGTCCGAGAGCGCCTCCAGCACGACCGTGCCCTGCTCGTCCATGCGGTCGGCCATGTCGGCCATGGCCGTGAAGCTGGGGAAGAAGAGCGCGTGCTGGTCGGCCGGGATGAGCGCGGCCAGCGCGTCGAGCCGCGGCGACTTGCCGGCCACGGCCGCGCTCCAGTCGTACTCGGCCACCGTGATGCCGGCGAGGCTGTCGACGTCGCGCACGTCGTCGTCCGCCGCCGGCGGCGTCGCCGGCAGCGTGCGGTCCAGCTGCAGGTTCTCCGCGACGGCGCGGCCGCCGCTGAACAGGGCGAAGGTGTCGTCCATGTTGCTGGGGCTGGCCCAGCCCTGCGGCCGGTCGGCCGGCTGCGTCTCGCCCAGCTCGCGCGACAGCGCGTCCACGCGATGGCGCCACCAGGCGGCGCCGGGCACGCCGTCGGCCAGCAGCTGCGTGTAGTGCGCCCGCTCGGCCTGCAGGAAGTCGCGCCGCGCCTCGGCCTGGAAGGCGTCGGCGGGGATACTGAAGTGGATGATGGCGCTCGTCTCGCCCGCGCCCCGCAGCCAGAACAGGCGGCCGGTCACCTCGCGCGCCTGCGGCACGCACACGGCCAAGGCGGCCTCTGCGGCCTGGTTCCAGTCGTCCCGGTCGGCGTTCCACTGCGGATCAGCGGAGCGTCGGATGTAGGCCTCGCCGGCGCCGTCGAGCACGACCTCCAGCTTGTCCGCGGGTTGGGGATGGAGTTGCCCGTCCGGCGGCGCGCCTTCGTGCAGGGTGAGCTCGTCCATGGCTTTCACGCAGTAGACGCCTTCGGCCGGCGGCTGCGATTGCGCCGCGGCGCCCGCCGTCAGGACGAGGAGCGCCAGGGCCAGGCGAGCGCGCCGGCGCGGGGTGGCCCCGCGCGTTTCGACTGAAGCATCACTGAAGCAGTGCATATGCAATGCCTCCGTCGAAGTGGCCGCCCAGAGATCCCGCCGCGACCGATGTGCTGCCCGCATGCCGATGCCTCCCGTGGAATTCAATGGCGCGCGCCGGCGCCGCCCTGCGGGCGATCGCCGCGCCGCTGCCGCGCGTGACGCTGGCGCTTGGGGCGCCCCTGCGCCGCCCGCTTGTGCGCGTGGAACTCGCGGCCCTTGATGCCGTGGGCGCGGGGCGTGGCGGCGCGCGGGCCGCCGAGGCGCACCGTGCCGCGCGCGCCGCCGCCGCCGAGTCGGATGACGGCCTGCGCCGCCGCGCGCAGCGCCGCGACCTCGGGCGGCGTGAGCTGCCGCACCTGGCCGGGCTGCAGCTCGCCCAGCTGCACCGGGCCGATGGCCACGCGCGTGAGGTGCCGCACCTCGTGGCCGAAGCGCGCGCAGATGCGGCGGATCTCGCGCCGCTTGCCCTCGTGCAGCGTCACGAGCAGCAGCGAGCGCTCGCGCGCGCGATGCAGCGCCTGCACCTCCACGGTGCCGGTGCGCCCCTCGGCCAGCCAGACGCCCTGGCGCATGCGCTCCAGCGTCTCGTCGTCCGGATGGCCCTCGACCTCGACCCGGTAGGTCTTGCCCACGCCGAAGCGCGGATGGGTGACCAGGTGGCACAGCTCGCCGTCGTTGGTGAGGATGATGGCGCCGTCGCTGTCCACGTCCAGGCGGCCGATGGTGAAGAGGCGCCGGTCGCGCGCGCGGGGCGGCAGGAAGTCGAGGGCGCGCGGCGTGCCGGGCGCGGAGTTCGTGCTGCAGATCGCGCCGCGCGGCTTGTTGAGCAGGTAGTGCAGCGGCCGCTCGACGTGCAGGGTCTGGCTGTCCACGCGCACGGTTTGGGCTTCGGGGTCCACCTGCGTGCCGGGCTGGCTGACCACGTGGCCGTCCACCTCGACGCGCCCCTGCGCGATGATCTCCTCGCACGCGCGCCGGCTGCCGACGCCGCACGCGGCCATGAGCTTGTGCAGGCGCATGCGGGTCATGCGGGCGCGTCCGTGCACAGCAGCTCGAGGCCCTCGCCCGCGAGCTGCGCGGGGCCGACCAGCAGCAGCGTGGTGCCGGGGCGCAGCTCGAGCGTCGCGTCGCCCGCGGTGAGCGTGCCGCGGCCGGCGAGGGCGGTGAGGATCGCGAAGGGACCGGCGGGCGCGACGTCCAGCGCGCCGGCGACGCGCGCGCCACGCAGCGTGAAGGCCGGCGTGCGCGCCAGCTCGGACCAGCGGCCCGGCGCCGGCGCCGCGCGCCGCGGCGACTCGGGCTCCGCGTCGCGGCACGACTCGCGCGCCTCCTGCAGATGCACGGGCCGGCCGCGGCCCCAGTCGTGGATGCGCCAGGTCGTGTCCGAGCTCTGCTGCACCTCGTAGATCAGCAGGCCGGCGCCGATGGCGTGCACGCAGCCGGCGCGCACGACCAGCGTATCGCCCGGCGCCACGTCGACCCGCCGCAGCAGCGTGCGCAGCTCGTCGTCGCCGGCGCCGGCGGCCACGCGCTCGAGCAGCTGCGCGGCGGAGACGCCCGGCGCGGTGCCCAGCCACACGCAGGCGCCCGGCTCGGCCGCCAGCACGTGCCAGCACTCGGTCTTGCCGCGCGGCAGGCCCTGGTGGCGCGCGGTGGCGTCGTCGGGGTGCACCTGCAGCGAGAGGATCGCGTCGCAGTCGAGGAACTTGACCAGCAGCGGGAAGTCGGCGGCCGCGGGCAGGCCGAAGGCGCGGCCCGGCCCGGACAGGAAGGCCGGCAGGTCGGCGGCGCCGGCAGCGGGCCGCGCGAGCGGCGAGACGGTGCCGGGGTGGCAGCTGGCCAGCCACCACTCGCCGATGGGCGCGCCGACGGGCCCGGGCGCGCTCCAGCCGAAGCGCGGCGCGGCGCGGCGGCCGCCCCAGGGGCGGGCCACGGGCAGCGGCAGCAGCGGGAGGCACAGGCTCGCGGACATGCGGTGGGCGGATTCCCCGGGCAAAGCGGCCCAATCTAGCAGGTCCCTTGCGCGCCCCGCGCGCGGGGCGGGCCCGCTCAGGAGGTCTCGCGGCTCCGCTGCATGAGCGCGAGGAGCGCCGCGTCGAGATCCGCTTCGGTCAGGCGCTCCTCGTGCGCGAGCACCTTGGCCCAGCGCTCGGCGCGCTCGTCGACGCTGAGCCCGTCCGGGAACTCGAGCGGCGAGCGCGGGCTCGACGAGTCGGCGTCTGAGGTGTGCGTCATGGGTGTCCAGGGGCTCGCGCGCTGCGTGCCGTTCGAGGCCGCGGCATGTATCGAGGTTTTCGCATTCGTGCTTGAGGCCTTTGGCAAGGCCGGAATTTGCAGGGGGGCCAGTTGTCAGCGGGTCACGGACGGCGCGTAGATCCACAGCGAGCTGGTGTCTCCATAGGACCGCGACGCGCGCAGCTCCAGCGCGCCGAGGCGCAGCGGCGCGATGCGCTCGCCGGGCTGCTCCAGCACCAGCAGGCCGCCCGAGGCGAGCGCGCCGGGCCGCAGCAGCGCGGGCGGCAATGGGTCGCGCAGCGCGAAGGGCGGGTCGGCGAGGACCAGGTCGAAGGGTTGCCGGGGGGCAAGGACCTGCGCGTCGGTGATGAGCAGCTCGTACTCGCCGGGAGCGAGGCGGCAGGCGGCGATGTTGCGGCGCAGGCAGGCCAGTGCAGGCGCCCCGCGCTCCACGAAGGTGGCGTGCGCGGCGCCGCGCGAGAGCGCCTCGAGGCCCAGCGCGCCCGAGCCGGCGTACAGGTCCGCCACGCGCGCGCCGGGCAGGTGCTCGGCCACGATGCTGAAGAGCGCCTCGCGCACGCGCCCGCGCGTGGGCCGCGTGGACAGGCCCGGCGGCACGGCCAGCCGCACGCCGCGCAGGCGGCCGCCGGAGATCACGGGCGGCGTCAGGAGGGACTCCGGTGCTGGGTGCCGCGCCTCACGCCGGCCGATGGTAGCGCCGGCGGCGGTATCTTGGTCCGCGGCATGGACGCCAGCATGACGCGCCGCATCGGCCGCTGGCGCCTGCGCGACGAGCTCGCGCGGGGCGCAGCGGGCACGGTCTTCCTGGCGCAGGACGCGCAGGGCCGGCGCGTGGCGCTCAAGATCCACGAGCGCGGCGAGGGCGAGGCCGCGGGCCTGGCCGAGATGGCGCTGCTGGGGCTGCGGCACCCGGGCCTCGCCGCCTGCCTCGATGCGGGGCGGCTGCCGGGCGACGGGCGGCTGTACACGGTGACCGAGCACGTCGCCGGCGTGCCGCTCGGGCCCGCGGCGCTGGGCGGTGCGGCGGCGCCGGCGCGGGCGCTGGCCCTCGCCTCGCGCCTGCTGGCCGCGCTGTCCGCGCTCCACGAGCGCGGCCTGCTGCACCGCGACCTCAAGGACGACAACATCCTGCTGGAGAACGGCAGCGACCGGCCCGTGCTGCTGGACTTCGGGCTGTGCTGCGCCATCGAGGACGCGCCGGGCCTGCCGCCCGCCGGCACGCCGCGCGCCATGGCGCCCGAGCTGTTCGCGGGCGCGCCGGCCAGCGTGGCCAGCGACCTGTGGGCCGCGGGCCTCGTGCTCGCGGAGGCGCTGCTGGGCCGGCGCCTCTTCGGCGGCGGCGCGCCGCAGGAGCTGGCCGCGGAGCGACGCGCCTTTACAGGGCTGTCGGCCGCGGACGCCGCGCGCATCGGCGATGCCGCGCTGGCCGCGCTGCTGGCTCGCATGCTGCAGCCGGATCCTGCCGCCCGACCCGCCGACGCGGCCGGCGCGCTGGCCGCCCTGCCGCCGCCCGACGCCGCCTTCGCCGCGGCGCTGCACGCCGAGCAGCTCGCCGCGCGCCTCTCCTCGGCCCTGCTGCGCCACGACGCGCACCGCGCGGCGCTGGAGGCCGCGGTGCGCCGCGGGCGCACGTGGGTCGAGGCCTTTCCCGCTCCCGACACCAGCATCGAGCAGGCCCGCGCCGAGACCCTGGCGCTGGCGGGCGCCGTCACGCAGCCCTCCGACCGGCTGCGCGCGCGACTGCTGGCCGCGGCCGAGGCGCGGCCCTCGCCGCCCGAGCTGTCCGGCCTGCTCGAGGCGCTGGCCGCGCACGGCCCCCTCACCTGCGTGCTCGGCCTGCAGCGCGCCGCGGACGATGCGCGCCGCGCCGAGCGGCGCGCGACGGCACGGCTGCTGGAGGGTGTACCCGGCATCGAGCTCTATGACGAGTCGCCGCCCGCGCTGGAGGACGCGCGGGCCGTGCTGCGCGACGCGCTGGGCAGCCAGCCGGCGCTCGAGCGTCGCCTCGCCGCGCAGCCGCCGGCCTCGCGCGAGGAGCTGGAGGCGGCGCTCTCCGCGCTGCAGCGCTCGGACGCCGTGCGCGTGGGCGCGGAGGGGCTGGTGGTGGACGAGGGGCGCGTGCCGCCCGGCTGGCCCGGCGGCTTCGGCGTGGAGGAGGCGCGCGCGGCGCTGTCGGGCCTCGGCGCCGACGAACGCGCGCTGCTCGCGCTGCTGGCCGCCTGTCCGCGGCCGTTGCCCGCGGACGCGCTGAGCGTCGCCACGGACGGCGCGCCCCAGGCTGCACTGGCGCGCCTGGCGCAGCGCGGCCTGCTGCATCGCGAGCGCGACGGGGGTGGCGTGCGCTGGGCCGTG
>DASUFI010000356.1:0-7076 GCA_036274635.1 Planctomycetota bacterium
CACCGCAGCGCCGGGCGGGGTGGACCGGTTTGGGCGGCGTGGCTAGGCTCCGGGTCATGGCTGGCTACACCGTTCTCGCGACTCGCTACCGGCCGCGGGTGTTCGACGATGTAGTCGGGCAACGGGATGCGGCGCAGGTGCTGCGGGCGGGGTTGGCGGGGGGGCGGAGCGCGCACGCGTATCTGTTCTCGGGGCCGCGCGGGGTGGGGAAGACCTCGATGGCGCGCATCCTCGCGAAGGCCTGGAACTGCCTGACGGCGGAGGGGGAGCCGTGCGGGACGTGCGCGGTGTGCCGCGCGATCGATGAGGGGGTCGATGCGCTGGACGTGGTGGAAATCGATGGGGCCAGCCACAACCGCGTCGAGAACGTGCGCGAGCTGATCGAGACGCTGCGCTTCCGGCCGGTCGAGGCGCGCTACCGGGTCACGATCGTGGACGAGGTGCACATGCTGTCCACCTCGGCCTTCAATGCCCTGCTCAAGACCCTGGAGGAGCCGCCCTCCCACGCCAAGTTCATCCTGGCCACGACCGAGCCGCTCAAGGTCCCGGAGACCATCCGCAGCCGGTGCCAGCTGATCGACTTCCGGCGCTTGGCGGCCGACGAGATCGCGGCGCGCCTCACGGCCATCTGCGCGGAGGAGCAGGTCACGGCGCCGCCCGGGCTGCTCGAGCGCATCGCGCGCCACGCGCGGGGCGGGCTGCGGGACGCGCTCTCGCTGCTGGACCAGCTCATCGCCTACGGGGACGGCCAGCCCACGGTGGCGGACTTCGAGCGGCTCACCGGGCGGCTCTCGCCGCAGACCCTGCACGCGCTGCTGGGCGCCGCGCTGGCGGGCGACACGGCCGCCGCGCTCGCCGCCGGTTCCGACGCGCTGGCCCGCGGCGCGCGGCCGGCCGACCTGGTGGAGCAGCTCACCGAGCTGGCGCAGGGCCTGCTGGTCACCGCCGCCGGTGGTCAGCCCGCCGATCGCACGAGCGAGGAGCAGGCCGCCCTGCGTCAGCTGGCGAAGGTCGCCAGCGTGGACCAGCTGGTGGCCATGCTCGACGTGCTGGTGGAGGCCGCGGCGCGGCTGCGCCAGCGGCACGACGGCCGGCTGGTCGTGGAGCTGGCGCTCGTCACCCTGGCGCGCGTGCCGCTGCTGCAGGACGTGGCCGATGTCCTCGCGGGCCGCGGCGGGGCGGCCCCAGCACGGCCGGCGGCGCCGCCCACGGCGGCGCCCGCAAGCCCGGCGGCGCCCGCAAGCACGGCGGCGGCAGCACCGGCGACGCGCTCCGCGGCCGCGCCCCAGGTGGCACCGGCGCGCCCGGTGCCGCAGCCGTCCGCAGCACCCGCGCCTGCCCCGCGCCCGGAGGCGGGCGACTTCAGCGCGCGCTTCATCGAGGCCGCGGCGCGTGGCTCGCGCAGCCTGCGCGCCGACCTGCAGCGCTATGGCTCGATCCGCGTGGAGGGCGACGAGCTGGTGCTGCAGCCGTCGGGCGGAGCGCCGCTCTTCGATCCGCGCGAGCCCCAGATCCGCCAGCGCCTGCTGGATGCGGCGCGCGAGGTCTCGGGGCGCACGCTGGGCCTGCGCGTGCTGCCCGCGGCGGGGCCGTCTGGGGCGCGGCCCGCGTCGCCGCCGCCCGGGCGAGCCGCCGGCGCCGGGGACCTCGACCAGCGCATCCTCGGCGACTGGCCCGGATCCGAGCGCGTCGACTTTTGACCCGGGCGCCCGGGCGCGCCACGATGGGGCGACCCGCCTGCCTCCCGCTCCCACCGGAAGACCATCCATGGACATGCGCCACCTGCTCGAGCAGGCCAAGGCCCTGGAGCGCGCCCTGCAGCAGACCGACGAGCGGCTCCGCAGTCACGAGAGCGAGGGCAGCGCCGGCGGCGGCGCCGTGAAGGTGCGCGTCAATGGCGCGGGCGAGGTGACGCTGCTCAAGATCGCGCCCGAGCTGCTGGCCGGAGGCGACGTCTCGCTGGTCGAGCAGACGGTGCTGGCGGCGCTCAAGCAGGCCACGACGGCCGCGCGGGCGGTGCGCGACAAGGAGCGCGCCGCGCTGACCGGCGGGCTCAAGCTCCCGGACTTCTGAGCCCGGCGGCTAGACTGGCGCGCGCATGTCCCTGCCCGCATCGCTCGCCCGCCTGATCTCCGCGCTCAAGACGCTGCCCGGCGTCGGCACCCGCACCGCCGAGCGCCTGGCCTTCCACCTGCTGCGTGCGCCCGAGGACGAGGCGCGCGAGCTGGCCGAGGCTTTGCTGGCCATGCGGCAGGCCGTGGTGGCCTGCAGCCGCTGCAACAACATCGCCGAGACCGACCCGTGCCCCGTCTGCGCCGATGCCGGGCGCGACCGCGGGCGGCTGCTGGTGGTGGAGCAGCCACGCGACGTGGCGGCCTTCGAGGAGGCCGGCTGGCGCGGCGTGTACCACGTGCTGCTCGGGCACCTCAACGCGCTCGAGGGCATCGAGCCGCAGCACCTCACCATCGAGGGCCTGCTGGAGCGCGTGCGCGCCGGCGGCGTCGAGGAGGTGGTCATCGCCACCAATCCCGACTACGAGGGCGACGCGACGGCGCTGCACCTGCGCAAGCGCCTGGCCGACCTGCCCGTGTCCGTGTCGCGCATCGCGCGCGGCGTGGCCTCGGGCAGCGCCATCGAGTACAGCAACGCCGCGATGCTGGCCGACGCCATCTCCGGCCGCGCGCGCATGGAGGCCGCGCCATGAAGCTCGGCCTGCACCAGTCCATGCGGCCGGACCTGCAGCTGCGCCTCTCGCCGCAGATGCTGCAGCGCATCGAGGTGCTGCAGCTCACCACGCTCGACCTGGCCCAGCTCATCGAGCAGGAGCTGCAGGAGAACGAGACGCTGGAGCTGGAGCAGCAGGCGCCCGAGCCCGGCGAGGCCCAGGCCGAGGAGGAGGGCGGCGTCGAGGAGGAGTGGGAGGACGCGGCCGACGACTGGGAGCGCCCCGTGGCCGGCGAGGGCTCCTCGCGCATGGACGTCATGGCCGCCACCGCGGCCGCGCCCGTCACGCTGGAGGACCACCTGCGGCGCCAGATCGACGTGCTCGAGCTCTCGGAGCGGGACCGCGCGCTGGCGCGGGCCCTCGCCGGCGCGCTCGACCCCCGCGGCTGGCTGCAGCTCGCGCTGGAGGCGGTGGAGACCGGCCTCACGCCGGCGCCCACGCCCGACGAGCTGGAGCACGCGCTGCACATCGTGCAGGGCCTCGAGCCCGCCGGCGTGGGCGCGCGCGACCTGGGCGAGTGCCTGCTGCTGCAGATCCAGCCCGGCCGCCCCGACTACGACCTGCTGGTCTCGCTCATCGTGAACCACCTGGACGACATCGCGCACAACCGCATCCCGCGCATCGGCCGCGAGACGGGCGCGCCGGTGGACAAGGTGCTGGCCGCCATCGACGTCATCAGCCACCTCGACCCGATCCCGGGCCGCCGCTTCGGCGCCAGCGCGGTGCCGCACGTGAAGCCCGACGTGGTCGTGCGCCAGGTGGGGGACGACTTCGAGATCAGCATCGAGAACGACTGGATCCCCGACCTGACCATCAGCCGCCGCTGGCTGCAGCTGGCGCGCAGCCAGGGCACGGACCCCGAGCTGCGCAAGCACATTCGCGGCAAGATCGAGAGCGCGCAGTCGCTCATCGAGGCCATCGAGCAGCGCAAGAACACGCTCTTCCGCGTGGCCAGCGAGCTGGTCAACAGGCAGGCGGACTACCTGGTGCACGGGCCGTCGGGCCTGCGGCCCTTGCGCATGCAGGAGGTGGCCGACGCGCTGGGCGTGCACGTCTCCACCGTCAGCCGCGCGATCTCGGGCAAGTACATGCAGACGCCGCGCGGCATCGTGCCGATGAAGGCGCTGTTCACGGGCGAGGTGCCGGCGCGCGAGGGCGGCGGCGAGGAGGGCGCCTCGCGCGCGGGCGTGCAGGAGCTGGTGCGCCAGATCATCGCCGCCGAGGACCGCAGCGACCCGCTCTCGGACGAGGCCATCGTGGCCATCCTCAAGGACACGCACGGCCTGGACATCGCGCGCCGGACGGTGACCAAGTACCGCAAGGCCCTGCGCCTGGGCAGCTCACGGGCGCGGCGCGTGTACGGGACCGCGTGAGCGTCGCGCCGCCGTGAGCGCCCCCGGGCGCCGCGCGCTGCGGCTGGCCTACGACGGGACGCGCTACGCCGGCTGGCAGGTGCAGCCGGGCCTGCCCACCGTGCAGGGCGAGCTGGAGGCTGCGCTGGCGCACTTGCTGGGCGTTCCCGTGCGCGTGACGGGCTCGGGGCGCACCGACGCGGGCGTCCACGCGCTCGGGCAGGTGGCGCACTTCGACGACCCGCGCGGCCTGCCCGTGGAGCGCCTGGCGCTGGCGCTCAACAGCGTGCTGCCCGACGACATCCGCGCGCTGGACGCCGCCGAGGTGCCCGCCGACTTCCACGCACGGCACCACGCGCTCGACAAGAGCTACGTCTACCAGATCCACGTGCCGGGCGGTCGCGGGCAGCCCGCCGGCCGCTTCGAGCTGCCCGTCGCGCGCCGCCACGCCTTCCACGCCGCCGGCGGGCCGCTGGACCTGCGCGCCATGCGCGCCGCCGCGGCGCGGCTGGTGGGTCGGCACGACTTCACGGCGCTCAGCCGGCGCATGGACGACGATCGCACGCCGGTGCGCAGCCTGCGCGCGCTGCGCGTGCTGCGCGTGCCGCACGGGCTGCGCGTCGTGGCGACCGCGGACGGCTTCCTCTACGGCATGGTGCGCCTGCTGTCCGGGCTGCTGCTGGACGTGGGGCGCGGCCGCCGCGCGCCGGAGGACGTGCCCGCGCTGCTCGCCTCGGCCGACCGTTCGCGAGCGCCGCCGTCGCTGCCACCGCAGGGATTGTTCCTCTGGCGCGTGCGCTACGGGCGGGCACGCGACGGCGCCAGCGGCCGCCTGATATGCTGGCGCGCCCGGAGCGGCCGCTGAGTCCCGCAGCGGCCGCGGCCCGGAGCACGCTCCCGACGGACACCGGCATGCCTCTGCGCATCGACTTCACCGACCGCCACGAGCATCATCCGCCCACCATCAAGGCCTACGCCCTGGAGAAGGCCGAGAAGGTGGCGCGCTTCTTCGACGGCGTGAACCACATCCAGATCGTGCTGGACCGTGACGCCGGCAAGCACCGCACGGAGATGATCGCCGCGGCGCCGCCCAACCTGCGCTTCGTCGCGACGGCGGTGGAGGACTCGGTCACGGCGGCCATCGACTCCGCCATCGACAAGATCGAGCGCCAGGTGGTCAAGGCCAAGGAGCGGCTCAAGGACCACCATCCCCGGGAGCACAAGCCCGAGCGCTGAGCCATGCCATCGCCCGTCGTCGGACTGTTCTCGCCCAAGGCGATCATCCACGAGCTGGCTTCCGCCAGCCGCGATGAGGCGCTGGACGAGATGGTCCGCACGGCGATCGCGGCCGGCGTCCTGCCGCGCACGCGCAAGGCGCAGGTCGTCGAGGCGCTGCTCGGTCGCGAGACGCGCGGGAGCACGGGCCTGGGGCGCGGCGTGGCCATCCCGCACGCCAAGATCCCCGGGCTGCGCGCGCACGCGGGCGTCGTCGCACGCTCCTCGGCCGGCGTGGACTTCCGCGCCGTGGACGGCGAGCTCGTGCACGTGATGGTCATGCTCATCTCGCCCGACAACCGGCAGGACGAGCACCTGGCGACGCTGCGCTGGGTGTCGCTCATGGCTCGCGACCACGACTTCTGCAGCTTCATCCGCCAGGCGCGCACCGCCGAGCAGATCTTCGAGGTGCTGCAGGAGCGCGCCGGCTGACCCATGCCCGAAGAGGCGGTCGTGCGCATCGTCAACCGCCAGGGGCTGCACGCGCGCCCGATCAGCCGCTTCGTGCAGATCGTGGCGCAGTACCAGGCGGAGGTCACGGTCACCGGGCCGGACGGCACGGTGGCCGACGGCAGCAGCATCTTCTCCATGATGACGTTGGCCGCGGGCCACGGCACCGAGCTCGCGCTGCGCGCCGACGGCCCGCAGGCCCGCGAGGCCCTGGACGCCCTCGAGCGCCTGGTGGCCGAGGGATTCGGCGAGTCCTGAAGCTCGTCGTTGTCCGGACGGCACGGCGCGTGTATGCTGACCGGCGTCCGTCGGCCCGAGCCTTGGCATGGGTCGAGGCGTGGCAAGACGCACCCGGATCGGGAATGGTGGCCGAAGCGACCCGCTGCATGGTGGCCCTGCGCTTCTCCAAGGACGGAGACGCGCGCTTCCTGGGACACCTCGACTTCAGCCGCCTCCTGGAGAGGGCGCTGCGCCGCAGCGGCCTTCCGCTCCGGAGCACTCAAGGATTCAACCCGCGTCTCAAGGTGGCCTTCACCGACGCGATGCCGTTGGGCATCGCGTCCGAAGGCGAATGGGCCACCGTGACGCTCGACGAGGACCTCGCCCCCGAGACCGTGGCGGAGCGACTGCGCCCGATGCTGCCGGAGACCGTCCGGCTGGTCGAGGTGCGGCGCGGACCGGCGCCCCGTGCGCCGGACCGCGTGCGCTACCGCCTGGACGTCGCGGAGGAACCGGGGTCCGCTGCCGACGCGCTGACTGCACTGCTGCAGCGCGACACGTTCCCCGTCCAGGATGCGCGCCGCGACGCGCCCGTCGACGCCCGAGCCCTGCTCGCGCGCGGCGAGGCCCGCGAGGGGCACCTGCTCGTGGAGCTGGTCGCGCAGAACGACCGTCCACCCCGACCGGAGCCCGTGGCTCAGGCGCTGCGCGACCTCGCGCGCGGCCTGGGGCTCGCTCCGCCGGTCTTCGGCACGTTCACCAAGGCAGGCGATGCGGCGCGTCAAGGAGAGGACGCATGGGACGTCGCCGCAGAGGCGGACAGAATCGCAGCGCCGGCGGAGGCCGCCGGCTGCTCATCAACTCCCGCGAGAGCGCCGAGAGCCGGATAGCCGTCCTCGAAGGCGGCCGGCTCGAGGAGTACTACATCGAGCGGGGTTCCCTCGGCAGCACGCTGGGGAACATCTACAAGGCCCGCATCACCAACATCGAGAAGTCGATCGGTGCGGCCTTCGTGGAGTTCGGGCACAGCCGGCAGGGCTTTATGCACGTGTCTG
>DASUFI010000357.1:0-9654 GCA_036274635.1 Planctomycetota bacterium
GGTGGAGACGCACATGTCTCTTCGCCCTGCGGTCGCCCGACCCCGCCCCTCGACGCTCGGTGCGGCTGTCCAAGCACACGGATCGGCGGCCGCGGTCGACGAACTCAGTCGCCATGATGTGGGCGAAGCTTCGCGGCAGAAGAGGTCGTGGCGCCTCTGCCCCGAGGCGTCCGGACATGTGTGCGGCCGGCTGGCGAGAAACCGAATCGGGACCTCGGGTCTCGTCAGCCGCGCCGTGATCCACCTGGCGGCTCCCCTGTCGCGCCGCGGCGGGTGTACCTACAATGCGTCGCTTGCTCCGGAGTCGCGCCGCGGCGCTCGGCGGGGGAGCCTCCAACCGGAAATTCCTCGCCGCCGGCCTTGTGCCCGCGGCGCGCGACGCCGTACCATTCACATATCTCCAAGCTTATGCGCATAGTCACAGCCCGGGCGCATGCCCGCCCGACGCAGGGCCCTGCATGAAGACCATCGTCCTCGCCTTCTCCGGCGGCCTCGACACCAGCTTCTGCGCCGTCTGGCTGCGCGAGCAGACGGGCGCGCAGATCGTGAGCGTCACCGTGGACACCGGCGGCTTCACGCCGGCGGCGCTGACGGCGGTGGAGGCCCGGGCCCGCGAGCTGGGCGTGCGCGAGCACCGCACCGTGGACGCGCGCGACGAGGTCTGGCAGCGCTTCGTCGCCTGGCTGGTGAAGGGCAACGTGCTGCGCGGCGGCGTCTACCCGGTGTCCGTGGGCTGCGAGCGCACGGCGCAGGCCGAGGCCGTGGTGCGCGTGGCGCAGGAGATCGGCGCCGACGCGGTCGCGCACGGCAGCACCGGGGCCGGCAACGACCAGGTCCGCTTCGACGTGGCCATCGGCGCCCTCGCGCCGGGCCTCACCATCCTCACGCCCATCCGCGAGCTCAACTGGAGCCGCGCGCAGGAGAGCGCCTGGCTGCGCGAGCGCGGCGTCGCCGTGCCCGAGAAGTCCGTGGCCTACAGCCTCAACGAGGGCCTGTTCGGCACGACCATCGGCGGCAAGGAGACGCACGATCCCTGGTCGCTGCCGCCGGACGAGGCCTACACCATGACCGTGGCGCCCACGGCTGCGCGCCCCGAGCCGGAGGAGCTGGTGCTCGCCTTCGAGCGCGGCCTGCCCGTGGCGCTGGACGGCCAGCCGCTCTCCGGCGTGGCGCTCATCGAGGAGCTCAACCGGCGCTGCCGACCGCACGGCGTGGGCCGCGGCATCCACATCGGGGACACGATCCTGGGGCTCAAGGGCCGCATCGCCTTCGAGGCGCCCGCGCCGCTGGTGCTCATCCGCGCCCACCGCGAGCTGCAGAAGCTGGTGCTCACGCAGTGGCAGCAGCACTGGTGCGACCAGGCCGGCAGCTTCTACGGCATGCTCCTGCACCAGGGCCTCTACTACGATCCCGTGATGCGCGACCTCGAGGCGCTGCTCGACTCGGTCAACCAGCGCGTCAGCGGCGAGGCCCGCGTGCGTCTGTTCCGCGGCAGCCACGACGTCGTCGGGGTGCGCTCGCCGCAGTCGCTGCTCGACCCGGCCGTCGCCGTCTACGGCGAGGGCGCGTCCGCCTGGACGGGCGAGCAGGCCGCGGGCTTCGCGCGCATCCACGGGCTGCCCTCGCTGCTCGCCGCGCGGCGCGACGCGCTCGCGGCGCAGCGCGCTGCCAGCACGGCCCCGGGGGCCCGGCCCGCCCCGGCACCGCCGCCCCAGAGGCCGATCCGCAAGGGAGCGGGGGCATGAAGATCCGCCCGCACAAGTACGGCAGCGTCACCACCCGGCTGAAGCTCGGGCCCGAGCTGGAGCTCTCGCGCATCGTCGAGGCGCGCGTGGGCCAGGTGCTCGTGGTCAAGGCGCTCGAGGAGAAGCGCGTCTACGACCAGCTCGAGCTGACGTCCGGGCGCATGGCGCACGTGGGCAAGGGCGACATCCTCGTCGGCGCCCTCGGCCGCCGCGACGCGCTGCGCGGCTTCGTCGGGCGGGTGCCCGCCGCGGTCAAGGCCGGCGACACCCTGCACCTGCTCAACCTCGGCGGCCTGCTCGGCCAGGTGGTCTCCGAGAACAAGGACCTCGGCCACGCCCTGCGGGTCGAGGTGCTGGGCATGGCGCTGCGCGTGGACGGAAAGGGCCTCAACATCGCCGACGCCGCGCTGGGCGAGCCGCCGACGGGCGCGCCGGTGCCGCCGGTCATCCTGGTCTCGGGCACCTGCATGTCGGCCGGCAAGACGCTGGCCGCCTGCGAGATCATCGCCAAGCTCACCGCGCGCGGCTACGTCTGCGGCGGCGCCAAGCTCACGGGCGTCGCGGCCCAGCGCGACCTGCTCAACATGGCCGACCACGGCGCCGTGCACACGCTGTCCTTCGTGGACCTCGGCCTGCCCAGCACCGCGGGCATGACGGACGTGGCGCCCTACGCCCGCCGCCTGCTGCGCTGGGTCGAGACCGAGGCCGGCCAGGAGCTGGACGCCGTCATCGCCGAGGCCGGCGACGGCATCATCGGCTCGTACGGCGTGGAGTCCGTGATCACCGACGCCGAGTTCCTGGGCCACGTGCAGGCGCACGTCCTGTGCGCCAACGACCTCGTGGCCGCGTGGGGCGGCGTGGCCTGGCTGCGCGAGCGCGGCATCGAGGTGGACGGCATCGCCGGTCCGGCCACGGACAACGACGTGGGCGTCAGCTACGTGCGCGACACGCTGGGCCTGCCCGCCGCCAACGCGCGCACCGATCCGGAGGCGCTGGCCGACATCGTGGAGAAGGCGGCCTTCGAGGGCGTGCTTGCATGAGCAAGGGCGGCTTCTACGGCACGGGCACCAAGCCTTCGGCCGAGCGCGCGCCCAGCGGCCGGCCGCGCACCGTGCGCGCTGCCATCATCGGCGGCACGGGCTACGGCGGCATGGAGCTGCTGCGCCTGCTGCTCGAGCACCCGCACGTCAAGGTCACGGCCATCACCAGCCGCAGCGAGACGGGCGCCGTAGGCGACGTCCACCCGCACCTGCGCGGCTTCACCGAGCTGGCCTTCACCTCCGGTCGCGCCGCCGAGCTCGCTCGCGAGAACGACGTGCTCTTCTTCGCGACGCCGCACGGCGTCTCGGCCAAAGAGTCGCCTGCCGTCCTCGACGCCGCGCCCGACGTGCGCATCGTGGACCTCTCGGGCGACTTCCGCCTGGCCACCGGCGAGGCCTACCTCGAGCACTACGGCAAGCCGCACCCGCACCCCGAGCGCCTCGCCGACGCCGTCTACGGCGCGCCCGAGTGCGGCCGCCGCGCGGACATCGCCGAGGCGCGCCTCGTGGCCAACCCCGGCTGCCATGCCTACGCGACGCTGCTCGCCCTGTGGCCGCTGGCGCACGCGGGCCTGGTCGAGGGCCGCGTCGCGGTGGCCTCCGTCACCGGCAGCTCGGGCAGCGGTGCCACGCCCTCCGCCGGCACGCACCACCCCGAGCGCTTCGCCAACTTCCGCGCCTACAAGCCGCTCTCGCACCAGCACGTGCCCGAGATCGAGCGCGCGCTGGCCGGCGAGGCGCGCGTGGACTTCGTGCCGCACTCCGCGCCGCTCGCGCGCGGCATCCACGTCACGGCCTTCGTGCCCGTGGGCTCCGGGCGCGAGACGGAGGCCGCCAACGCCCTGCGCGCCGCCTACGAGGCCGAGCCCTTCGTGCGCCTGGTGCGCGGCACGCCCGAGGTGCGCGCCGTCGTCGGCAGCAACTTCGCCGACGTCGCGCTCACGCCCGGCGAGGGCCTGGCCGTGGTCACGCTGGCGCTGGACAACCTGGTCAAGGGCATGGCCGGCACGGCCGTGCAGAACATGAACCTCATGCTCGGCCTGCCCGAGACCGCCGGCCTGCGCCGGCCCGGCCTCGGTCTCTGATCGCCGCGGGAGGACACCGATGACGTCCACCACGACCGCTCCCTTCGCCGCGCGCTCCACGGCCGAGATCATCGCCGCCGAGGACGCCTGGCAGCTGCCCACCTACGCCAAGCTGCCCATCGCGCTCGTGCGCGGCCAGGGCAGCTACGTCTGGGACGCCGACGGCCGCGGCTACCTCGACCTCTACGGCGGTCACTGCGTCGCGATTGCCGGCCACTGCCATCCGGCCCTCGTCGCGGCCGTGCGCGAGCAGGCCGGCCGCCTGCTCTTCTACAGCAACGTGGTCTACACCGACGTGCGCGCCACCGCCGCCGAGCTGGTGGCCGGCCTCGCGCCCGAGGGCCTGCGGCGCGTCTTCTTCTGCAACAGCGGCACCGAGGCCAACGAGACCGCGCTCAAGATCGCGCGCAAGCACACGGGGCGCCGGCGCGTGGTCTCCATGTCCGACGGCTTCCACGGCCGCACGCTGGGCTCGCTGGGCGCCACGGGCCTGGTCAAGTACCGCGATCCCACCTACCCGCTGCCGGCCGAGCACGTCTTCGTGACCTACGGCGACGCGGCGGCGCTGCGCAAGGAGATCTCGCGCGACGTGGCGGCCGTGATCCTCGAGCCCATTCCGTCCATGGGCGGCATCCGTGTCGCCGACGGCGCCTGGTTCCGCGAGCTGCGCGAGCTGTGCGACCGGCACGGCGCGCTGCTCGTCTTCGACGAGGTGCAGACCGGCTTCGGGCGCACGGGCCGCATGTTCTTTGGCGAGCACGTGGGCGTCACCCCCGACCTCATCACCGGGGCCAAGGGCGTGGCCGGCGGCGTGCCCGCCGGCGTGGTCTTCGTGCGCGAAGCGGTGGCCGCGCGCGTCAGCCACGGCGAGCAGGGCACCACTTTCGGCGGCGGGCCGCTGGCCTGCGCCGCCATGGCCGCCGTCGCGCGCATCCTGCGCGAGCAGGACCTGCCCGGCAACGCGGCGCGCGTGGGGAAGCGCCTGGCGGACAAGCTCTCCGGCGTGCGCGGCGTGGTCTCGGTCACCGGCCTGGGGCTCATGCTGGGCCTGAACCTCGCGCGCCCGGCCAAGGCCGTCATCGGCGACCTGCGCGGCGCCGGCTTCCTGACCGGCTCGTGCGAGAGCGATCCCAACCAGATCCGCCTGCTGCCGCCGCTCACGCTGAACGACGACGAGTGCGACACCTTCGTGTCGGCGCTGCGGGCCATCCTGCCGTGACGACCGCGGCGCGCAGCTCTGGCACGACCTCGAGCCCGGCGCGCGGCGCGGGCCCGTGGCACCTGCTGGACCTGCGCAGCCTGCCGCAGGCCGAGTGGAACGGGCTGCTCGAGCGCGCCGCGGCCATGGCCGGCCCGGATGGACGCCGGCCGCTGCTGGCGGGGCGCCGCGTCGGCATGCTCTTCTTCAACCCCTCGCTGCGCACGCGCACGGCCTTCGAGGTGGCTTGCTTCGACCTCGGCGCCCATGCCGTGTCGCTGCAGGTGGGCGGCAACGTGTGGAAGCTGGAGCACCGCGACGGCGTGGTCATGGACGGCGACGCGGCCGAGCACGTCAAGGAGGGCATCGGCGTGCTGGCGCGCATGCTCGACGGCCTGGGCGTGCGCTGCTTCGCGGGCCTCACCGACGCGGTGGAGGACGCCCGCGATCCGCTGCTCCACGCCATCGCGCGCGTGGCCAGCGTGCCGGTGCTCAACCTCGAGTCGGCCATGGACCATCCGCACCAGGGCCTGGCGGACGCTCTCACGCTGCGGCGCCGCCTCGCCGGGGGCAAGGCGCGCGTCGTCGTGCGCTGGGCTCCGCACGTCAAGCCCCTGCCGCTGGCCGTGCCTCACGCCGCACTGCTCGCCTTCGCGCGCGAGGGTCACGACGTGGTGCTGGCGCACCCGGAGGGCTTTGAGCTGGATGAGGCCGTCATGGCGGCGGCGCGCGGATGGAGCAAGGCATCGGGAGGCTCCCTGGAGGTGGTGCACGACTCCGCCGCGGCGCTCGCCGGCGCACGGGCCGTGTACGTGAAGTCGTGGGGAGCACGCGCGCATTACGGGAATTCCGGCGCGGCGTCGGCGGCCTTCCGGGCGCACCGTGACTGGTTCGTGCGGCGGGCCGACCTCGGCGAGGCCTTCTTCATGCACTGCCTGCCCGTGCGGCGCGGCGTCGTGGTGGCCGACGACGTGCTCGACAGCGACCGCTCGCTGGTCCTCGAGCAGGCCGAGGCGCGCCTGCACGTGCAGAAGGCCACGCTGCTGCGCGCGTTGGAGGGTGCACGATGAAAGAGAACCTTTTGCTCCGCATCCTCAAGCAGGCCCTGCCCTACCTGCGCCAGTACAGCAAGCAGGTCATGGTGGTGAAGCTGGGCGGCGAGATCGCGGCCAACCACGACGCGCTGGGCAGCCTGGCCGAGGACATCTCGCTGCTGGTGCACGTCGGCATCCGCATCGTGGTCGTGCACGGCGGCGGGCCGCAGGCCACCGAGATCAGCAAGCGGCTGGGCATCCAGCCGCTCATGGTCGAGGGCCGCCGGGTGACGGACGAGCAGACGCTCGACGTGGCCAAGATGGTGTTCGCCGGCAAGATCAACACCGACATCCTCTCGGCGCTGCGCGGCGAGGGCGTGCGCGCGGTGGGGCTGTCGGGCGTGGACGCCAACATCGTCAGCGCGGTGCGCCGCAAGCCCACGCCCATGAAGGACGAGGCCACGGGCGAGGTGCGCGTGGTCGACTTCGGCTTCGTGGGCGACGTGCAGGACGTGGACTCCTCGCTGCTCTCGCTGCTCATGGAGAACGGCTACGTGCCGGTGCTGGCCAGCCTGGGCGCCGACGACGAGGGCGAGATCCTCAACATCAATGCCGATACGGTCTCGTCGGTGCTGGCCGCCGACCTGCGCGCCAGCAAGCTCATCTCGCTGACGGCCGTGCCGGGCGTGCTGCGCGACAAGGACGACCCGGGCAGCATGATCCCCATGCTCACGGTCAAGGAGGCGCGGGGGCTGCTGGCCAGCGGCGTGGTGTCGGGTGGCATGAAGCCCAAGATCACGGCGCTGTGCGACGCGGTGGAGCGTGGCGTGCGGCGCGGACACATCCTGTCCGGGCTGCAGGCGGGCAGCATCCTGCTCGAGCTGTTCACGCGCGACGGCTGCGGCACGCTCATCGCGGGCGACGCCGAGGCGGCCGAGGCCGCCGCCGACGCCTCGGCCGCCCGCAGGGCCGAGGAGAGCGCCGCGCAGTCCGGGCGGCTGCCCGGCGCGACGCCGGCCGTGGGCCGGCCCTCCTTCGACGCGCCCGCCGGCGCGGGGCCCCGATGAGCGAGGTCGTCGCGCTGCTGCGCGAGCTGGTGGCCCTGCCGTCCGTCTCGGGCGACGAGGCCGCGGTGCGCGACCGGCTGCTGGCCTGGCTGGGCGAGCACGGCGTGGTGGCCCGCGCGCACGGCCGCAACGTCGTGGCCGTGATCGAGGCCGGCGCGCGCGCCGTCGAGGGCCGCGGGCTGCTGCTGTGCACGCACACCGACGTGGTGCCCGTGGGCCCGGGCTGGACGCGCGAGCCGTGGGACGCGGCGCTCTCGGGCGGGCGCGTGTGGGGCCGCGGCAGCAACGATGCCAAGAGCTCCGTGGCCGCCATGTGCGTGGCCGCCGCGCACGCCGACCGCGCGCGGCTGCACGGCCGCCTCGTGCTGGCGCTGGTGTGCGACGAGGAGACGGGCGGCGAGGGCGCCGAGGTCCTGGCGCCGGAGCTGCCCGCGTGCAGCGCGTGCGTGGTGGGCGAGCCCACGGGGCTCGACGTCTGCCCGGGCCAGCGCGGCCTGCTGCGCGCGGCCGTCGTGGCGCGCGGCCGCAGCGCGCACGCCAGCCGCCCGTGGGAGGGCGTCAACGCGCTGGAGAAGTCGGCGCGCGACGTGCTCGCCATCCAGGGCCTGCAGTTCCCCGACGAGCACCCGCTGCTGGGGCGCGCCACGCTCCAGGCCACGGTCATCGCGGGCGGCACGCGCCCGAACGTCATCCCCGGCGAGTGCACCGTGCAGGTGGACGGGCGCCCCACGCCCGCCTGCGACAACGGCCGCATGCTGGCCATGCTGCGCGAGGCCACCGCGGGCAGCGAGGTGGTCGTGAAGAGCGAGCGCTTCCGCCCGGTGGTCACGCCGGCCGACGCCGAGATCGTGCGCGTCGCGCGCGCCGCCAGCCCGACGGGCACGGTGCGCGGCTTCCAGGGCGTGTCGGACCTCTTCCACCTGCGGCACCTGCCAGGCGTGGTCATGGGGCCGGGCACGAGCGCGGCCAGCCACGCGCCGGACGAGTGGGTCGCGGTGGAGCAGGTGGAGGCCGCCGCCGAGGCCTACGGGCGCCTCATCGGCACCTACCTCGGCGCGCCCGCGCCGGCCGCGGTGACGCGGTGAGCGCGCGGCGCGGCCGGACGGCGACGAAGGGCGCGCGGCGCAGCGCCGGCCTGCTGCGCGGACGCTTCGCCGGCGGCGTGCATCCGGCCCTGCACCGCATCAACCGCAGCATCGAGGTCGACCGTCGGCTGTGGGCCGAGGACATCGTGGGCAGCAGCGCCCACGCGCGCATGCTGGGCGAGCAGGGCATCCTGCCGCGGCGCTCGGTGACGCGCATCCTCGCGGGCCTGCGCCGCGTCGCGCGGGAGCTGGACGCGGGCACCTTCGTGGTGCGGCCGCAGGACGAGGACGTGCACATGGCGGTGGAGCGCCGCCTCACGGAGCTGGTGGGCGAGGACGGCAAGCGCCTGCACACCGCGCGCAGCCGCAACGACCAGGTGGCCACCGACCTGGCGCTGCACCTCATGGAGTCCAGCGCCGCGCTGCGCGAGGGCCTGCGTGCGGTGCAGGCCGCCCTGCTGCGCCTCGCGCGCCGCGACGGCCGCGCCATCCTGCCCTTCTACACCCACCTGCAGCGGGCGCAGCCTGTGCTGCTGGGCCACGTGCTGCTGGCCTACGTGGAGATGCTCGAGCAGGATCGCGACGGCCTGCGCTACGAGGCGCGCGAGTGCCCGCTCGGCGCGGGCGCGGGCGCCGGCACCACGCATCCCATCGACCGCCAGGCCACCGCGCGCATGCTGGGCTTCGCGCGCGCGTCGCGCAACAGCCTCGTGTCGGTGAGCTCGCGGCGCGACGCGACGCTCTTCGCGGCCGCCATGGCGCACGCGGCGCTGACGCTCTCGCGCCTCGGCGGCGAACTGGTGCTGTGGACCACGCGCGAGTTCGGCTTCGCGCGCCTGGGCGACGCGGTGTCCACCGGCTCCTCGATCATGCCGCAGAAGCGCAACCCCGACGGCGCCGAGCTGCTGCGCGCCAAGGCCGCGCGCGTCTCCGGCGCGCTGCTGCGCCTGCTCGAGCTGCCGCGCGGCCTGCCCATCGGCTACCACAAGGATCTGCAGGAGGACAAACCGGCCCTCTTCGAGGCCGAGGACACGCTGACCGAGATGCTCGACGTGGCCGCGGCCATGCTGGGCGACCTGCGCTTCGACACGGCGCGCATGCGCGCGGCCGTCGAGGATCCGTCCGGCTACCTGCTGGCCACCGAGGCCGCCGACTGGCTCGCGCGCCGCGGCGTGGCCTTCCGCGAGGCGCACGAGGCCGTCGGCCGCCTGGTGCGCGAGGCCGAGCGCCGCGGCGTGGCCCTGGAGGCGCTGCCGCTGGAGGTCTTCCGCAAAGCGCACCCGCGCTTCGATGCCGGAGTCTTCAAGGCCCTCACGCCCGAAGCCGCCGTAGCCGCCCGCCGCGCCCCCGGCGGCACCGCCCCCGCCAACGTCGAACGCGAACTCCGCCGCTGGGAGAAG
>DASUFI010000358.1:0-5226 GCA_036274635.1 Planctomycetota bacterium
TTCTTCTTGCCGCGCCGCCCCAGCCGCGCGGGCTCCGCGCGCAGGTCCTCGGGCCGCCGGCCGTAGATGAGCGCGCGCCCTGCGCGCTTCGCGGCCAGCAGCGCGTCGTCCGCCGCCCGCACCGCATCCTCCACCGTGTGCACCTGCCCGTAGGTCACCGCGGACACGCCGAAGGACACCGAGAGCGGCACCTTCGCGCCGGCGTGCTCGACCACCAGGCGCGCGACGAGCTGGCGCACGCGGTCGGCCACCAGCGCGGCGTCGTCGAGGTCGGAGTCCGGCAGCAGCGCCACGAACTCGTCCCCGCCCACGCGCGCCGGCACGTCGGAGGCGCGCAGCGAGGTGCGCAGGGCCTGCGCGAAGGCGGCCAGCGCGCGGTCGCCGCACTCGTGGCCGTGCGTGTCGTTGATGGACTTGAAGTCGTCGAAGTCCATGGCCATCACGGCCACGGGGCGGCGCGTGCGGCGGGCGCGGGCGGATTCCTCGCGGCAGCGCTCGGTGAAGTAGCGGTCGTTGAAGAGGCTGGTCTTGAAGTCCGTGATGGCGTCGCGCGAGAGGCGCGCCTGCTCGGCGCGCGCGCGGGCCAGTGAGCGGCGGCGGCCGACGACGAAGCGCACGCGCATGGCGGCCTGCAGGGGCGTCGCGTCGGGGGGCAGGAAGTCCACGGCGTCGGCCACGCGCGCGGGCAGCCGCTCGGGGTCGGCCGTGACGACCAGCAGGGCCGGGCCGTCGGGTGCGGCGGCGAGGGCCAGCAGGCTGGCGTACTCGGGCGACTCGGCGTCGGCGGAGAGGGGCACGAGCAGGATGGCATCGGGCGGGCGGGTGCGGGCGGCCACCCAGGTCTCGGCCATGTTGCGCGTCACGACCAGCTCGAGCTCGTGGCCGGAGAGGCCGTCGACGAGGGCGGCCGGCCCGGGGCCGTGCAGGGCGAGGAGCAGTCTGTGCGCGCTCATGGAACGATATCCGGTGGCGCGCTCAGTATGCACCTCATTCCCCTGAGCTGCAGGCGCTCGGGTCCGGCTGCGTCGGCCGGCACGGACCCAGCGATCAACGCGTCAGATCCGGAGCCAGGCGCGCCGCCAGCGATTCGATCGCTCCGAAGGCACGGTTGAAGTCGAACGCCTCCAAATCGCCTCGCGCAGGACCGGCTGCAGCTGTGCGGCGATCTGCCGCTCGAAGGCCGCACGCCGAGATGGCGAGACGTCGGGCCCCGAGTTGTCGGGAATGGCGAGCTTCGCGCGTAGCAGTTCGAGAAGTTGCGGATCGTCGGCACGCAGCTTGCCCACACGCATCGCGTGGTCGATATCGAACAGATCGCGGATGGCGGGCTCCCGCCGTGTCAATGCCGCTCGCAGCTTCTCGGAGAGGCCCTCGTCCGGGTCGATGCAGGCCAGGCTGAAGATCGGAAGACCGGGTTCGTGGGTGATCGGATCGAGGAGCAAGGTGCGCGATGATCCCCTGACCGAAGGCAACAGCAACGGTTCTCTCAGGCCGACCTCCACCTTGATTCGCTCCGGACGCGGACCCAGGGTGGACGAATAGGTGACTTCGCAGGCGTACTGCTTCGAGTTGTTCGCGCCCTTGAGCGGTTGACTCACGGTCATTCCTGCGATGGCCGCCGGCAAGTCATCGACGGCTCGCTTCAGGCCTTTCGACAGGGCACTTCGCTCTGCACGTCCGGCGTGGGCGTCGACCGGAATGACGAAGTCGAGATCCTCGCTGAGTCGGAAGAACTCGAGGTGGACCTTGGCGAGCCAGGTCCCCCCTTTGAAGACGACGTCGGGACAGGCTGCCGAGAGGTATTCCAGGACGACGGAGCAGTAGTAGTCCTTCTCGACGAGGCGAGGGAGAAAACCTGTTCGGGCTGCGGTGAAGTCCACGGCGGCCCGAAAAAGTTCTCGGTCAGCGTGCAGCCTCGGTATCACGGATCGTCGTTCCAGACGACTCCCCAGCGACGATCGATGCGACCTCGCTTCGGCCGGCCGGGAATCCAGGGAATCGTCGCCGTGGTGCTTCGGAGCGATCGGTCCAGCCTCGCGAGGAGCTTGGGAGCTGCGCGCTGTCGTTCGAGCAGGGCGCCCATTCGTCGCAATGTGGCGACGTCGCCGAACTTCAATGTGCAATCCACGAGCCGGCTCGTCGCGATCTTGCGAGACTTGAGGTCGGCGGCGATCCAGTCGAAGGCCCGGGGAAGGCTCTGGAAGCGCGACCAGTCGTAGACTGCATCGACCAGAGTCCTGACTCGTGATGAGTACGGCGTCACCACGCCGTCGGAATCGCGCACGGTCTCGGTGTCTCCAAGCCGCGCCTTCGCAACCTTGACCAGGACAAGGTTGATCGATCCGACGCGGCGGGTCCCCGAGAGCTTGTCGTTGTAGGCGTAGACGCGATTGGGGATCTGGTTGTCGTCGTCGTAGTCGTAGTAGTCGAAGCAGTTGGGCCCGCACACCTGGTAGCTGGCGCCATACTCACGCATGAGAGCGTTCAGGGCCAAGCCTTCGCTCGGGCTCCATGCCCCTCCCAGCGGGAGAGTAGCAGGCACCAGGTAGACGCCGGCGCGCACGCGCGCGATGAGGCCCGCGCGGGCGAGGCGGCTGAGCAGGGCGGCCTCCTGATCGGGCGTGAGCCGCAGCTCGCGTGCGAGAGAGCCGCGACGCAGAAGGGTTTGGCGCCGGAGTTGTGCATAGGCCAGGAGGCGGGTCTCGAGCGGGCCAAGTCGAGTCTTCATGGAGGCATGCTATTTCTCGGAATATGCTTATGAGAGACAAAACTGGAAATAGCATACACGGCCTCCAGCCGCCTTCGAGCCACAAGAGCATGTCGTTCGCGGCTTGCGCCAAGGGGGGGGAAGACGTCGCCCCAGCAGCGCATGCCCATGTCGTCAGGCCGATGTGGGCGGATTCGCGAGGGCGAGACCGTTGCCTGCGAGACGCGGCCTTTGCTACCGTCCGAGGTCCGCCAAGGCGTGCCGAGTGGCCCGTCGGCGAGATGCCTGATCCAGTCCCGCGAGGAAGAACGCTCCCTTGGCCGCACCGACGATGAAGGATCTGCTCGAGGCAGGAGTCCATTTCGGCTCCCTGACCCACACCTGGAACCCGCGGATGAAGCCGTACATCCACGGGAAGCGCAACAAGATCCACATCATCAATCTCGTGCACACCGTGCGCGGGCTGGCCAAGGCGGGGCACTTCCTGCGCGAGGTCGCGGCCACGGGCCGCCAGATCGTGTACGTGGGCACCAAGCGCCACATGCAGGGCATCATCCAGCAGGAGGCGCTGCGCGGCGAGATGCCGTGCGTCACCGAGCGCTGGCTGGGCGGCACGCTGACCAACTTCAAGACCGTGCGCTCGCGCCTCTCGCGCCTCGAGGAGCTGGAGGCGTCCGAGTCCAGCGGCGCGATGGCCCAGCTCAGCAAGAAGACGCAGTCCATGCACATGCGCGAGCTGCGCCGCATGCGCAAGAACCTCTCGGGCCTGCGCCTGCTCAACCGCATCCCCGGCGCGCTGCTGGTCATCGACCCGCGCCGCGAGCACATCGCCGTGTCCGAGGCGCGCCGCGTGGGCGTGCCCGTCGTGGCGCTGCTCGACACCGACTGCGACCCGGCCGAGGTGGACATCGCCGTGCCGTCCAACGACGACTCCATCCGCTCGGTCTCGCTGCTGCTCGCGCGCCTCACCGACTCGGTGGTCGAGGGCGTGCAGCGCTTCAAGGGCTCCGGCCGCGCCCCCGAGGACGCGCTGGGCGTGCGCGCGTCGGGCGACGAGGCCCACGACCGCACCGCCCACGACATGCTGGCCAGCTCCGGCCTCGCCGCCCGCAAGGGCGCCGCCGGCGCGCCCGAGGCCGACGCCGCCCCCACCGAAACCGTCACCGAGAGCTGATCCCCCATGGCCACCACCAACTCCTCCCAGGTGCGCGAGCTGCGCGACGTCTCCGGCGCGCCGATGATGGACTGCAAGAAGGCGCTCGACGAGACCGCCGGCGACATGGACAAGGCCATGGACTGGCTGCGCAAGAAGGGCATGGCCTCGGCCGCCAAGAAGGCCGGACGCACCGCCGCCGACGGCGCGGTCTTCAGCTACATCCACCACAACGGCAAGGTGGGGGTGCTGCTCGAGGTCAACTGCGAGACCGACTTCGTCGCGCGCTCGGAGCCTTACCAGCTCTTCTGCCGCGACGTCTGCCTGCACATCGCCTCGATGCGCCCGCAGTACGTGCGCCGCGAGGACGTCCCGGCCGAGATCGTCGAGCACGAGCGCGAGATCGCGCAGGCGCAGGTGGACAGCAAGAAGCCGCGCGAGATCCAGGAGAAGATGATCGAGGGCCGCGTGGCCAAGTACTTCGCGGAGACCTGCCTCATGGAGCAGGCCTTCGTGAAGGACGACAAGCGCAGCGTGGAGCAGCTGCGCACCGAGCTGGTGGGCAAGCTGGGCGAGAACATCGTGGTGCGCCGCTTCGCGCGCTTCGAAGTCGGCGCCGAGTGAGCGCGTGAGCTACCGCTCGGTCCTGCTCAAGCTGAGCGGCGAGACCCTCGCGCGCGAAGGCCACGGGCTGGACCGGCCCGCCATCGACCTCATCTCCGGACAGATCGCCGAGGTCGCCCGCACCGGCGTGCGCTTGGCCATCGTGGTGGGCGGCGGCAACATCCTGCGCGGCCGCGACGTGGCCGACACGGTGACCGTGCGCGCCACCGCCGACCAGATGGGCATGCTGGCCACCATGATCAACGGCCTCGCCCTCATGGACGGCCTCGAGCGCGCCGGCTGCGAGGCGCGCCTCATGTCGGCCGTGCCCGCGCACCAGATCTGCGAGCCCTTCATCCGCCGCCGCGCCATCCGCCACCAGGAGAAGGGCCGCGTGGTCATCCTCGCCGGTGGCACCGGCAACCCCTTCTTCACCACCGACACCACCGCCGCCCTGCGCGCCTCCGAGCTCGAGTGCGACGTGATGCTCAAGGCCACCAAGGTCGACGGCGTCTACGACGCCGACCCGCGCAAGAGCAGCGGTGCCAAGCGCTTCGCGAAGTTGACGCACCGCGAGGTCATCGAGCGCGGGCTGGGGGTCATGGACCTCACGGCCATCACGATGTGCATGGACAACCAGCTCCCCATCGTGGTGTTCGACGTCTTCAAGAACGGCAACCTCAAGCGCGTGGTGGCCGGAGAGACCGTGGGGACACTCGTCGCCGCGAAGTGAGGCTCGCGCGGCGCGGCGAGGGGCCGCGGG
>DASUFI010000359.1:0-15820 GCA_036274635.1 Planctomycetota bacterium
CGAGCGCGGCGGCTGCCAAGGTGCTGGCGCTGCAGCCCGCGCTCGACGAGCGGCTCGCCCTGGGGCGCGCGCTGGCCGGGCTGGGCCAGCTCGCGGTGCGCACGCTGCCCGGCGCGGGCGCCACGGACGCCGAGCGGGACGCCTGGCTGGCGGAAGCACGTGCCGTGGCCGCCGCGCGCACGCAGCCCGTGGTCGCCGACCGGCTGACCGTGCTGCGCGCGCTCGCGGGCCAGGTGCTGGCCGGGCGCTTCGACGACGCGCCGCTGCGCTGGGTGCCGCCGCACGCGAAGGTCGAGGACCTGGGCGCGGGCCGCGTGCGCGTCACCTGGGACTTCTCCGACCCGGCGCAGGCGCAGGACTGGCAGCCCGTCCCGACGCGCGCGGAGGACGAGCGCCGCGGCGCGCCCGTGCATGCCCTGTCGGGTGCGGACGGCTTGGCCGTCCGCGACGGCGGGCTGGAGCTGGCGGGCACCGGCACCTGGAGCTCGTCGCTCGCCTTCGCGGCGCCGTTGAGCATCGAGTACGAGGCGAAGGTCGGGCAGCCCATCGTGGTCAAGGGTCTCGGCGAGGGACCGGAGTCGGGGCCCATGCAGTTCGGGCTGCGGCTGTGCGCGGACGCCACCGGCAGCTATCTGTTCTGCTTCGGCTTCGGCACGCTCTACGCGCGCGACGTGCTGCGCGTGCTCGAGCAGCAGAAGGAGTCGCCGTACTCCACCTTCTACATCGGCGCGCCCTATCATCTGCGCCTGGAGCACGACGGCCAGCGCCTGCGCGCGCTGGTGGAAGGCACGGAAGCGGCCGCCATCCCCGTGCTCGATCGCACGCACGGTCGTCTCGAGCTCTGGTGCCGCAGCGAGGCCACCGTGCGGCTGGACCGGCTCGTGGTGGAGGCGACGATCGATCGCGCCGGCCTCGCGCCGCAGCGCGATGCCTGGGTTGCAGGCCAGCTCGCGGCGCTGGGGCTGGCGGATGCGGACGTTCCGGCGGCCGGCGGCGCCCGCTAGGCTGGCGGGTCCCATGCGACGTCTCGGCCTTGCGATCCTGCTGCTCTCGGTCGCGGGGGCGTCACGCCTGCCGGCGCAGGAACCGCCCGCGCTCTCCGCGCCCTCCGTCGACGCCGCCGCGCTCCTCGCCCACGTGCCCGGCCTCGCCGGCCACGCCTGGAACGCCGACACGCGCCTGCTGCCCATCGTGCCCGTGGTCGAGCAGGGCGGCGACCCGACGCGCGGCCTCGCCGCGCGCTGCGGCGCGTGGGCGCACGCGCTGCTGCGGCTGTTCGCGCGCGACGTCGCCGCGCCCGCCGGCCGCGCGCCGGCCCCGGACTGGGCGCTGCTGGTGGTGGTGCTGCGCGACAACAAGCTCTACGTCGAGCTGCGCGACGCGCTGGCCGTGCGCGACGCGCGCGATGCGCGGGCCTTCTGGGCGCCGCAGGCCGGGGCGGTCTTCGTGCTCGACGACGACGGCCGCGACAGCGAGGTGGCCGACACGATCCGCGCGCTGCTGCACTCGACCGTGCACGCCCTGCTGGCCGCGCACGCCGCGCCCGGCGCCGCGCCGCCGCCGCTGTGGCTGGCCGAGGGCCTCGCCGAGCGCCTCTCCGCCAACACGGGCTTCGAGCCGCCGACCACCGCCGCGCTGCGCGCGCCCGACGACGCCGCCGTGCACGCCGTGGCGCGCGACTTCAAGGACCCTGTGCGGCGCGCGGCCTGCCTGCGCCCGCTGCCCGGGCTGTGCGCGCTGCGCACGCCGGCCGACCTCGACGCGCACGTGGGGCGCATGGCGATCGAGCCGCGCGAGGCGCTGGCGGGCCTCGCGCGCGAGGCCGGCCTGCTGCTCGGCTGGCTGGAGGAGGCCGACAAGGGCCAGCGCCGCGCGCAGGCCGCGGCGCTCGTGACGGCGGCACTCACCGGCGCGCCGGTCGAGCTGCCCGACCTCGACGCCACCAACGCCGCCTTCGATGCCTGGCTGAAGGACGCCGTCGCCGAGCGCGCGCCGGAGTCGGGCGTGACGGACTTCGCGCTGGGCGGCGCGGCCGCCGGCACCGGCGAGCTGCGCGCGGGCGTCGTGGCGCAGCCCGCGGACCTGAAGACGCCCAAGGACGACCCCGACCTCGAGCTCGGGCGCGTGCTGCGCGAGGCGGCGCTGGGCGACCTGGCGGCCGCGCTGGCGCGGCTGGACGCGCTCATGGCGTGGCCGACGCTCTCCGCGACGCAGGCGCGCGACCGCGCGTCCGACCGCCGCGCGCTCCAGGCGCTGGCCGCGCTGCGCGCGCGCTGGCTGGACGGGCGCGCGGGCAAGGACCTCGACCTCGAGAACGGGAGCAAGGTCGAGCACGTGCAGGTGCTGGAGGTGCGCGCCGACGGCCTCACCGTCAAGGACGCGCGCGGCGCCGAGCGCCCGCTGCCGCTCTCGGCCGTGACGCCGGGCATGCTGGCCGAGGCGCTGCAGGGCACGGGCCTGATGCAGGCCGCCGACGACGACGAGGCGCGCGCGCTGGCCTTCGTGCTCGCGTCGGACGCGAAGTGGAAGGACAAGGTCGAGTCGCGGGTGCGCACGGAGACCGGTCCCGCGGGCCTCGCGCGCCTCGACGCCCGCGCCGCGCTGGAGACCTTGGCGCGCAACGGCCGCGCGGCCTTCGCCCTCGAGGACCTGGCCGCGCGCGCGCTGCCGCTCGCCGGTGCCACGGACAAGGACCGCGACGCCTGGCTGGCCCGCGCCAAGGACGTGCTGGCCGACGCGGACCTGCCCCTGGTGTCCCAGCGCGCCGGCGCCGTGCGCGCCCTGGCCGGCCAGGTGCTGGGCGCCCGCTTCGACGCCGCGCCGCTCAAGACACTGGCGCTCAAGGCCAAGATCGACGAGCTGCCGTCCGGCCGCGTGCGCGCGAGCTGGGACTTCTCCACGCCCGCGACGTGGAGCGACTGGAAGGCCGTCGAGCCCGACGTGCCCTTCGAGGTGCGCCCGGCCACCGAGCGCCTCGACATCCAGGACGGCGCCGCGGTGGAGGACCACTGGCTGGTGCTGCGCGGCGACGGCCAGTGGCGCGCGCCGCTCGGCTTCCTGCCGCCCGTCTCGGCCGAGTGGGACCTGGTCTTCAAGCTCGACACCTCCGAGGCCGCCAGCACCGCCAAGGGCGCGCCGCCGCAGAAGCAGAAGATCGCCGACCACGTCGAGCTGCGCCTGCTCTCCGACGGCCGCGGCAACAGCCTGGCCGTCCGCGACTTCGGCGCCCTGCAGCGCCACGACCGCGCCGCCGGCGTCACCGCCGCCGGCGACAGCAAGATGATCACGATGACGCTCGAGAAGCCCTACCACTTCCGCGTCGAGTTCGACGGCAAGACCGCCAAGGTCCTCTCGAACACGATGCAGATGGCGACGCTGGACACCACGCCGCCCGGCGGGGCCTTCCTCGACCTCTGGCACGACACCGGCCGGCCCATTGCGATCCGCCGCCTCGTGGTGGAGGGCGCGCTGGACCCCGCCGCGATGAAGGCCTCGCGCGACGCGTGGGTCGCAGCGCGCGTCAACGAGCTGTCCGCGAAGCCCTGAGGCGCGCGCCTACTTCGGGGCCCAGAAGTACGCGACCATCTTGGCCGCCAGCCGCGCCGCGAGGAACTCGCTCGGCCGGCTCATGACGCCGTCGGGCGTGGGGGCCAGCTCGGTGATGTCCGCGCCCACGACCTTGCAGTGCCGGCCCACGGTGGCCAGCAGCCGCGTCACGTCGAACCAGTCGAGACCGCCCGGCTCGGGCGTGCCCGTCGACGGCACGAGCGACGGGTCGAAGCCATCGAGGTCCACCGTCACGAACACCGGCCGCTCCGCCAGCACCGCCAGCACCTCGCGATGGTAGGCGACGCGGCCCACGACGTCGCGCGCCCAGTAGACGGTCAGCCGCCGCTCGGCGATGAGATCGGCCTCCTCCCGGCTGCAGCTGCGCATGCCCACCTGCACCAGCGGCGCGCCGTCCTGCAGGAAGCGCCGCGCGATGCACGCGTGGCTGTGCTTGCTGCCCTTGTACTCGTCGCGCAGGTCGCAGTGCGCGTCGAACTGCAGCACGGCGAGGTCCGGATGCTGCCGGCGCAGCGCCGCGAACTGCCCGTAGGTGATGCTGTGCTCGCCGCCGACGCCGAGCGTGACGGCGCCGCGCTGCAGGAAGCCGGCGTGCACAGCCTCCAGCTCCGCGACCATGGCCTCGGGCGACTGACGGCCGAAGGCGGACGCGTCGGCCGGGCGCCACACGGTGTAGCCCTGCGCCTCGAGGTCCACGCCCATCTCCTCGTCCCACGTCTCGACGGCGCAGCTCGCGCGCAGCAGCGCGTCCGGGCCGCGGTCGGCGCCCTTGCCGTAGGTGCTCGTGAGGTCGTAGGGCGCGCAGACGACGGCGACGCGGGCCTCGGCGCCGGCGTCGGGAAGGCCGAGGAAGGCGGGGCTGGCGTCGGGGGAGAAGGTGACGGCCTGCGAGGAGCCGGTTGGCGGGGCGGACATGGTCGGGCGATTGTCGCAAAGGTGCGGGGCACGGGGCGAGGCTTGTCGAGCCGCCGCTCGAGCGCCGCGCTCACCCCATGGCCGCGCCGCGCCGATGACCGGCGTATCGCTGGTTCCCGAACTAGGATTCGAACCTAGATAACCAGATCCAGAGTCTGGTGTCCTGCCGTTGGACGATTCGGGAAGGAAGCGAAAGGCTGCGAGGAGGCGGATTCTCCCGAAGCCCCTGCCGGGCAGTCAACCGCTTCGGAGCCGTTCGCCCGGCACGAGCCTATCGATGCGGCATGCCGGTACGTCGCGCCACGATTCCCACCGTTGTAGTGCGTAGGGAAACTCTTTCGTCCTGCGAGTGGTCGAGCGTGTGACTGGAGATCCGTTCCCTGATTCGGGAGATCCGCGGGTGACGGGACATCAGGGGGAGACCCGATCCGCGTGCTCCCGACCGCACAGCCTGGGCTGCCGGCCGGCTGCGCGAGCCACGTGCTGGTCCTTCTGACACACACTGACCCTGCCGGGCCGCGTGGCCGGCGAGGCCCCACGTGCCCCGCCGCAGCTCCCGATATGATCCGCGCCATGTTCGACCCCAGGACACACCTCTTGTGCACGTTGCTCGAGCCCCTGGCCGACGGCTCCTCGGCCGACTGGCCGGCCGCCCGAGCGGCGCTCGATGCGGCCGGCGAGGCGCAGGGCGAGTTGCTCACGATTGTCGAGACGCGCGACAGCGCCGCCCTGGCGACGCTGCTGAGTGCGTGGGCATCCGGCAAGACGCTGCGACCGGTCCACGATCGCGAAGTGCTGAAGCGCGCCGTCAAGGCCTTCCGCAAGCGGCTCAAGCTCGGACGCCTCGACGAGGAATCGCGCATCGGCGGGGCGTTCAGCAAGGGAGAGCGCTCCGGCATGATCGGCGTCTTGCCGCCAGACTCGTACGGCTCCGACGTGTGGTCCGAACTCGTGCGCGTCGGGCGTCTGCTCGACGTCGGCCACGGCGTCCTCGAGCTACCGCCGGAGTAGCGCGGCGGCCCGCCCAGCCTGGCTTTCCAGGAATCGTCCGCGGGCTGGAGGGGCAGTACCGGAGGCTGAATCGGTCGGACCACGGACACTCCACCGGAGAGTTCGAAGCCTGCTTGGCCTCAACTCGGCCTCCAGGTTCGAGCCCCAAGAATGGTTCGGACGTAGCGATCGAGTGGGGAACCACTCCGCGCGAAGGCGCTGCCCGTCCGACGCCGGACCGTGCCTCCCTGCCGCATGCGGCTACCATGACGCGAACTCGCGGTCCGGGACGCGGGCGAAGGCGCTGATTCCCCGGACCTTTCGTGGGGACACCCGATGCGAACGGCTCGGCTGCTCGACACGTGCCTGGGCTGCCTCGTCCTGGCTCCGCTTGCTGCTGCACAGAGTCCGCTGCTCGTCAATGCGGATCCCATGGGCCAGGGCGGCAACGCCACGCCCAGGACGCCATGGTCTCCACCACGGGGCGCTACGTCGCCTTCGTGAGCTGGGCGACCAACCTCGTGCCGGAAGGTGGCGACGGCATCGGGAACGTCTTCGTCCGCGACATGATCACGGGCGCAGTCGAACGAGTCTCGGTCATGGCCTCCGGCGACGGAGCACCAGACGACTGCTTGGGCAACTCGATCACCGGCGACGGTCGCTTCGTCTCGTTTCAGACCTTCGGGTGGGGCCTGGTTCCCGCCGGGAACCCCGGCGTGTACGTCCACGATCGCGTCACCGGCGTGACCAGCCAGGAATCCGTCTACCCGTGGGGGGCCGGACTGGACGAGATCGGGCACGGCTCGCAGCTCACGGATGACGGCCGCTGGATCGTCTTCGACAGCAAGCGCAACCTGGTCGTCCCGGGCGACAGCGACTTCGATTGGGACGTCTTCGTGCGCGACCGACAGCTGGGGGTGAACGAGCTGGTCAGCGTGAGCCTGCCGGGCGAGCCGCCGGACGCGCCGGCGACGCTGGGCAGCAACCAGTTCCTGTCGGCCGACGGCCGCTACGTCGTCTGCGACCAGGGCGGCAACAACATCCCGGGCGACACGACGGGCGATCACGTCTGGCTGCGCGACCGCCAGGCGCAGACCGTGCAACAGCTCGACCTGACCCCGCAGGGCACTCAGGGCGATGGCTATGCCTACGGCGCGGCGATCTCCGCCAACGGGCGCTTCGTGGCCTTCGCGAGCACGTCCACGAACCTGCTGCCTGGCGGGAGCACCAGCCACCTGCAGCTCTTCGTGCGCGACTTGCAGACCGGAGAGATCGAGGTGGCCAGCGTGGGCACGCTCGGCGAGACCAACATCGGGTACGTGGCCGATGCCAGCATCTCGGACGACGGTCGCTGGGTCGCCTTCGCTTCGAACACGGAGCTGTTCTGGCCGAACAACGAGACGCAATGGGAGGTCTACCAGCGCGACAGGCTGACCGGGCTCACGCACCTGGTGAGCATCGATCCCGCGGGCGACACCCTCGGCCACGAGGCCCGCATGGGCACCATGTCGCGCGACGGCCGCGCGCTGGGATTCCACCACGGCAGCGATTTGCTGCCGCAGGATGTGAACCCCGGCTTCGACACCTATCTCTACGACCGCTTCGAGGCCGCGCCGTGGAAGGACCTCGGCGGCGGACTCGACGGGAGCAGCGGCGTGCCGGTGCTCGCAGCCGACGGATTCCTGAAGGCGGGCGTCCCATCCTTCCTCGCGCTCGCGCAGGCGCTGCCCGGCACCGCGGCGACGCTGGTCGTCGGACTCTCGAGCGCGAGCCTGTCCTTCAAGGGCGGGATTCTGGTGCCATCGCCGGACGTCCTGCTGCCGATGTCCACCGGCTCGGGCAAGCTCCTGGTGCCCATCGTGCTGTCGCAGGGCGTGCCCTCGGACGTGCCGCTCTTCCTGCAGTTCTGGATCCTGGATGCTGGCGGGATCAAAGGCCTCGCGGCCAGCAACGGCTTGCAGGTGGCGACGCCCTAGTGTCCCGTTCCTGACGTCCGCAAGCCAAAGCTTCGGATGCCCATCCGCGAACGCACCCTGTAACCGACGTCACCGTCCGGTGCGAACGGGGGAGCGTGTTTGTTGGGGAACGACCGCTCTCGGACCCGCCTGGCAGCCGCGTGCCGGAACTCACCTTGCCGTGTGCGGGCCCGCTTCCATTGAATTCCCGGACAGGGCCTGCCCTGGCGCCCGCAGGCTGGATACACTGTGCGGCAGTCGCGCAAGGCATGCGCGGCCTGCAGGTCGCTGACGGGAGTTACCATGATCGGATGGGCACGCGTCGCGGGCGTGGGACTCTGCCTGCTCGTCACTTCGGCCTGGAGCCAGACGAATGTGCTCCTGCTGTTGGCCGATGACATCGGCGTCGACCGCGTCGGTGCCTACGGCGAGCATCCGGACCCGGGGCACACGCCGGTCATCGATGGGCTGGCGGCCTCCGGGATCCTGTTCCGCAATGCATGGTCCACGCCGGTCTGCTCACCCACGCGCGCCTGCATCCTGACCGGCCAGTACCCCTCGCGCACGGGCGTGGGCAATGCGATGTTCCCGGACAAGGACAAGCACGAGCTGTGGGACGGCGAGGTGACTTTGCCGCACCTGCTCGAGCCGGGCGTGGCCACGCTGCTCGTGGGCAAGTGGCACCTGGGCCTGCACCAGCCCGCTGTGCTGCCGGGCCTGGGTTCAGGCCTGATGCACCCGCTGGCCTGCGGCTTCCGGCACTGGACGGGCAACTTCTGGGTGTTGCAGCAGAAGGCCATAGGCGACGGGTACACCAACTGGGTCGAGGTCGTGGACGGCGTGCCCTCGCCGAGCACGGTCTACAACACGACGGCCATCGTCGACAGCGCGCTGGGGCTCATCGCCTCGACGCCCGAGCCGTGGTTCCTCGAAGTGGCCTTCAACGCGCCGCACATGCCGTTCCACAAGCCGCCGCCGGAGCTGCACACCTTCTCGCTGCCCCAGGAGGTGAAGTTTGATATCCCAGTGCACGTGAAGGCCGCCATCGAGGCCATGGACACCGAGATCGGGCGGCTGCTCGCGTCCATGGATCCGGCCGTGCTGGCGAACACCGTGATCATCTTCGCCGGCGACAACGGCACCGACAAGCTCGCGACGACCGAACCCTTCGTGGCGTCGCACGGCAAGGGGACGCTCTATGAGGGCGGAATCAACGTGCCGCTCATCGTGTCCGGCAAGGGCGTGGCCGCCGGAGCCGAGTGCACGAGCCTCGTGTCCCTGACCGACCTGTTCGCGACGGTGGCCGAGCTGGAGTCCGTGCCGCAGACCACGGGTCTCGACTCGGTGAGCCTGGTGCCCTACCTCACGCACCCGCTGCAGCCCTCGCTGCGTCAGACGGTCTTCAGCGAGTGGTTCGTTCCGCCCGGCTTCCCGCCCTATGCCGAGCACCACCGGGCCGTGCGCGACGAGCGCTTCAAGCTCGTGCGCCACGAGAAGAAGGGCGTGACCAGCGAGGAGTTCTTCGACCTGGACGCCGATCCCTTCGAGCTGCAGGACCTGCTGCAGGCGCCCCTCGGGCCGAAGGCGGCGATCGAGTACGGGCAGCTCTCCACTGCCATCGAGCTGCAGCCCGAGCCGTTCAATGCGACGGGCATCGGCATGGCGGGCCAGCTCGGCGAGCCGCGGCTCTCGGGGGCGGGAGACCTCTCGCCGGGCACGCCTCTCTCGCTCGAGATGGAGGCGGCCTGTCCGCTCGCGCCGGCCCTCCTGTTCCTCGGCCAGGCATGGCTCGGCACGGCGTTCCACGGGGGTGTGCTGGGACCGAAGGTCCTGCTGGCCTTCCCACCCATGGTGACGGACTCCGATGGCCGGCTCGAGACCCGGGGCCTCTGGCCGGAAGACGTGCCGCCGGGAATGCAGATCATCCTGCAGTTCTGGCTGCACGACCCGGCCTCGCTCACCGGCTACGCGGCGTCGAACGAGCTCGTCATCATGACGCCGGGCCCGTGAGCCGGGTCGGCCCGGACGTCGCTCAGCGCGACGTCTCCACGTAGCCCAGCGCGCTGAGGCTTCGCAGCAGCTCCGCGTCCGGTTCCAGGCGCGTGCGCACGCCCGGGTGCTCGTGCATCGCGGCCTCGACCTCGTCGAGCCTGCGGCGAATCAGGTCGAACTCGACGCGGCCTTCGACGGCGAGGTCGTGCAGCTCATGCGGGTCGTGCTCGAGGTCGAACAGCTCCCAGCCGTCGGCGGAAGGCGGGTCGCCGGCGTCGTGCCGGTCGGTGCGCACGAGCTTCCACGGCCCGCAGCGCAGCGCAGCGCGGGCCTGGTAGCTGCGGTCGAGCTGGCTGTACAGGGCCGTCGGTGCGCCCGACGGCGCCTCCCCGCCTGCCGCCGCCGCCAGCGAATGGCCGTCCAGCTCGGCCGGCGCCGGCAGGTGGAGCAGCTCGGCCAGGGTCGGGAGGATGTCGACCTGGCTCACCGCCGCTGCGACACGGCGGCCCTGGGCGAGCCGCGGCGGCACGATCAGCAGCGGGACGCGCAGCAGCTCCTCGTAGAGCGAGCCGCGGTGCCGCAGGTGTCCGTGCTCGAAGAACTCCTCGCCGTGATCGCTGGTCACCACGATGCAGGCGTCGTCGAGCAGGCCGCGCTCGCGCAGCGGCTCGATGAGCGCGCGCAGGCTGCGGTCGACGTGATGGATGCACGCGTCGTAGAGGTCGGTCAGCCGGTCGAGCTCGGCGGGCGTCGGCGGCAGCGCGTGGAGGTCGCGATGCTCGTTGAGCAGGTCGCGCAGGACGAAGCCCGGGTCGGGCGGTGCGCGCTCGAACAGCGCCAGGTCCTCGGCCGGCGGATCGTATTCGTGCGTGGCGTAGGTGTGCACGAAGGCGAACCAGGGCCGCCGCCCCTGCTGCGCGATCCAGTCGGCGACGGCCCCGAGCCCCTCCCGGCTGACGCTCACAGGGTCGACCATGGAGTAGCTGTCGAAGCCGTCGGCGAAGCCGTAGTCCATGGAGAGGAAGCCGCCGCCGGTGAACCCGGCCGTCGCATAGCCGGCGGACGCCAGGCGCATGGCCAGCGTCGGCATCCGCGCCGTGTTCAGCCGGTCGGAGGTGTCGAGCGCGAGGTGCCGCGGCGGGAACACGCCCGTGAACAGCGAGGCATGCGTCGGCAGCGTGTACGACGAGACCGCGGAGACGTCCGTGAAGACGATGCCGCTCCGCGCGAGCTCATCGAGGTAGGGGCTCGTCGGGCGCGGGTAGCCCATGAACCCGAGATGGTCGGCGCGCAGCGTGTCGATCGACACGAGGAGCAGCGACGGCGTCTCCGGCCGCGCGGCCGGCGGCTCGGGGCCGCGCAGGATCGGCTGGCCGAAGATCACGCCCCTGCCCACCTCGGCGGAGAACTCGAGGGTCACCGCTCCGTGCACTCCCTGCGGCCAGGCCAGCAGCTGATCGGTGAAGCGTGCCGGCTGCCCGTCGCCCGGCGGCGTCAGGCTGCCCTCCCCGAGGGTCCGATCGCCCGGCTGCACGGCGACGCGCCACCGGCTGCCGCCCGGACCGGCGAGCGCGGCCGCAGCCGGATCGGGGCCGACTCCCAGCGCCAGGTCGACGGCGCCGGGCGGCACCTCGAGCGGCACGCTGAGCCTCCGTCCCGCCGGCACGACCGCCGACATGCGGGCGTCGCCGCCGAGCTTGACGCGCTCGATCACGACGCCGTCGCTCGCTGTCGCCACCTCCGTGCCCGAGTCCGAGCCCCGATTCAGTCGCGGGGTCATCGTGAGCTGCACGCGGTCGACTTCGAGCGGTCGGTCCAGGGCGGCGATCACCAGCATCCGCGAGGAGCCGCCCGCGACCTCGGCGCTCGTCCATCCCAGCCAGCGGGCCTGCGCGAACGATTGCTCGTCCACCGGATCGCGCCAGACGGCGCTCGTGCCGGCCGCCCCGTCGCGAAGCTCCTCGGCCAGCGCGGCCAACTCCTCGCGACGGGGCAGCGGCGAGTCGAAGAAGCTGGCTCCCGAAGGCGTGGTGGCCTTCAGGAAGAACAGGTTCGGACAATGATCACCGGCCTGCGCCACCGTTCCCCGCATCCGGACCGTGAAGGCGTGCTCCCTGGACTGCTCGATGTCGACGCGGCGCATCAGCGCCACGCCTGCAGGCAGCACGACCCGACCGGCCTCGTGGACCAAGCCGCCGGGTCGCACGCGGCTCGCGGCGGGCACCACCTTCATCGCGCCCTTGGCGCCCGGCACGAGAACCATCCAGCCGTCGAGCGAGTCCAGCTCGTCGGAGAAGACCGTGGCGGCCTCGTCGGCCGCGGGCGCGGACTCGTGCAGCACGCGCACCGTCCAACTCGTGCCCGAGCCGTCGGAATCGCCGCAGCTCGCGAGCAGCGCGAGCAGAGAGACGACGCGGCAGGACCCGCGCAGCGACAGCATGCTCGCCACGCTAGCAGCCGCCGTCGATCGCGGCCAGCGGCGCCTCGGTTGTGGTGCGTCACAAGCGGCCTTCCGGGGGCGCCTGCTCTCCGTCAAGCGCGGCGCCGAGGCCGGTCGGAGTCGTCGCCGACGGACGATCAGCCTGACAGCTTCGGAAGAAGCCGGCTCACTTCACGTGGAAGGTCAGGCAGTCCTGCTTCCCGTTGCGCTCGTACACGACGACGTACTGCGATTGCCCGGGATTCTGATCGAACCAGTTCACGGCGCCCGAGAGGGAGCTCATCGGCATGCCATTGATCGAGAGGATGCGATCGCCGTCCTGCGCTCCGACCTGCGCGGCCAGTGAACCCGGCTTGACCTCGGTGATCTGCAGCGAAGAGAAGCCGCCTCCCGCCGGTGTGATCGTGCGGACGTTCACCTCCTGGTCCAGGAACTGCAGCGCGTCCTGAGCCAGGCGCTCGCGGTCGTGGCTGCCGATGATCCAGTGGCCTTCCTGAAGTTGGGTCGTTTCGGCCGGCGTGATCGCCACGGCGGCGGCGGGATCGTCCTCGGGCGGCACGTGGAAGAGGCGGTTCGGCTGGCCCATCCCGTCGCTGCCAAGGTTGGGCGTGATCGTCGCTTCACTGTCGCCCCAACGGCACGTGACTTCCTGCTCCTCGATCCTCACGATGCGGCCGTCGTACGGCGGATCGCAGTCGGGCGACTCGAGCGGGTCACCCTGCGACAGGTGCCCCCGCCTCACCCGTTCACGATCTCTCCGCCATTCGGGTGCAGCACCTGGCCGGTCATGTACGCCGAGTCGCTATTCGCCAGGAACACGTAGCACGGCGCGCAATCCGCCGGCTCGCCCGTCCGACCCAGGGGCACGTCGCTGCCGAAGCGTGCGACCTTCGAGGGCCGGAACGTCGCGGGAATGAGCGGCGTCCAGATGGGGCCCGGCGCGACCGCATTGACGCGGATGCCCTCGTCCGCAAGCTGCAGCGCCAGCGAGCGCGTGAAGCTCACGATCGCGCCCTTGGTGGTCGAGTAGTCGAGGAGCTCGGGGCTGCCTCGATAGGCCGTCACCGAGGTCGTGTTGATGATGGTTCCCTGGCTCTTGCGCAGGGCGGGCAGCGCGGCCTTGGTGAGATGGAAGGCGGCAAAGATGTTGGTGCGAAAAGTGGCGAGCAGCTGGTGGGATGAGATCCTCGCGATCGACGGCTGCTCGTGCTGCTCGGCGGCGTTGTTCACGAGCACGTCGAGGCGACCGAAGTGCGCCAGCGTGCGCTCGACGGCGCGACGGCAGGCGGCTTCCTGGCGCAGGTCGCCGCGCAGACGGAGGCAGGCGCGGCCTTCAGCCTCCACCAGGCGCGCGGTGTCGCGGGCGTCGCGCGCTTCGTTCAGGTAGGCGATGGCGACGTCGGCGCCCTCCTTGGCGAAGGTGACCGCCACGGCGCGCCCGATGCCGCTGTCGCCACCCGTGATCAAGGCCACCTTTCCCGCCAGCTTTCCGGAGGCCTTGTAGAGCGCCGAGACGCTCACCGGCTGCGGGTGCATGGCGCGCTGCCGGCCGGGCTGACGTGCTTGCGACTGGGCCGGTCGCTGGCGTTTGCGAGTCGAGCGTGCCTGGTCCTTGGATGCGTTGGCCATGCGAGCCTCCACGGGGCGCGGCGGTGTTCGCGCGAGCCGCGTCGCGTGGAGTTCGCTGAAGCAAAGCGGGGACCAATGCGCCCGCGGCGCACCCTCGCGATCAGGACCGCGGTGGCTCGGGCACCCGCGGCGCGTGGGGCAGATCGGCCTGCAGCGGAAGACGCTCGAGGTCGATCCCGCGCAGCGCCGCTCCCACGGTCTCGGCGGTCAGCGTCAGCACGAGCGAGCTGTCGTCGCCAGGCGCGAGCAGATCGAGCGGCGCGCCGTGCAGCCTGCCGCTGGGGCCGGTGCGGCCACTGGTCGAGATGACGAGGTAGGACGCCCGCGAGCGGTTGAGGTTCACCGCGACGTCCAGCACGTTGCCGACGTGCCGGCCTCGCTCATCGTTGACCGTGCCGCCCAGCAGATCGGCGAGCGCGAGGGGCTTGCGCTCCTCGGCGGCGCCTTCGTCCTGCCGCGCCGCCGGCTCGCTGATGAGGAAGTGCTTGCGCGCGCGCTGGACCGCGGCCGCGTCCACCTCGGCGGCCGACGAGACCGCCTCCGCCGAGGCGAGCAGGCCCGGGTTCTCGCTGAAGATGAAGGTCTGCACGCTCTCGGTGGGCGCGACCTGCGCGGGGACGGCCGGTTTCGCATCGCCCTCGGCGGACGGCTTGCGCAGGTGGGCGAGCAGCCTGCGCATTGGCACGCAGGCGAGCGTGCCGTCTTCGCGTCGCACCAGGGCGATGGTGTCGGACGACCCGGGGAAGACCAGGTCGGCCAGGGTGCCTAGCGGCCGACCGTCGAAGTCCACGACGGCCGAGCCGATCAGCTCGCTGCCCCGAGCCGCGGCGCGCGGCGTGGGCAGGAAGACGGGCAGCGGACCCACGGGCCCTGAAGGACTCATCGTCGGCGCGAAGGTCTGCGCGCGGGGCGGCGGCGCGACGGGCGCAGCGGGCGGCGGCGCCTTCTCGGCCGGAGGCGCAGGCGGTGTCTTTTCCGGAGGCGTCGCCGGCGCGGGCGTGCCTGGCGTCCCCGGCGCAGGCGTTCCGGGTGGCGGTGTCGGCGCGGGGGCCGGAGGCTTCTGGGCGGAGAGCGCGCCGCACAGGAGCAGCGCCAGCAAGGTCGCGCGGGGGAGGTGCGAGATCATGGCCAGACCTCCGGCGAGAGCAGACATCTTCGCGGATAGCCCTAACCTCGGCCAGCGGCCGGTGTCACGGCTGAAAGTTGTCCGTCGCTACGGCGACCGCACTCTGCGTCGCGTGCGAGGCGTGCGTCGCGACGGAGGCCATGCGCAGGCGTCCGGCGAACGCTGGCATCGACCGCGCGACGGCGGAGTCGAGCCGGCGGCGCTCACTTCGCCCGCCTGGCCCTCCGCGCGAGTGCCTCCTCGCCCAGCGGCCGCGGGTGGTGGACCTTCAGGCTCTCGGCCCACTCGCGCCCGAAGTCGCGCTGGGTGCGCCAGTTGATCAGCGCGGTGACGAGCATCGAGATCAGCGCGCCCAGGCTCGCGAGCAGCATGTCCTTGTGCGAGTCCCACGGGTCGCCCTGCGTGCCCAGATAGGCCATGCCGGTGTTCTCGCCGAAGACCAGCGACGCGCCCCACTCGATGAGCTCGTAGAGCATCGAGGTGCTCATGGTCACGTCGAGCGGCAGGAAGTAGCCCCAGAAGCCCTTCACGTCGGCGATGCGCAGCACGACCTCGCGCAGCGGATAGGCCAGCAGCAGGCCGTAGGAGAAGTGCACGAAGCGGTCGTACATGTTGCGCTCGAAGCCGCACACGGCGTCGAGCGAGAAGCCGAACAGCGACTGGCACCACGAGTCGTAGGGCACCCCGGCATACATGTAGTGCGAGCCGACCTCGTGCAGGCACATGAAGATGGCGATGAGTGTGTAGGAGACGCGCGAGAGGGGCAGCCAGCGGTAGCTCGCGAGCAGGATCGCGAGGCCGACCACGAAGAGCGCGTTCTCGAGCACCCACGTGGGCCGGTCGGCGGGCGCGATCGCGGCCCAGACGACGACCGCAAAGACCACGCCCAGCAGGATCAGCAGGTACTTGCGGCGGGTTCGTTGATCAGCCATCCCGGGGGCGAGGATAGCTGCTCGGCCCCGGTCGAGGGCACCTCCGTCGTGGCGACGTGAGCGAGCGAAACCGGCCGGCGCCGGGCCGGGGACGCCAGCTCCGAGGGGATCGCCACGACGACCGCGACCAGCGCATGGACGTCGGCTGAGGGCGAGCTGCGCGAGGCGTCCGGTCGCCTGATCGGGCGGACGACGGCGGCTCAGCCGGCGAGCCGCCGGCGCAAACGGGCGCCCAGCGCGAGGCACGCGCGGCGGTGCAGCTCCTGCACCGCCG
>DASUFI010000360.1:0-6368 GCA_036274635.1 Planctomycetota bacterium
CGTTCTCGTCGGTCTCGGCCGGTTCCACTTCTCGCGGTTTGGTCTCGACCTCGCGCCCATTCGAGAACGAGTGACCGACCGAAACGAGGGCTCCCGCCAGTGGCGTGCCGTCCGCGCCGACAGCAATTCCGGTCAGTGTGGCGTGTGGCAGGAGCTTCAGGATCACCGCGCTGTCCCAGGCATGCCGGAATGCCGTGGGATCAGAGGGGGCATCTGGATCGTGCTCGAATCGGGCAGGCTTCCAGACGCCTGAGGTGCCCACGCCATCGCGAGATGCGTAGATCTCTCCTGCGCCAAAGCGCAGCGGAACTCGGCAGCGACCCTGCTCGTCGGTCAGGTACCTCGCAGAGGGTGACTCCCACGTCGTACCCGCCGGCCGATCGTCAGTCTTGGTGATCTCGTCGAGCAGCTTGCGTGTCGCCGCCGGGTCAGCGTGCGGATCCTTCAGGAGCTTCCCGAGCTCTTCGAGCCTCGCTGCCGATTCGTCCGAGATGGTGGAGCGCATCAGCACCTCGGCGTTCGCGACCGGATGGTCGTCCGAGTCGATCACCGTGACGTCGATGGCCTCGGGAATCGGTCCGACCTGCTTGGGCGGCGGAAAACGCGGAGCCTGAGGAGGGACGGCAAGGGGGACCGGTTCTGCGTCGGCCGCGGCGACAACCGGATCCGCAGCGGGAGGCGGCAACGCGGGCTCGACGGAGATCTCACCGATCGCAGGCGTCGGAGTGGTCGTGGCCTCGTCAATGTCCCTGCGCGCCAGCCAGCCCATCATGATGGCGACCGCGAGCACGACGACTGTGCCGACAGCAAGCCACAGCGAAATCCTTCCAGCAGAAGGCCTACGGTCAATCATCGAACTCCCTCGATCACCAGTCTCTACGCGCCAGGCTCGGTCCTGCGAGGCGCAAGGAAGCCGGTCCATGACTCATGCGTCGTCGAGGCGCGAAACCGGTCACAATCGGGGTGCTTGGCGTCCCCGGGAGGAATCGACTCTCCGACCGTCGGTTTCAGAAAACCGATGCTCTAGCCAACTGTGCTACGGAGGCGCGCGCAGCGCGGGCCGCCTCAAGGCCTCAGCACCGCCACCACCGGCCGCGTGAACTGCTTGCTCGCCACGTCGTAGATCTGCACGCCGAACTCCATCCCCGCGAGCCCCGCCGTCGCCGGCAGCGTCGACGACAAGCCCGCCATGCCGCCCGCGACCACCAGCAGGTGCAGCGTGCTGGCGTCGAGGAAGAGGAAGCCCTTGTCCCCGAGATCCAGCGGCGGCGTGCTCGGCGTGCCGAAGGCCAGCAGCGCGGCGCCGGGCGACGTGCTCCAGCTCAGCGTCCAGCCCGCGCCGAGCACGGCGCCGCCCGACGAGCCGAGCGCGCTGCCGAGATCCGTGACCACGTCCGCCACGATCGCGGGGCCGTCAGGCTCCGTGCCCACCAGGGCGGAGCCGCAGGTCACCGGCTGACCCTTGCCGCCCGTGATCGTGCTCGACGCGGGCAGCACGGTGTGCGCCACGATGCCGGCCCCGCCGTCGGAATCCGGCAGCGGCCCGCCGGGACAGTGGCCCGCGCTGAAGCACATGATCGGCCCGCGGCCGCCGGTCACGACGGAATCCAGCACCGCGATCGTGCCGCCCGGCATGCGCATCGCCGCGCCGCCACTGGGGTTCGAGGGATAGTCGCAATCGTCGGTGTCCGACAGGCCGCCGATGATGGTGCAGCGCTCGACGAGCACGTAGGGGACGTCGACGGCGATCGCGTCCGCGCCCTGCGCCTGCCCGGTCAGCAGGACCCATTGTGCCGGCTGCACGTCGCAGTCGACGAGGTGCAGCTCGGCGAAGCCGCCGCCGAGGATGCCTTCGCCCGACGAGCTGAAGAGCCCTCCGTCCGCGAAGCCCCAGGTGCGCACGTTCTCGAGCGTGACGCGGCCGAAGCCCACGCCCTCCAGCGTGATGCTCGCGACGAGGCTGAACGGGTTGGGCAGGTCGGGCGCGTCCGTGTTGTCGATCGTGACTTGAGGCGAGCCGACGATGGTGACAGGCTGCGTGAGCGTGATGGGAGGCCAGGTGCCGCCGTGCACGACGATGACGGCGTCGGCCGGCACCCCCGCGACCGCAGAGGCGAGCGTAGGGAAGTCGCCTGGCACGTGGACGACCTGCGCGGCCGCCGAGGCCGCGAGCAGGGTCAGCGACAACGCCACGAAGCGAGCTGGGAGCGCGAACGGCGCGATGGTCATGAGCCTCCTGTCGGTGTCTCTGCGGCCGACCTGCGAACCGCGCGCAAGGCTATGCGTCGCGCGGGGAGCCGCGCAGGCGCGCGAGCTTCGACAGCGCGCGGGCTACACCTCGAGTTGGCGTCCCCGGCAGGACTCGAACCTGCGACCGTCGGTTTAGAAAACCGATGCTCTATCCAACTGAGCTACGGGGACGCGTGTCGCGGCCATTGAACCGATCGCCGCCCCGCCGACCAACGGCGGGCCGCGATCTCAGCCCGCGGATCTTCTCCGCACCACACCCGGCGGAGGCGTCTCGTCGCTCGCTGCCTCGTGCGGCACGCCGCCCGCCGCGCCCGCCGCCAGGCGATCCGTCAGCGCGCCGAGCCCGCGGTACAGCAGGTTCCGCACCGCCCCCTCGCTCTTCCCCAGCCGCTTCGCGATCTCCGCGTGCGGCAAGCCATGCACGCGCGAGAGCAGGATGACCTCGCGGTAGACCGCCGGCAGCCCCTCGAAGGCCCGCGAGGTGCGCAGCAGCTCTTCGCGCGCGATGGCCTCGTGGCTGGGCGTGGGCCGCCCGCCGTGCGCGTCGCGCAGCGCGAGCGCCAGGATGTCGGCGTCCTCGGAGGCGTCGCCCGCGGGCAGCGGCGGCACCTCGCGCGCGGCGTCGCGCTTGTCGGCGGTGTAGTAGCGGTAGCGGTCAATGATCTTGCGCTCGGCGGTGCGGTAGAGCCACTGCTTGAAGCCCGCCTCGGAGCGGTGCTCGAAGCGGGCTATGTGCTCGAGCACCTCGCGGCACACCGACTGCACGATGTCGGCGTTGCTCTCCTTGGCGTGCACCAGGCGGTCGACGCGCCCGGCGACGTAGGCGCGCAGGCCGGGCAGGTGCTGGGCGATCAGCTCGTCGACGGGGAAATCGTCGGGATCGCGGGGAGCGGGCGGCTTGTCGGCCATCGGGGGCACTGCCGGGGGGACCTGCAGTCTACAGCGCCATGCGCGCAGAGTTGCTGTTGCCGCGTGACGCAGGGGCCGCGCGTCACGGTATGTTGCGGTAAGGAGGTCCCATGTGCCCGCAGCCCGATCCCCCGGCCGAAGGCGCCACGGCGCCTGCGGAGGATCTCTCGCCGCTGGGCCTGCTGGTGGCCGAGTGTGCCTCGCGGCTGGAGGTGGAGGGGGACGCGGCCGTGGATGCCGTGTGCCATGCGCACCCCGAGCTGGCCGACGCGCTGCGCGAGCGCCTCGGCGCGCTGCGCGAGATGGGCCTGCTGGGCCACGGCCGTGTGGGTCCCTACGTGTTGCTCCGCCCGCTCGGCCGCGGCGGCATGGGCGTGGTGCACCTCGCCCGGGACACGCGCGACGGCCGCACGGTCGCGCTCAAGGCCCTGCCCTCGCGCCTCGCCGCCTCGCCGCGCGCCATGGAGCGCTTCCGCCGCGAGGTGCGGGCGGTGGCGGCGCTGGATCACGAGCACATCGTCCCCATCCTCGAGAGCGGCGAGGAGAACGGCGTGCCGTGGTTCGCGATGGCGTGGGTGGAGGGGCGCACGCTGGCGGACGTCATCGCCGCGCTGCGCGCCCTGCGCCTCGCCGCCGAGCGCCTGGACAGCGCGCACCTCTCCGACGCGGCCGCGTCCGTGCCGCTGCAGACGCGCGGCACAGCCTACGTCGAGGCCGCCTGCCGCCTCGTGCTGGACGTGGCCGAGGCCCTGCAGCACGCGCACGAGGCCGGCGTCGTGCACCGCGACGTGAAGCCCAGCAACATCCTCGTGCGCGCCGACGGCCGCGCGCTGCTCTTCGACTTCGGCCTCGCGCGCGTGGATGACGAGGCCACGCTCACTTTGACCGGCGACTTCACTGGCACGCCCGCCTACGTGGCGCCCGAGCAGATCGCCGGCCGGCGCGAGGAGGTGGACGGCCGCAGCGACGTCTTCTCGCTGGGCGCCACGCTCTACGAGCTGCTCACGCTGCAGCGGCCCTTCGAGGGGCCCAACGCCGCCGAGACGTTGCGGCGCGTGGCCACGCGCGACCCGCCACCGCCGCGCCGCGTGAACCCGCAGGTGCCGCGGGACCTCGAGACGGTGGTGCTGTGCGCGCTGGAGAAGAATCCCGCGCGACGCTACGCCTCCGCCGGCGAGCTGGCCGCCGACCTGCGCCGCTTCCTCGAGCTGCGCCCCGTGCGCGCGCGGCCCGTGCCCGCGCCGCTGCGGGTGCTGCGGGCCCTGCGCCGCGATCGCGCGCTGGCCACGGCCGCCGGGCTCGCGGCCGTCATCGCCGTGGGCGTGCCGCTGGGGCTGCTCGTGGCCAACAGCCGCATCGCCCGGCAGGCCGAGCGCGCCGAGCGCGCTGCCGCACGCACCGAGCGCCTCAACGACTTCCTCCTCGGCATGGCCGCCGCGCCCGACCCCGCGCGCGAAGGCGGCGACGTGACCGTGCGCGAGTGGCTCGAGCGCAGCGGCCGCGAGCTGGACCGCCTCGCCGACGACCCGCAGGCCGCGCTGGACCTGCACGAGATGATCGCCAACACCTGGCTGAACCTGGGCGACGCGTCGGCCGCCGAGCTCCAGGCGCGCGGCGGCGCCGACCTCGCGCGGCAGCATCCCGAGCTGCGCGCCGAGCTGGCCGAGTGCCTCAACCTGCTGGGCGCGGCGCTCAGCCGCCAGGGGCGCCTCGACGACTCGGACGCCGCGCTGCGCGAGGCGCTGGACATCAACCGCCGCGAGGCCGGCGAGCGCAGCGCGCCCGTGGCCACCAACCTCGCCAACCTGGCCGTCAACGCCAGCAAGCGCGACCCGGCCGCCGCGCTGCCGCTGCTGCACGACGTGCTCGAGCGCCGCCGCGCGCTGTACGGCGAGAGCAAGGCCGTGGTGGCCGAGAGCATGCTGAACCTGGGCGTCGCGCTGCTGGACTCCGGCGGCGACGTCGAGGAGGCGCACCGGCTGGTGTCGGGCGCGCTGGAGCTGCAGCGGCGCCTGCTGCCGCCCGACGACCCGGCCCTGGCCTCCACGCTGCACGACCTCTCGCTGCTGGAGCTGGCGCGCGGCCGCGGCGCGGAGGCGCTCTCGGCCGAGACCGAGGCCTGGCAGCTCCTGCGCCGGCGCTGCGGAGACGAGCACCCGGCCACGGCGCGCAGCGCAGCGGCGCTGGCCCTGCTGTTCGCGAAGGCGGAGGCGTGGGACCGCGCCGAGGAGCTGGCGGCGCTGGCGCTGCCGCCGCTCGAGCGTCTCGGGGAGCCGGAGGCGGCGCACGTGAAGACGCTGCGGGCGGCGCTGGAGCGGAGGCCGTAGGCCGACGCGACGTTGGGCTGCGGGCGGGCCGTGCGGGGTGGAGTCGTGCCGGGCATGGTCCGTCCAGCTCGACCTGAAGCGACGCACGTGCATCGCCGATGCGACGCTTCGGTCGCGGGGTGTTCGAATTGCGCGTGTTCCGGAACTCAAGCGTCACACCTGCGTCGCCCATGCGACGCTTCGGTTCACGGCGCGCGGCGGATCTCGGCGTCCGTCGGGGCTGCCGGTGCGGAGGCTCAACGTCGCGAGGCGTGGTGAGAGTGACACGGCGTTCGCACGCTGCGGCAGGTAGGCTCTGAGCCGTGGTTCCCCCCGAACGCCGCGCCCTCGTCCTGCTCGCTTCTCTCGCGCTGGCGCCGCTCGCTCCGTCGCAGACGTCCGCGCTGATCGCGCTGCCCTCGTCCGACCCGCAAGCCACCGCCGCGCGCCTGCTCTCCGACGGCTACGACGTCCTGCCCGACCTCGCGCCCGGAGGCGCGCTGCAGCTCATCGTCACGCCGGAGGAGCTGGCGACGCTGACGGCGGCGGGTTTCGCGCCCGAGGTCCTCGCGCGCGGCCGACCGTACGACGACATCCAGGCCGAGCAGCCGCCCACGGCCGATGGCTCGACGCCCTCCGGCTACCCGACGCTTGCGCAGATCGACGCGCAGCTCGCCGTGCTGGCCGCCGTGCATCCCGACCTGTGCGTGCTCGTGGACCTCACGGCAAAGTACGGCCTGCCGCCCACCTTCGAGGGCCGCCATCTGCATGCGCTGCGCATCTCGGACCACGCGGCGGTGGACGAGGACGAGCCGACCGTGCTCGTGGTGTGCACGCACCACAGCCGTGAGCTCGTCGGGCCGGTCATCGGCCTCGACGCGGCGCAGCGGCTGCTCACCGGCT